>JBFWZL010000177.1:0-11555 GCA_050185455.1 Binatia bacterium | reverse complement strand
TTCTCATGAGACGTAAACCTGGCCTGAGCCGGCAAGAATGCCAAAAGCACTGGCGTGAGATCCATGCGCCGCTTGCGCAACGCATTCCTGGGATTCGCCGTTACGTCCAAAGTCACGTTCTCAACGTTAACGACGAAGACCCGCCATACGATGGGATGGCGGAAATCTGGGTGGACGATGAAGCCGCCGCTGTCTCGGTCTTTCGCTCCAAGGAGTATATGGACGGGGCGTATCTTGATGAGCCTAATTTTGTAGATATCAAACGGGCTGTACGGTTGCGGACGGAAGATCACAGCCTGCGAGCGGGACAGCCCATGACGAAGGACGCCCGCGCGATCAAGCGCATTTCTCTGGTGAAACGCAAACCGGGAATGAGCCGAGAAGAGTTTTTCCGTTACTGGAAGGAAGTGCACGGGCCGATCGCCTTGCAATTGCCGGGGCTACTCAGATACGTACAAAGCCACGCGCTTCCATCCATGTATGCGGACGGCGACCCGCCGTTTGATGGCGCGGCGCAAGTGTGGTTTTCTGATCTTGCCGCTATGGAGCGCGCCTTCACCTCAAAGGAATATCTTGAGGAAGCGCGTCCGGACGGCGCCAAATTCATTGCCCCGGACGGCGTTGTCGGGTTAGTGGTGGAAGAGAATAGGGTAGTGTGGCCTTAGCAGGTACTGAGTGTGAAGTGCTGACTGGTAAGAAAAGGAGGACAATCATCATGGGACGTCTAGACGGAAAAGTAGCATTTATTACCGGCGCCGGTTCTGGTATCGCGCGAGCTGCCTCTTTGTTATTCACGCAAGAAGGCGCCAAGGTGGCGATTGCCGAATTGAAACCCGAGTTGGGTCAGGCGGCTGAGAAAATGGTGCGCGATGCGGGAGGAGACGCGACCTTTATCCAAACCGACGTGACGAAAGAGGACAGTGTCAAAAACGCCATCCAAAAAACGGTGGAGCGCTACGGCAAGATCAACATCCTACATAACTGTGCTGGTGGCTCAATCGTTGAAGATACGAGCGTCACGGATGTTGATATGTCGCTGGTGTGGAACCATACGCAATCGTTGGATCTGCTCGGTACTTTCCTCTGCTGTCGATACGCAATCCCGGAGATGATCAAAGCCGATGGCGGAACGATTATCAACATGTCCTCAGTCGTAGCGTTGCGCGGCGCTTTCCCTATTCATGTATATACGGCGGCAAAAGGGGGAATAATCGCTTTGACGAAATCGCTGGCTGGAACATACGCCTTGAATGGCATTCGGGTGAACGCGATTTGCCCGGGGGTAATATTGACTGAACGCGTGCGGCAGCGTTTTGGGGAAAACCGCGAGCAGCCTGGTACGATTCCTCAGACTCAGGCAATCAAAATTGACTGGAAACAATATCCGTTCGCCACTGGACAACCCGAAGATATCGCGAATGTTGCTTTGTTCCTTGCGTCGGATGAGTCCCGCATGCTTACCGGTGCGATCATCCCGGCGGATGGCGGCTTATCAGCGTACTAAAACTGTGAGCCGTGAGGCGTAAGGCGTGAAAAATAACGGAAAGGTTGCACACTCACGTATCACGCAACGCGCGAAAACGGTGGAGAAAGGAGTTCTTGAAAAGACCGTTATGTACTGGCTCTTTATTGCTGCTTCGTGCTTCCTTGTGATTTCTGCTTGCAGCTCAGTCCAATCTACCGTGCAAGGGATCGTGACTGGAGAGGCGCCGGCGGATGAAACCTACGCCGGCCGGCAACACTTTCCGGTCACGCCAGGGGAGGCCGTCGATTGCCTTCTCGACGTCGCTCCACGACACGGATGGAAAGTGGTAAGCACAGGAGATGAGTACGACGTATATGGCCAGCGCGGCAAGTTTTTTCGCATAGAGACAGACCAACTACTCGGTGGGAAGAAAACCGTCAGCGGAATTTTCTATGCCGAGAAAACCGGGGCGTATGTGCGCGTCAGTGAAAACAATGGGCTGCCGGAAACGTTAGTTGAGCCATTGATCGCCGAGGTCAGGGAAAAGAAGGGATATCAGTAAAAGGTGACGGAGACCAATCGAGGATGTAGAGTAGGTACACACGCATGAAACATATTCGTGAGGTAGGTATTAGCGTGCTGTTGAGTGTTGCATGTTTAACGGTGCCTTCAGGATGCGGCACGATGAAATCTGCGGCATCTGCGGTACCTGGGGCATCTTATGTTCCAGGATTAGTGGACGACGAATCCGATGGCCCACAGGTAGGGGAGAAACTCCATTTCAAAATTTCCCCCGATGAAGCGCTGGAAATTCTCGCGGAAGTAGCGCCTGCACACGAGTGGGAACTCGACGCCGTTGGAGAGCAATACGATCTAGAAGGCTTGCGGGGAAAATACTTTCGGTTGCTTACGCGACGATTTATCGGCGGCGTGTACGAGATGAACGGCGTGTTTTTCAGCGAACCGGAAGGAACGTATGTGGTCGTAGGGAAAAAAAATACCGGATTTCCCCAAGAATTGGTCGCGCCGTTTACTACGGCGGTCGAAGCAAAAACGAGAGCGGCGAAATCCCAATAAGGCATTTGACACCGTTGAGCTGAGAGGCTGACGTCGCTTCCAATCGCTGAAGGATTCTCCTGACAAACTTGTTGAGTGGTTCGTGAGTCTTCCGGCGCCTCATGGCGGCCCTAGTTGTTCCTCAAAGACTTGATACCCGGCGGCTCGTAATGCCGCGAGCACATCAGCGATGTGCTGAGGTCCGTAAGTTTCCAACGTTAAGGTGATTTCTGATTCGCCGATTTCCGCGCGACTAAAGCCCCGAGTGTGGACGATTTCCTCGATGTTCGCACCTTGCTCCGCTACTAACATGCTCACGCGCGCCAGCGCCCCAGGACGATCAGTGACGATCAAACTGATCCGTATCAATCGCCCTTCTTGGACGAGCCCTTTTTCGATGACCCGAGCGATGACGTTCATGTCGATGTTGCCGCCAGAGACAATCAGGACAACTGTTTGTCCTGCGAGACCCAGAGGACGGTGTAAGAGCGCTGCCAATGTCGTCGCCGCCGCCCCTTCCACCACTGTTTTTTCGTTTTCGAGGAACAGGAGGATGGCGTGGGCGAGTTCGGCTTCACTGACTGTCACAATGTCGTCCACATAGCGTTGTACGAGCGGCAGCGTGAGCTCCCCGACACGGCGGACGGCGATGCCGTCGGCAATTGTCGTTGCCGGTGGTAGGGGAACGGGACTGCCCGCGGTAAGCGCCGCGCGCATCCCTGCGACTCGCTCCGCCTGGACGCCAATCACACGACCAGTGAAGCCGCTTTCCTTCAAGGCGAGGGCAAGACCGCCAATCAACCCTCCACCGCCCACTGGCGCGAGCACGGCGTCGAGATCGGGTGCTTGTTCAAGCAATTCCAAGCCGAGTGTTCCTTGTCCAGCAATTACTGTCGGATCATTAAAGGCGGGAATGAAAACACTCCCACGTTCGTCCTGCAGTCGTCGCGCTTCGGCCAGCGCCTCGTCGAAGTCTGCTCCTAAGAGAATGACTTCGGCGCCATAGCGTCGCGCCCATGAGACTTTTACCAATGGCGCAAACCGCGGCATGACGATCGTTGCGGGAATGCCCAACCGTTGGGCATGGAACGCCACGGCGAGACCATGATTTCCTGCGCTAGCCGCGATGACGCCGCGTTGCCGGTCGCTCATGGCGA
Source organism: Binatia bacterium (assembly GCA_050185455.1). GTDB lineage: Bacteria > Desulfobacterota > Binatia > Bin18 > Bin18 > SYOC01. The sequence continues at coordinate 7,877 of JBFWZL010000177.1, read as the reverse complement.
GAGAAAGCAGCTTATTCAGCGCCCCCCGTTCCTTGAAGGAACCTGTCATTTGCAAGTTATCGAGTTTGAAAAACACTCGCGCACCCGCTAAGCGGCTCATCGTTTCCGAGTAGACGCAAGGGGATTCATAGAGTGCGCCACCAATCTGCGCACGCGCCGCTTGTACATCCGCCAGGGTAATCATGGTTGTTGGTTGTAACCTAGTGAAGCGGGAGTTCCAACTGCAGCGGTGGCAACGGAGACCTAAACCGCGGGCGCGTTAAAAAATGGCTTTCTCTCGGGGAATTATGGCAAACTTGACACCATCCCTTCATGCAGGCTGCTTTTAGGTAACCCAGGACAAGCGGGGCGCCACTGGCGACTTGTCCGCCAGTGTGGCGGCTGGGCACGGGCAGCAAGCTGCCCGTGGCACCCAAATTTGGTCCTCTTTGAGGAATCCGGTGTCAAGTAATGCATCGTCACCTTCTCTCGCACCTGTGACCATTTGCCGGACGATTGAATCAGACCGTATCAGTCAGTAATAGTGATAAGGACTTGCTATTTCTCAATCACCGACGGCTCGACTACATGTTTAGCGATGCTGCAAACAATAAGGCGGAAAAAACCTTCAACTTTAAACCCCGCCGCTTGCAATGGCTGAGATCGTGAGATCCATGCTCGACGAACAAGTTCTGGTGGAACCTTATTGCATCTCGGCATAAGCCACGAAAATTACGACACCAGATAGAGGCGAAAAATGAGAATAATGCGTTTATCTGATTCCGTACAAGCGCCTGTCCTGATCGAGGAATATGCGCCTCAGCCGCGACCCGGACGTGGAGAACTGCTGATCCGTGTCTATGCAGCTGGCGTGACGCCAACGGAGCTACTGTGGTATCCCACCACTCACAGCAAAAACGGCGAGAGACGGAGCCACGCCGTACCTGGACATGAATTCTCCGGCGTCATTGCGGCGGTAGGGAAGGATACTGTCGGCTTCGCTATCGGTCAGGAAGTATACGGTATGAATGACTGGTTTTCCGACGGCGCACTGGCGGAGTACTGCATCACGCAGCCGACCAGTGTCGCCCTAAAGCCACCCAGTTTGACGCATGTCGAAGCCGCCTCGGTTCCGATTGGTGCGTTGACTGCGTGGCAGGGGCTATTTGATCGTGCGCGACTTCAAGCCGGGGAGCGCATACTGGTGCATGGTGGCGCAGGCGCCGTGGGCGTTTTCGCGCTACAGCTGGCCCGGTTGCATGGTGCGCATGTGACTGTTACCGCATCCGCACGTAACCTTGCGTTTGTATCGCAGCTGGGAGCCGAACAAGTCATCGACTACCGGGCCGTGCGTTTTGAAAACAACGTCCGGGACATGGATGTCGTATTTGATACCGTCGGTGGTGAAACTCTCCAGCGATCCTGGGGGGTACTCAAATCTGGTGGAAGAATAATCACCATCGCTGCGGAGAGCGAGACGACTACTGACGAACGAGTGAAACAAGCATTTTTTATCGTCAAACCGAATCATGAACAGTTGAGCCAGATTGGCGACTTGCTGGAGGCGGGCGACCTTCACCCAATGGTAGGTGCCGTGCTGCCGCTCGCTCAGGCCTCTGCCGCTTACGCGGGAGAAGTGAGACAGAGACGCGGCTGCGGGAAGCTGGTCGTTGCTGTCTCAGCGTAGTAAAGCGCCTTAAGAGATTTCTTTCGTTCATGATCCGTTGAGCCTGTGCATAATGGGGCCCGAATTTCTTAGCTGATCACGAATAACACGTTACCCTGAACCGGCGGTTCCGCAGCCATCATCGCAAGCGGTAAACCCGATCCGATGGATTGGCCACACATACAGATAGAATAAATGCAGTGGTAAAAATCAAGAAGGTATACGATCGGAGGAGTCATGCCAAGGATGCGTGTCGTGCAAGTTACTACCCTGAATGGTCCCTTTGAACTCGTTGAACGCGAAATCCCAGAGCCCGGCGCAAGATCTGTGCGTATTAAGGTTGAGGCTTGCGGCATTTGTCACAGCGACTCCTTTACAAAAGAAGGGCTCTGGCCGGGCATCCAGTACCCGCGGGTTCCAGGACATGAAGTCGCCGGAACCATTGATGCGGTCGGTACAAGCATCGTCGAGTGGACCCCAGGTCAGCGGGTCGGAGTCGGCTGGCATGGCGGCCACTGCGGGTACTGCGATTCGTGTCGTCGTGGAGACTTCGTGACCTGCCAAATCGCTTTCCAAGTGCCTGGTATTATGTACGACGGCGGTTATGCCGAATACATGATCGCTCCCGTCGGAGCGCTGGCGCTGATCCCGGAAGGGCTCACAGCCGTAGACGCCGGACCACTGATGTGTGCAGGGGTCACTACTTTCAATGCCCTGCGGAACAGCGGCGCAGGGCCTGGGGATTTGGTTGTCGTCCTCGGGATAGGTGGGCTCGGTCATTTGGGCGTTCAGTTCGCCGCCAAGATGGGGTTCAAGACCGTGGCTATCGCCCGCGGGCGGGATAAGGAACCGCTGGCCAAGCAGCTTGGTGCGTGGCATTACATCGATAGTCAAACGCAGGATGCCGCGGCGGAACTGGTCAAGTTGGGTGGCGCCAAAGTGATTCTCGCAACCGTGACGAACGGCAAGGCGATGAGCGCGGTCCTGGGCGGTCTTGGCGTCGACGGGCAGTTAATCATTCTCGGTGCTGCTGCTGAGCCACTCGAAGTGCCTGCAGGTCTACTCATCACAGGGCGTCGGTCGATCAGGGGCTGGCCCTCCGACACGTCTAGTGATTCACAGGATGCGCTCTCCTTTAGCCTGTATACTGGCGTGCGGGCTATGACTGAAGTCTTTCCGTTAGGGCGTGCGGCTGAGGCCTACGAACTCATGATGAGCGGTAAGGCGCGGTTTCGAGTCGTCCTCACAACTGAAGAGTAGAGGAAACGCAGGGGAAGTGGTCGAATGTTGCAGCTTCGACCAACTATAAAGTTTGGAGAATTACTTGTGCTTCGCGCGGTCTCGGAGCTGAGATTGTAAAAGCAGTCTCAGCCGCAAGGGACAAGCTGATCGCGACAGCGCGCGGAGTGCAAGTAATAGAACATCTTGCGCTCGCGACGCATGGAGAAGAGATAGCAAACCGTAGCGAGACGTTTCTCGTGCGACACGAAATTGGGCCGGTGATAAAACTTACGAACGCTGCAGGCTGGCGCCCGAGTCGGCCCACAGCCTGGGAGGAAAGGAAACTCAATGGCGCATAACTTTGGATCGTTGGTATTTACGCCGGTCATTAAGGCTCTACAAGAGCGGCACGGCAGCCGCCGGCAATACGCGAAGTTGGAAAAGTCCGGAGTTTCGCCAGATCGTCTCGGCCAGCAGGAGTCGGAGTTCATTGCCGCGCGCGACAGCTTCTACTTGGCGAGTGTTGGAGAGACTGGTTGGCCTTATGTGCAGCATCGGGGCGGTCCAACCGGCTTTCTGAAAGTAATAGACGAACGAACGATCGCCTTCGCTGATTTTTCTGGCAATAAGCAATTCATCAGCGCCGGTAATCTGATGACGGATAATCGGGTCGCGCTGATTCTAGTCGATTACCCGGCGCAAATGCGTCTGAAGATTCTGGGATGGGCGAAGATCATCGAGGGAGAGCAAGTGCAAGAGTGGATCAAGCAAGTACATGATCCAGGCTACCAAGCGGTGATCGAGCGGATATTTGTGATTCGGGTGGAGGCGTTCAATTGGAATTGCCGACAGCACATTATGCCTCGTTTCACTGAGGACCAAATCCACGAGGCCCTGGCGCCCATCGAGAGACGGATGCAGGAATTAGAGCAGGACAACGAGAGGCTTCGAGAAGAGCTTGCCCGCTTAAGTGCACGAGCAGAGCCCGCTGAACATTCAACCTAGTTGATCGTACTGGTTCTTCTCAAGACGTCAGCGTTGAAAGCGCTTCTTGCAACAAAAAGATTCGTATCGAGTTCGGGGCAAATAAGCAACAATCCCGGTAGAGGAGAGCCTCGTATGAGCACGATCTCTCCGAAGGACGGCACGCAGCTCTACGACAAGGACTGGGGCACGGGGCAGCCAGCCGTCTTCAGCTATGGCTGGCCGCTCAGGACAGACGTCTGGGAAGACCAGATGTTCTTCCTGGCAGAAGCAGAAGGGAAAAGCAATCTAGCCGAAGGCAACAGACCAGGAGAGAAAATGGACAGGCCTCGATGATTTCACTCATTTTGGTGATGGTGTGCGCGATCGCCGCCGGTTGGTTGGCGAACCGCGTTCAGGTGCCCTACCCCATCGTGCTGGTCCTGGCGGGAATCGGGCTCGGCGTCGTATACGACTAGCCGGAAGTGCAGATCGAGCCGCACTTGGTGCTCGCGATCGTGCTGCCCGCCGTGTTGTACCCGGCGGCCCTCGATACCTCATGGCGCGATTTTCGCTCGAATCTTCGACCCATTTTACTGCTCGCCATTGGGCTGGTGACGACGACGACGCTGGCCGTGGGCGTCGCGTTCAAGTGGCTCGTGCCGCAGGCGCCCTGGGCGGTCACGTTTGCGCTGGGCGCCATTGTCTCGCCTCCGGATGCCGTAGCTGCGACGGCGGTATTGAGGCGATTTCGACTGCCGCGCCGGATCGTGACAATCCTGGAGGGCGAAAGCCTCGTGAACGACGCAACCGGGCTGGTGCTTTACCGGTTCGCGGTGGCTGCCGCGCTAACCGGAGTGTTTTCTGCACAGGAGCTGGTCGGTAAGTTTGCTCTGATCGCCCTCGGCGGGCTCACGATTGGCCTGGCCATGGGCTGGATCACTGCCCGGCTCCAAGAGCGTCTACACGATCCGATGCTTGAACTCGCAATGTCGTTGACGACTCCCTTTGCAACCTACTGCCTGTGCGAGTCGCTACAGGTCTCCGGGGTTCTGGGCGTTGTCGTGGCGGGCCTCTACCGGTCACGATGGGCCCATCTGCGCATCTCGGCGCTGGCGCGTCTGAACATTCGCACATTCTGGCGCGCGGTCGTGTTTGTGGTCAACTGTCTGGTGTTCGTGCTCATCGGGCACAAACTGCCGCACATCGCCGACTCGCTGTTGCGCCTGCAGGACCTGTCCTGGGTATCTGTGGTCGGCCTGATCGGCATCTTGAGCGCAGTTACGATCGGCGTACGGTTTCTGTGGATTTTCACCGCGACGGACGGCGTGCGCGGGCTCATGCCGTCCGTGCGCCGTCGTGATCCTGCCTCGGCCCGCGTCTCGACGCTCGTCAGCTGGTGCGGTATGCGAGGAGTCGTCTCACTGGCGGCAGTGCTCGCGCTGCCGCCGCTCAGCGGGAAGCGCTCATTAAGCTGTGGCGCGAGGACAAGATCGGCGACGACGTGCTGATCCGCCTCGAACGTGAAATCGATCTCGCCGAAGCCCGCCTTGCTCGTGACGACTGAGCGTGGGAAGAGGTTCGGGGGAGGCATTCAATTGGAATTGCTCACAGCACATCACGCTTTGTTTTATTGAAGGCTAAATCCACGAGACGTTCCCAACGCAGAAACCATTTTTATGATACCGGTCATTTCGCCTCGGAAACGCACGCTATGAAATCGGAAGCGCTATCCGAGAATTCCTAAGCTTCGTGATTGTCCGTTGCCAGGAGAGGAATGCATAATGATTCCCTTTTTGTCGGCGTGTTGTTGATTGCTCGCTCTGAACGGATAGTATGTAAATCGCTGTTGTTGCCCAAATGCGCTGGAGGAATAAGTCATGACGACTGATCACCTGGATCAACTCTGCATCAATACCATCCGCACCTTGGCGATGGACGCTGTGCAACAAGCGAACTCGGGCCATCCGGGGACGCCCATGGCGCTGGCGCCGGTCGCCTACTGTGTCTGGCAACAGTTCTTGCGGTTCGATCCCAATGACCCCATTTGGCCGAATCGTGACCGCTTCATTCTCTCGAACGGCCACGCCTCGATGCTGCTCTACGCTTTGTTGCACTTAACTGGGGTGAGAGCGGTGAATCCCGAGTATGAGACCCTCGGGGAAGCGTCTGTGACCCTAGACGACATCAAACAATTCCGTCAGCTGGGCAGCAAATGTCCAGGCCATCCGGAATATCGTTGGACCTCAGGCGTCGAGACCACCACCGGACCTCTTGGGCAAGGCGTTGCCACAAGCGTAGGCATCGCCTTGGCGCGCTGGTGGTTGGCCCAGTATTTCAACCGCCCGAATTTCGAATTGTTCAATTATGATGTCTACGCTCTCTGTGGCGATGGCGACATCATGGAAGGCGTGTCTAGTGAGGCGGCGTCTTTAGCCGGTCATCTCAAGCTCGCAAATCTCTGTTGGATCTACGATAATAATAAAATCACCATCGAAGGTCACACTGACTTGGCGTTCAGTGAGGACGTGGAGACGCGCTTCCTCAGTTATGGTTGGAATGTCGCCCGCGTGTCGGATGCGAATGATCTGAATATGCTTGGGCGTGCGTTAACCGTGTTCAAGGATATGCCCGACCGGCCCACCTTGATTATTGTGGATAGCCATATCGCGTATGGCGCGCCACACAAACAGGATACGAGCGCGGCGCACGGCGAGCCGTTAGGGGAAGAGGAGATCCGTCAGACCAAACGCAATTATGACTGGCCGGAAGACGCAAAATTCTTCGTGCCGCAAGGGGTCCGAGAGCACTTTCAGACGAGATTCGCTCAACGCGGTCATGAAAGCCGGAACGCCTGGATGACCACGTTTCAGGCATATAAAGAGCAATACCCAACCCTCGCCGACCAGTTATACCGCATGCAGCATCGTCAGTTACCGGAAGAGTGGGACAACGACCTGCCCATGTTTCCGCCGGATACCCGTGGGCTCGCCACACGAGATTCCTCTAGCCAAGTGCTGAACGTACTTGCCCGGCAGACCCCTTGGCTGATAGGCGGCGCGGCGGATCTGTTCCCGTCAACAAAAACGCGGCTAACCTTTCCCGGTGCCGGCGATTTTTTGTCCGAGAGCGTCGCCGGTCGCAATCTGCACTTTGGCATTCGTGAACACGCGATGGGCGCTCTTCTGAATGGATTGTCACTAACGAAATTGCGCCCCTTCGGCGCGACTTTTTTGATTTTCAGTGACTACGCCAAACCGGCGATTCGGCTGAGTGCGCTGATGGAACTGCCCGTCATTTACATCTTTACGCATGATTCGATCGGCGTCGGAGAAGACGGCCCGACGCATCAGCCGGTCGAACAGTTGGTGGCGTTGCGCGCCATCCCAGGATTAATCACCTTGCGGCCAGCAGATGCCAATGAGGTCGTGACGTGCTGGAAAGTGATCATGCAACTACGCCATCAGCCGGCGGCGCTCATCTTAACCCGACAAGCGCTGCCGACGTTGGACCGCACCAAATACGCACCCGCTTCAGGTGTGGAGAGAGGAGCCTACGTCTTAATTGACGCCATTGATGGGCAGCCTGAAGTTTTACTTTTAGCGACTGGCAGTGAGGTCGCCCTCTGCCTGCAGGCGTATGAGCAATTGGCGGCGGAAGGCGTCAAAGCTCGTGTGGTCAGTATGCCGTCGTGGGAACTGTTTGAGCAGCAGAGCCAGGAATACCGAGAGACTGTACTCCCGCCCGAAATCACTGCACGCGTGGCGGTAGAGCAGGCGTCGACGCTTGGCTGGGAGCGGTACGTTGGGCTTCACGGGCGGATCGTCGGCATGCACACCTTTGGTGCGTCCGCGCCGCTCAAGGCGTTGCAACAGAAGTTTGGTTTCATGCCGGGGCATATTGTGGCGGTTGTTCGAGCGATGCTATAGGGATCCTAATTGATTTGTGGACTATAATCGCTCGGTGGAGGCGACGAGCGATATGGATGAGCTTGATGAGATCATAAATGAGGCACGAGATGCTCGGGAAGTGAAGCGTGCAGTGAGTG
>JBFWZL010000176.1:0-11608 GCA_050185455.1 Binatia bacterium | reverse complement strand
TCGTTTTACGGAAAAATCTCAAGAAGCCTTGCGGAACGCGCAGGCATTAGCCGCGCGCAGAAATCATCAAGGCGTTGATGTCGAGCATTTACTTGCCGCCTTACTCGAAGAACATGAGGGTTTGGCCGCTGCGTTGTTGGCTGCCGCAGGGATTGCCCCCAGCGCTGTGCGCGATCGGGTCGAACAGGAACTCAATCGCATCCCCCATGTTTCAGGACCTGGAGCCGAGGCGCAACAGGTCTATGTCACCCAACGTCTCGTGCGTCTGTTAACCCAAGCGGAAGATGAAGCCAAGGGACTAAAAGACGAGTACGTCAGTATTGAACATCTACTCTTGGCCATGCTGAAAGAGGACCGTGGCGCGGCTGGTCGCTTCTTGCAATCTCTTGGACTTACTCGTGAAAATCTCATGGCCGCGCTGCAGAAGGTGCGTGGGCATCAACGGGTGACCAGTCCGAATCCTGAAGTGACGTATCAGGCGCTTGAAAGGTACGGTCGCGATCTCACCAAGCTGGCAACGCAGGGCAAACTTGATCCTGTAATCGGACGAGATGATGAGATTCGCCGCATTGTCCAAGTGCTCTCTCGCCGCACCAAAAACAACCCCGTGCTGATCGGCGATCCAGGAGTCGGTAAGACCGCGATCGTCGAAGGGCTGGCGCAACGCATAATTAGGGGCGATGTTCCCGAGAGTCTGAAAAACAAACGCCTGATCGTACTGGATATGGGTGCGCTTATTGCCGGCGCGAAGTTTCGCGGTGAATTTGAAGAACGCTTAAAGGCTGTTCTCAAGGAGGTTCAAGAGTCTGAAGGGGAAGTCGTCCTCTTCATCGATGAGCTGCACACAGTTGTTGGAGCTGGCGCAGCCGAAGGCGCAATGGATGCATCGAATCTCCTTAAGCCGATGCTGGCGCGTGGGGAATTACACTGCATCGGCGCCACGACGCTCGACGAATATCGTAAGTATGTAGAAAAAGACCGGGCGTTGGAGCGCCGGTTTCAGCCCGTGCTGGTCGATCAGCCCAGCGTGGAAGACACCATCTCTATTCTGCGCGGGCTGCGGGAGCGGTATGAAGTGCATCATGGTGTGCGGATCAAAGACGCCGCGCTCGTCACCGCTGCTGTACTCTCACATCGTTATATCAGTGACCGCTTCCTACCGGATAAAGCGATTGACCTCGTAGATGAGGCCGCCGCGAAGCTCCGCACCGAGATCGATTCGATGCCAACGGAACTCGATGAAGCCTCACGGCGGGTCATGCAATTAGAGATCGAGCGGGAAGCCTTGCGCAAAGAAACGGATCAGGCCTCGCGAGAACGCCTCGGCAAGCTGGAAAAAGAACTGGCGAATCTCAAAGAAGGGGCGGACCAACTCAAAGCACGGTGGGAGGTGGAGAAACAAGCGATTGGCAAACTCCGTGGACTTAAGGAAGAGATCGAAAAGACGAAAGTGGCGATGGAGCAAGCGCAGCGGGAGTACGATCTCAACCGTGTAGCTGAACTCAAATACGGTACGCTGGCGCAACTAGAGCGGGACTTGGCCGCCGGAGAGGCGCAGTTGCGCGGCGGAGACGGACAACCTCGGCTATTAAAAGAGGAGGTTGATGAAGACGATATTGCCGATGTGGTGTCCCGCTGGACAGGCATTCCGGTGGTGAAGCTCCTGGAAGGAGAAAGAGAGAAACTCCTGCGCCTTGGTGATCATCTGCACAAGCGGCTCATCGGGCAAGACGAAGCCGTCCAGGCAGTCGCGGACGCAGTAATCCGCGCCCGTTCGGGACTTAAGGATCCCAATCGTCCGATCGGCTCATTTATCTTTCTTGGTCCCACCGGGGTTGGAAAAACAGAATTGGCGCGCGCATTGGCTGAATTTCTATTTGACAACGAAAATAATATGGTGCGCCTCGACATGTCGGAATATATGGAGAAGCACACCGTGGCGCGTCTTGTCGGCGCCCCGCCCGGGTATGTCGGTTATGAAGAAGGCGGACAACTCACTGAAGCTGTGCGTCGGCGACCTTATTCCGTGATCTTATTCGATGAAATCGAGAAAGCCCACAATGACGTCTTTAATGTTCTGCTACAGATCCTTGATGACGGGCGACTCACTGATGGACATGGCCGTACCGTGGACTTCAAAAACACCGTGGTCATCATGACCTCTAATATCGGGAGTCATTTGATTCTGGGCTATCAAGGCGGCGCCGATCCCGCCGCCTACGAACGCATGAAACGGGATGTCCTTGAGGTGATGCGGCAACAGTTCCGCCCCGAATTTCTCAACCGCGTGGACGAGACCGTGGTCTTCCATAGTCTCACGCGCGAGGACCTCAAGAAGATCGTGGACATTCAACTCGGCAGACTGCGCACGCGGCTTGCCGAGCGCCATATCTTTCTTGATCTTACGGAACAGGCGCGAGAGTATTTTGCCACTACAGGATATGAACCCAGCTACGGTGCACGACCCCTGAAACGATTATTACAGCGTGAGCTTGAGACCTCACTAGGCCGCAAATTGTTGGCGGGTGAAATCCACGAGCATTCGCGCGTGGTGGTGGATTGGGACGGCAACAACTTAATTGTCACTCCGCATCCTGGAGCGGAAGCTGCGTGAAGAGAGAGCATAACAGTCTCAGAAAGTACTGACGCTAGTTTATGGCAGTGAAATTTCAAGATTACTACGAGATTTTGGGGGTGCCGCGCACGACGACGGCGGCGGATATCACCAAGGCCTACCGCAAGCTGGCGCGCAAGTACCATCCGGACGTGAACAAAGCGCCGGAAGCCGAGGAGAAATTTAAACAGGTTGCCGAGGCCTATGCGGTGCTCAAGAATCCGGACAAACGCAAAAAATATGACGCTCTGGGTCCGAACTGGCGCGCCGGTGAAGATTTTACTCCACCTCCAGGCTGGCAGGAGTTCCATTTTGAATTTCCTGGACGAGGAAAAAAAGGGAAGAGGACCTCTTTTGGAATTGATGGGCTAGGCGGCTTCAGTGACTTTTTTGCAACGCTCTTTGGGGACGGCTTAGGGGAGTTGGGGCGTCGAGCGGTGCGACCAGAGTCTAGCGCGTGGGTTGGGCAAGAAGCGAAGCAGGAAGCCAACATTACTATCAGTGTAGAAGAAGCTCATCGTGGAGCAGCAAAAAGCATTATTTTGCAAACCGTAGAATATGGACCTGACGGAACCGCGCGGCAGGTCTCTAAACGTTACGACGTCAAAATTCCGGCAGGCGTTACGGAGGGTTCCCGCATCCGTTTGGCGGGTCAAGGCAACACTCCTCCGGGCGGGGGACGGCGCGGCGATCTGTTTTTGCGTGTGCATCTTGCTTCCCACCCAACTTTCAAAGTTGACAAATATGACTTGTTCGTTGATGTGCCTGTAACGCCCTGGGAAGCGGCGCTAGGCTCTAAGGTTGACGTTCCTTCGCTGAACGGGCGCGTGAAGATGGCGTTGCCGGCGGGCACCTCAGGCGGGAGACGTTTTCGTCTACGAGGTAAAGGACTTGCTCGTGGGAAAGGAGAACGCGGGGATTTGTACGCCACGGTGCAAATCGTTGTACCTTCCATCTTAACGCCGAAGGAACGGGAACTCCTTCAGGAATTGCAAAACATTTCCTCTTTTAACCCCAGACAAGCAGCGGCGCGTTCCCTCTGACGCCATGAGCAACGAACCGACAGTAAGTCGATGGCAGATCATTTTCCTGCTGCTCGTGATCGCCTTGATTCTTTTCGGGGAGTCGTCTTTACTGCCAGCCGCCACCCGTGAGATTCCCTACAGCCAATTCAAAAAATTGTTACGTGCTGGACAAGTAGCAGACGTAAAGCTCAGTCCGACGACCATCGAAGGGCAGCTCCTGAGCAAAGAGGAAGGGCCGTCAACGGGAACCCCACAGCCGCCGACTCCTCAGCGTTTTACGACGAACCGGGTAGAAGATCCGGGGCTTGTCGCGGAGTTGGAAGCGCAAAACGTCGCTTTCTCCGGGCAACCAGACAGTTCTGGGCTCGTGACCTTGCTCTCGTGGTTCATTCCTTTGTTTGTGTTGATGCTATTCTGGGGCGTGTCCATGCGCCGCATGGGCGCGGGCGCGAGCAGCGGCCTCATGGCGGTAGGTAAAAGTCGGGCGCGGGTCTACGTTGAACGGCAAATCAAGATCCGCTTTGACGATATTGCCGGTGTAGACGAAGCAAAAGCTGAGTTGCAGGAAGTCATTGAATTCCTCCGTACGCCAGAGAAGTTCCGTCGTCTCGGCGGCAAAGTGCCTAAAGGCGTCCTCCTCGCCGGGGCTCCAGGGACAGGCAAGACCCTACTTGCCAAAGCTGTGGCAGGCGAGGCAAACGTTCCCTTCTTTAGCCTCTCGGGGTCGGAGTTTGTGGAGATGTTTGTCGGCGTTGGCGCGGCCCGCGTGCGAGACCTCTTTGAACAGGCGTTGCAGAAAGCGCCGTGTATCGTCTTCATCGACGAACTCGATGCTTTGGGCAAGGCTCGCGGCGTTGGTCCTACCGGAGGACATGAAGAACGAGAGCAAACCCTGAATCAGTTACTGGTTGAGATGGACGGTTTTGATCCCAATACCGGGGTCATCATCATGGCGGCAACGAACCGGCCTGAAATACTTGATCCGGCGTTACTCCGCGCCGGGCGGTTCGACCGGCATGTCGTGTTAGACCGACCTGATGTGAGAGGCCGCGAGGCTATTTTGCGTGTCCACGCCAAGAACGTGAAACTTGCCCAGGAAGTTGATCTGAGTGTGGTTGCCGCACGCACGCCGGGTTTTGTCGGGGCGGATCTGGCGAACATCGTGAATGAAGCGGCATTACTGGCAGCGCGCAAAGGTCAAGATGAAGTGTTGATGGTCGACTTTGATGAAGCCGTGGACCGAGTGATCGCCGGTTTAGAGAAAAAGACCCGCGTAATCAATCCGCGAGAGAAGGCGATTATTGCCCATCACGAGATTGGTCATGCTCTGACCGCTGAGCTGTTGCCTCATGGCGATCCGGTTCGCAAGGTCTCAATTATTCCACGCGGAGTGGCGGCCTTAGGGTATACTCAGCAATTGCCGACCGAAGACCGTTACCTCATGACTCGCGCCGAGTTGGAAGATCGCTTATGCGTCTTGCTTGGTGGCCGCGTCTCCGAAGAGATTATCTTCAACGATGTCTCCACCGGAGCGCAAGACGATTTACAGAAGGTCACCGACCTGGCTCGCAGTATGGTCACGGAGTACGGCATGAGTGAACGGTTAGGGCTGCGGACGTTCGAAAAAGAGCGTCGCGGCTTGTTCCTCGATACCCCTTGGGCGACCAGGAAAGACTACAGTGAAGAAAAAGCAGCGGCAATAGACAAAGAAGTTGAGGAAATTATCGAACGGGCGCATCGCCGGGTGCAACAGTTACTCACTGCGAAGAAATCGCTTCTCGAAAAACTCGCGGAACGGTTATTGGAAAAAGAGGTGCTGGAAGGAGAAGAACTGCGTCGCATCATCGCTGCCGCCACAAGTGCGGATAGTGCGGCGCCTCGCACCGCCGTGTCTTAACAAAAGAACGGTATGGCTGTGGATTGACGCGGACATCTTCATCGATTCTCAGCGATTTTCTCCGGCCACGTCGAACGTCGCGCGGGCAAGCCTGGCTACTCCCGCGCCGAGCACACGCGCCTGGCGTATCTGCGGCTTCCCATGGCATGGGTGAAAAAAAGGCTTCTTTGTTAACAAACATGACAAAGAAAATCGCTATCCGGAAACGCATGCGAAATGACTTGCGGTGACCTGTTCCTGCTATGTTTCCACCTCGATGAACCTGCTGATCATTGATGCCGTGTTTCAGCGCCACCTTTATGTATGTGGCGACTCGTATTCTACATTCTCACCGCTTTTGGTTGAGGCTGTTTGTTCCTACGGTAGTTGGCGACGAAAGGCTTTCGGTCGCACCGTCATCACGGGACATTCGGCCATTCTCGCCTCTAAGAAAAGTATTCCGTTATTTTTTCAAGAGCGCCAAAACCTGTTTTGTTTCCAATCCGTATTCTCCCCCAATTGCGGTGGTGCTACTCTTGCTGACACAAAAAATGGAAAGGACTGATAGTGTATGGCGATTAGCGCGCAAATTAGTATTTATCCTTTACGACAGGAGCGCCTCAGCCCAGCCATCGAAGCTGTGCGTGGAGCGTTGGCAGCTCACGGGCTGCAGCCGGAAGTTGGTTCTATGAGCACCGTAGTCACGGGAACGGTAGAGGACGTATTCGCGGCGCTACAGGAAGCGTTCTCTCAAGCCGCAACCACAGGACATGTGGTGATGACCGTTACTGTGTCGAACGCCTGTCCGGTCTGAGAGTATCTTGCAATGGGATGGAAGACCTTTGAGAAGGCGGCAAGCAGGTATGAAGCGTGGTACTCCACGCCGCACGGACAACGGGCCGATCAGGCGGAACGTGCGCTCCTGCAATGGTTGTTGACCTTTTTTCCCGGCGCGCGCAGCTTGCTTGAAATTGGTTGCGGTACTGGACATTTCGCCGAGTGGCTTGCCAGCATGGGTTTGTGGGTCGTAGGACTTGATCGCTCACCAGCTATGTTGGTGGAACTGCACAAACGGACGCCGGAGCTGCGGGTGATTTTGAGCGACGCTCATTCTCTCCCTCTACGAGACCGCGCGGTAGACCTTACCACGTTTGTGACTACAGTCGAGTTCTTGGACCATGCAGAGACGGCGTTAAAGGAAGCCGTGCGTGTTTCACGTCAGGGACTCATCCTTGTCGTCTTGAACCGCTGGAGCCTGGGAGGACTCTCTCGCCGCTGGGGACCACAGGCGCGGGGATTGTTGTTAGGACAAGCGCATGACTACTCGCTATTGTTACTACGGACGTTGCTCAAACAAGCAGGGGGAACACGTGTACAAAGAGTACAGTGGACGAGCTCCCTTTTTCCCGCTGGTTTGTGGCGGCTTCAAGCGCCGCTGCCGTTCGGAGATGTTATCGGCATGGCTGCGGTATTCAGCGGGTCGTAACCAGCATCAGTGAAGTGGACTTGCAAAGCAGGTCATGGTCGAAAATGATTGGCGCCGCTTCTTGCAACGATGCCCACGATCACGCTATGGCTGTGGAAACAACATGGAGGCGGACATGATTGTACAAGCGCGGAAAAAATACAAAGTCGTGACCGAAAAAAATGTACCGATGAAGACGCGGGATGGCGTCACGCTTTATGCCGATGTCATCCACCCAGACACGGCGGAGCGTTTCCCGGTTTTGCTGAGCCGCACGCCATACAGCAAGAAGGGCTTGGACGATCCCAATGGACCGAATTACCTCTACGCCCGGCATGGCTACGTCTCGGTCATCCAGGACTGTCGCGGTCGCTTCGAATCCGAAGGCGGATATGACACGATCTTCCAGGAGATCGCCGACGGCTACGACGCCGTCGAATGGGCGGCGCGACTGCCGTGGTCCAATGGGCGCGTCGGTACGACGGGGCAGTCGTACCTTGGGCTGACGCAGTACATGATCGCGTGCAACGATCCCATGCCCCCATCACTTCAAGTGATGGCTCCCGTATCGGCTTCGTCGGACTACCACGCGAGCTGGATCTATCACACCGGCGGGGTGTCGCTGTGGGGGTGGATCGTTCCCTATGCCATCTTTAAGGGGCTCAACACCCTCAAACGACGCCAACGCAACGACCTGATGGAGAAAATGAAGGAGTATGTCGAAGGAGGGGAGTTTCCGATTCCTCGACATACCCGCTTCGGCCTGAATGCCTTCACCCCGCTCACCGACAAATGGTATCGTCACCTGCCGATCAAAGATTGGGGCGAGTTACTCAAAGAGACCGCACCGTACTTTGCCGAACACATCAAGCATGCCGACGACGGCGAGTACTGGTATCGCGCTAACGTCAATCGCCATGCCGCCAGCGTCAGCGTGCCAATGCTGCATGTCACCTCATGGTACGACATTTTCGCTGAAGGCGGGTCAAGTGCGTATCAGAACATCAAAGCCAACAGCAGATTTGAGAAAGCGCGCACCGGACAACGCTTGATTATCGGCCCCTGGGGTCACTTGTTGCCTTATACCGTGCCGAGCTCGCGCGGTACGGGCGATATCGATTTCGGACCAACCGCTCTGATCGACCTGAGTGAAACGCTGCTACGTTGGTTCGATTACTGGCTCAAAGATGTAGACAATGGCATCATTGATGAGCCGCCGGTCACCATCTTCACCTTGGGCGAGAATCGTTGGCAGACACTGCCTGATTGGCCGCCGCCTAAGATGCATCAAGTCCGCTATTACTTACATAGTCAACAGGGCGCGAATTCCCTGCGTGGCGACGGCGCGCTTTCCACGATCCCTCCGGACGGCGAACGAGCAGACACCTATGTCTATGATCCGAACGATCCTGTCCCGTCGTTAGGCGGCAATAACCTCACTATCGATATCGGTGTGCAGGACCAGCGGCCGGTCGAAGAACGGAACGACGTACTGGTCTACACGTCAGAGCCGCTGGAGCACCCGCTGGAGATCACCGGGCCTGTGACAGTTTCCCTGTGGGCGTCGTCGGCGGCGGTAGATACTGATTTCACGGCAAAACTTGTGGATGTGCATCCGAACGGCTACGCGCAGAATTTGCTTGATGGCGTTATCCGCGCACGGTACCGTGAGTCTACGAGCGCTCCTAAACTCATGGAGGCGGACAGGCCGTATCTGTTCACCATAGATTTGTGGGCCACGAGTAACGTTTTCCTCCCGGGTCACCGCATCCGGCTCGAAATCAGTTCGAGCAATTTCCCGCGCTTCGACCGGAACCTTAATACTGGACAGCCGTTCGGCGAGGGGACGCGGGGGATGGCTGTGCAACAGACTGTCTTTCACCAAACCGATATGGTTTCGTACCTTCTCCTGCCGGTTATTCCGAGGTAAAGGAACGAAGGCTGGACACGTCCGTCAGCCGTTGCTGGATTGGGGTGGAACCGCCATACTGCCGCAGTGGAGATGCTCGTGTAACGCGTATGCTTCAACTGAGCGGATGAGCAGCGCAATTATTAAAAGGAGAACACATGGAATACCGCACGCTTGGTGGGACTGGTGTGAGAGTGAGTCACTTTTGCCTTGGGGCAATGATGTTTGGACCAACAGGCAATCCCGATCATGACGAGTGCATAAAGATTACCCATGCGGCCCTGGACGCCGGTGTGAACTTCATTGACACCTCTGACACCTACTCCGAAGGCGAATCAGAGCGGATTCTGGCCAAAGCGTTGAAGGGGCGGCGCGAGCGCGTCGTGCTAGCCACTAAATGCTTTTTTCCTCCGGGACGGGTTGGACTGTTCGCGCGGACCGGCCAAAACATTACCGATGGCGGGGGATCACGTCGCTGGATTGTCCGTGCGGTGGAGGAGAGTCTCCGGCGGTTGGAGACCGATTACATTGACGTGTATCAACTGCATCGGTGGGATTGGGATATGGACCAGGAGGAGTCGTTAGCGGCGATGACCGACTTGCAGCGGGCGGGAAAAATCCGTGTCATCGGCGCTTCGGCGACCCCAGCGGAGTGGATCGTTGAAGCACGACGCATCGCGGAGCAGCGCCAGCTTGCGCGAGTGCGCAGCGAACAATGCATCTACTCCATTGTCAGCCGGAAAGTGGAAGAGAGCGTGTTGCCCACATGTCAGCGTCATGGCGTGGGCGTAATGGTGTATGCGCCTTTGGCGGGTGGATGGCTCACGGGGAAGTATCGACGTAATGAACCACTTCCAGCGGGCAGCCGCGCGGTGGGGCGATTGGGACGGATGGGAACTTGGGATGCGGAGCGGCAGGAAGTGCAACGGAAATATGATCTCGTTGAACAATTGAGCGCCGTAGCGCGTGAGGCAGAACTCTCGCTGACGCATATGGCGATGGCGTTCGCGGCGGAGCATCCTGCAGTGAGTTCGGTCATTATGGGACCCAAAACCCTGGAACAACTGCAGGATACGCTGCAAGCCGCTGAGGTGCGGCTCACACCGGCAATGCTAGATCGTCTTGATGCTATCGTGCCGCCCGGAACGCGTATTGATCCGAAGGAATCCTATATTCCGAATCCTTGGCTGGATGAGCCCGCACGCCGCCGCCGCGCTTGATCGTAAAAAAGTGACTTTGTTTTCTGGCCGCCAAGAATCGACTACCGTCCTGGCGTATGACTCTCGCTGTATTACAGCCGCGCCAACACGGTACGTTGTAGTGTAGCAATGCGTTCCATCGTGGCAGCAGGAAGCGGACCTGCTGCCACGGCAGCGACCGCTTCGGCGAGCTCCGTGCGGTTCTTTGCCCCCGTGACTACGGTGCTCACGCCAGGCAGACTCAGCGCATAGCGCATCGCAGCCACGGACAAGGACGAAGAGGTTTCGACCGCGAGAAACCCCAGGTGTTGTTGCGCCAACGCGAAATCACGGACGACAGGATGCTCTGCAGGTAGGGAGCGATCGATAACCGCCGTCAGTGCGCCTGCCGCAAACGGTCGGATGCCAAACACCCCTAGCCCGGCAGCCTGCGCGAGGTGGACCATCTTCACATGATCGCGATATGGAGCATCCCCCCGTGCGCCCATCTCTCCTTCTGAGCATAAGATATTGGTAACGAGTTGGACGGTTTCTAAACGGCCATCGGCAAAAAGCTCTCGCACCACATCGTGTCTGGCAATGCCGGTGAATCCCAAGGCTTTGACGACCTTTGCCTCTTTGAGCTTTTGCATTGCGTCTAGCACTCCTCCGGCGCCTACGACTTCCTGAAGAGTGAGTCTCCAGGACGCTGCGGGTTCGTGTGGTTCCACTTGATTATGGAGCTGAAACACGTCGATCTGGCTGAGCCCTAAGCGTGTGAGACTGCCTTCTAGGGACCGCTGGACCGCACCGGCAAGATCCTTCCGTCCATCTGGTTTGATAAACACTTTGGTGGCGATAAGTGGTTTGGTGGGAAGATCTCGCCATACGCGCCCCACAATCTCTTCCGACTTCCCGACGCCGTACATCGGCGCCAAATCGAGCACGTTCACGCCGCTCGCTACGGCTGCTTTTACGGTTTCGATACACTCCTCATCGGTAGTGGGCCCCCAGACCATGCCAATCCCTCCGCCTCCCAGGGTGAGTACGGAGACCTGAAAACCTGTCTTGCCGAGCGTGCGCTGTTGCATGGAATTCCTCCTCTCCAATACGTGCGGCCTTCTCCAGTTCAATTAGAGATCTACGCTACTCCTGGGGTCATCGTTTCGGCAAGAGCGGCCTCTCTTCATAATTGGTGACGGACGTTGAAGGGCAGACCGATGTATTGATTGTTAATGGGAATGCCGGATGGGGATGGATACTCGCGTTGTCTGTGTTCAATCTGGTCCATTATCGGAACAAAGCGCTGTCTTTGCCGTCGGAGTGCCAAAAGAGAATTTTGCACAAGATACGATGTGCGAGGAGAAAAAAAGAGGGCAGGCGACGCCCGCCCAGAACGCTAAATTTTGTACAACTGCTTCACATTCTCCCCAGCGATCTGCTTTTGCACGGATAGCGGCAAAGGCTCCAGCATCTCTTTCAGTTCACTGACATAGTGACCGCCGTGATCGGGGTGTGGGAAGTCCGTGGCCCACATGAGT
>JBFWZL010000175.1:0-11620 GCA_050185455.1 Binatia bacterium | reverse complement strand
ATGTCGATTTCGTCCTGCCGTTAGATGAAATTTCCTCGGCCTTGGTCACTCTCATTATGAAAGGGGAGGCTGGGTGAGTCAGAAACAACAAGATGAACAGCTGGAGGCGTTGCTCGAGTATCTCCAGCGTAACCGCGGCTTTGATTTTCGCGGGTATAAGCGCGCCAGCCTTACGCGTCGCATTCAACGACGCATGGAAGTAGTAAGAGAGAGCGACTTCGAGCACTACCTCGACTACCTGGAGGTCCATCCGGAAGAGTTCTCTCTGCTCTTCAATACGATTCTTATCAACGTTACGGCTTTTTTTCGCGATGCTCCGACATGGGATTATCTCGCCAAAGAAGTGCTCCCTCGCCTGATCGACGAGAAAAAAGCGACCGATCCCATTCGTGTCTGGAGCGCAGGCTGCGCTTCCGGTGAAGAAGCGTATAGCGTGGCCATGCTTCTGGGGGAGCTCGTGGGCGACGATGCTTTTCGCAAGCGAGTGAAAATCTACGCCACCGATGTCGATGAGGAAGCCCTCGCCCAAGCTCGCCAGGCGACCTACAGCGGCAAAGACCTGCAGCCTGTTCCTCCTGAGTTGCGGGAGAAATACTTTGAGCGAACAGGAGACCAGTACACGTTTCGCCCCGACTTGCGGAGAGCCATTATCTTTGGGCGTCATGACCTGATCATGGACGCGCCGATTTCCCGCCTCGACTTGATTGTGTGTCGGAATACACTGATGTATTTCAACGCCGAGACGCAGATGCGCATCTTGACGCGTTTACACTTCGCGCTTCACGACCAGGGGGCGCTCTTCCTTGGGCGAGCGGAGATGCTGCTGACCCATTCTAGCCTCTTTACTCCTCTGGAACTAAAGCACCGTATCTTTAAAAAAGTTCCCCAAGGCAACAATCTCCGCGAGCGCCTGGTACTGCTCGCCCAAGCTGGGCACCCAGAGGTAGGAAACCAAATTGGCCGTCAGCTACGCTTACGGGAGATTGCGTTTGACACCGCGCCGACAGCGCGCGTGGTGCTGGACTTCAATGGTAATCTTGTGCTGGCCACGGTGCAGGCGCGCGCTTTCTTTGGAGTGGAAACCAAAGATATTGGTCGCCCTTTCCAGGATCTCGAACTTTCTTACCGTCCTGTGGAGTTGCGCTCTTTGATCGAGGAAGCGTATCACGAACGTCACGCCATCCAGCGCTCGGATGTCGACCGTGTACTCCCGGACGGCGGCGTGCAGTATTTGGAAATCGACGTGACTCCCCTGCAAGACAACGGCGGCGGCTTCATCGGCGTTAGCATTACCTTTCTGGACGTGACGAAGTTCCACCAGCTGCAGAAGGACTTGCTGCGCTCCAAGCAGGAGGTGGAAACCGCCTATGAAGAGTTGCAGTCGAGCAACGAAGAGCTGGAGACCACCAACGAGGAACTGCAGTCCACGGTGGAAGAGCTAGAAACGACAAACGAAGAGTTGCAGTCGGGTAATGAGGAAATGGAGACGATGAATGAAGAACTACAGTCCACTAATGAAGAACTCCAGACTTTGAATGACGAATTGCGCACGCGCACTGAAGAACTCAACACCGCCAATGGATTTCTCCAATCCATTCTCGGAAGTTTAATGGCTGGAGTGGTGGTCCTGGACCGTCAGCTCAACGTCCTCATCTGGAACGGCGCGGCAGCGGAGTTGTGGGGGCTGCACCCGGATGAGGTGCGCGGGCAGGCCTTCTTTAACCTCGACATCGGTCTGCCAGTCGAACTCCTGAGAGGCCTGATTCGGAATATCTTGAGCGAGAAGATGGATCGCCAGACAATGGTGTTGAACACCACCAATCGTCGTGGCAAGGCGATGCGCTGTCAGGTCACCGGTACTCCCCTGCTGAACGCGGAGAGAAAAACCCAGGGTGTCGTTATCTTGATGGAAGATATGGAGCAGGTAGAGAAGAGCTCGAGAACGAACAATGTCCAGGGGAATAAATTGCGAAGAAAGAAGTCCTGAAGCCGATTTGCATATTGACCACCTGTGGAGATATATTCATATAAATAAAGATAGCATCACTTTTCGATTGCCAAGCCGCACCGTCAGGCCAGACGTCTTCTCAACCGACGGCCCTTCGTCGTGCAGTCAAAGGAGTGAACTGATGATGAAGCTGGATGCTTTTAGTGGGAAGGTTGAGGTCTTGCACCAACGTCTGCGGACGCTTCGACAACAAAACGCTGCGCCCGTGCGTCCCAAGCTCTCGATAGAGATCCTGGAAGAACTCGGCACGGCCCTGGAAGAGCTCCACGTTGCGCAAGCAGAGTTGCAACAACAGAACGAAGAATTGATCGCAACCCGACACACGGTTGAGACAGAGCGGCAACGCTATCAGGAGCTGTTTGAATTCGCTCCGGACGGATATCTGGTGACGGATGCACAGGGGATGATCCGGGAAGCCAATCGCGCCGCCGCTGCCTTCCTCCAGGTACGTCAAACCTTTCTGATTGGCAAACCATTTGTGATCTTTATGGCTGCGGGAGAACGCGAGGCGCTACGCGTTCTTCTCACTCAATTGCAAGAGGGAAGCCCAGCATCGCGGGAATGGGAAGTGCGTCTCCAACCACGGGAAGCCCAACCCTTTTCCGCCGCTCTTACCGTGGTCCCGGCATACGACTCGCGCCGGAAAGTGGCGGCTTTGCGTTGGCTGCTACGCGATATTACCGCGCGCAAACGCGCAGAGGAGGAGTTACGAGAAGCTCACGACAAGTTAGAGCGGCGCGTGCAGGAGCGCACCGTCGATTTGCGACAAGCCAACGAGACGTTACGGGCCGAAATCGTTGAACGTCAACGGATAGAGAAGGAACTCCGGCACGCCAAAGAAGCCGCTGAAAGCGCGAATCGAGCCAAAACAGAGTTTCTCGCCACCATGAGCCATGAACTGCGCACGCCGCTTCACATTATCATGGGCTACACGGACCTGATGATGGAGGGCGAGTTTGGTGCAGTGAGAGAGGAGCAGAAAGATAGGTTACGGCGGATGAAGAGAAGCACTTATGAGCTCCTTGATCTTATTACGGCCGCGCTCGATATCAGCCGCCTGGAAGCAGGGCGGCTGCCGATCGACATCAAGGAGGTGCAGATTGCGGCGTTGCTGGACGAACTGCAGGAGGAAACTCAGGGGTTGCAAGAGCACTCTGCTTTGGACTTTGTCTGGCAGGTGGAACCTGATTTACCATGTATCCGCACAGACCTCGAAAAATTGAAGATAGTGCTCAAGAATCTCATTGGGAATGCGGTGAAGTTCACTAAAGAAGGAAGCATTACAATAATGGCGCGGAGTCGGGGAGGAGGTATAGAAATCAGTACGGCGGATACCGGGATAGGGATTCCCCGAGAAGAACTATTGACTATTTTTGACCCGTTTCAACAGGGCGAAAACTCGACGGAAGGACTGTACAAGGGCGCGGGACTGGGATTGCATATTGTAAAACGCATGTTGACATTGCTCGGCGGGCGGATTGAGGTCGAAAGCGACGTCGGGCAAGGCTCGACTTTTCGAGTGTGGGTGCCCATAGACAAAGATCACTAGAGTAACCTGGGCGGAAACAACCCAAGGGGTCTTCCTTCGCAACAGCAATACGGGCGAGAGGAGATAGGGCAATGAACCAGGATGGTTTTAGCCAGAAGGTTGAGAGCTTGCAGCAGCGTCTGCAAACCCTCCGGCAACAAAAGAGCGACGCGCTTGTGCGCCAGCCGCAACTCTCGACAAAGATCCTGGAAGAGCTTGGCGCGGCCTTGGAAGAACTCCACGTCGCGCAAGCAGAATTGCAACAACAGAATGAGGAGTTGATCGCAACCCGACACGTGATTGAGACAGAGCGGCGGCGCTATCAGGAGTTGTTTGAGTTCGCGCCAGACGGATACTTAGTGACGGATGCACAGGGAGTGATTCGGGAGGCTAACCTTGCTGCGGCGACCTTGCTGAACGTGCGCCAGCAGCATCTTGCGGGCAAACCCCTCATCGTTTTTATCGTGGAAGAAGACCGGAAGATTCTCCGCATGTATCTGATGCAACTGCAAGAGAAGGGACACTCGCAGCGGGAATGGGAGGCGCGAGTGCAGCCGCGAGAAAGTGAGCCCTTTCCAGCAGCCTTTACCGTGGCTCCTGTGCACGACTCGCAAGGACGGGTAGTCGCTTTGCGCTGGCTGTTGCGCGACATTGCCGATCGCAAGCAGACATTAGAGGAATTGAAGCTAGCTAAAGAAGCAGCCGAAGCCGCTGACCGGACCAAGTCGGAGTTTCTTGCCGCCATGTCTCATGAACTGCGCACTCCGCTCGGTGTTATTCTCGGCTATGATACTCTCTTACTAGAGGGAGCGTTTGGTGCTCTGACGACCGAGCAGCTGCGTCCGTTACGACGGATGAACGAAAACGCTAATGAATTGCTGGAGCTCATTAACGCGGTTCTGGACCTGAGTCGACTAGAGAAGGGGCGTTTACCGATAGATATCCGAGAAGTGAAAGTGTCTGAGCTGCTTGCCATGCTCAAGGAGGAGACCCTGGAATTGCAGGAACAGTCTAGCCTCTCCTTCGTATGGTGGATTGCTGAACGTCTCCCTTCCTTACATACAGACCCGGGAAAACTGAAAATGGTGCTCAAGAATCTCATTGGCAACGCGGTAAAATTCACCGAGCGGGGGAGCATCACGGTGACGGCGCAGAGCTGTGAAGGAGGCGTGGAGATACGTGTCACTGATACCGGAATCGGCATTCCGCCAGAGGCGCTTGCCTACATCTTCGAACCGTTTCGTCAGGTGCATGATTTCTCGGCAGAGCAGCATAAAGGTACGGGGCTCGGACTCCACATCGTGAAACGGCTGTTGGAGCTGTTGGGCGGCTCGGTCGTAGTCGAAAGCGAAATAGGGCGAGGTTCGACCTTCTGTGTGTGGATGCCGCCCTTGTCTGAGCCGGGAAAGCTAGTTAAGCCTACCCAAGATCTCTAATCCGTAGTTTAAGGCGACAATGAAAATTTCTTCCGTCGAATTTGTCGGCGCGGCGGCAAAGCCGGGCGTGTATCCGAAGCTTTCCTATCCAGAGATTGCCTTTTCCGGACGTTCGAACGTTGGCAAATCGTCGTTAATCAACCGTTTACTGGATCGCAAAATCGCTCGCACGAGTTCAACGCCAGGGCGTACGCAGCAGCTCAACTTTTTCACGATCAATCAGCGGATAACTTTTGTGGATCTGCCGGGGTTTGGGTATGCTAAAGTGTCAAAACAGGAACGGCAACAGTGGCAACACGTGATTGAAAGTTACCTGATCCATGCCCGTAATTTGCGCGCTGTCGTTATTATCGTTGATATTCGTCGGGGCCCGGAAGAAGAGGAAGCCGCTCTGTGCGATTTCCTCACTCATCATCAGCGCCCGTTCGTGCTCGTGGCGACGAAGTGCGATAAGCTTAAACGCGGTCAGATCGAGCAGCAGCGGAAAGCAATTGCCAATCGTCTTGGGAGCATCCCTCCGTTCCTTTTTTCCGCGGAAAGCGGGATGGGCAAGGAAGAATTGTGGCAAGAATTGTCGCACCTCGCATTTCCAGAGGTTCTAACCATAGATCCTGAAATTTCTGATGCCTAACGTTTCGGTTATCATTCCGACGCACAATCGCCGCGATTTCGTGCGTGAGGCGATAGCCTCAGTGTTGGCGCAGACATATCAAGATTTTGAACTGATCGTCGTGGATGACGGCTCGACGGATGACACGAGTGAGGTTGTACGGGAGTTTCCCGGCCTACGATACCTCGTGCAAGAAAACCGCGGCGTCTCCGCGGCGCGTAATCGCGGTGTGTCTCTCAGCAGTGGCAAAATGCTTGCGTTTCTCGATTCCGACGATTTGTGGCAGCCTTGCAAATTGGAGACACAGGTAGAGTTCTTTGCCGTCCAGCCGGAAGCGCGAATCTGTCAAACCGAGGAAATCTGGCTACGCAAAGGCGTGCGGGTGAATCCACACAACAAACATAAGAAACCAAGCGGTGATATCTTTGCGCGGAGTCTGCATTTGTGCCTTGTCAGTCCATCTGCGGTGATGCTGCGGCGAGAATTGTTTGAGTGTACTGACGGATTCGATGAAGGTTTACCGGCCTGTGAAGACTATGATCTGTGGCTGCGCATTGCTGCGACGGAACAGGTGCATCTCATTGAGACGCCGCTGGTGATCAAACGCGGCGGACATGCGGATCAACTTTCGTATCGCTTCTGGGGCATGGATCGGTTTCGTGTCGCCGCATTGTGTAAATTGCTCGCCTCTGACGTGTTGACCCTGGAACAACGTCAGCAAGCGGAAGAAGTGCTGCTAGCAAAATGCCGGATTCTCGCTCAAGGGGCGCAGAAACGAGGGCGAGATGGAGGCATGTATCTGCGGTTGGCGGAGACCTATACGAGGCGAAAGACGGAGATAGAGAGTTTGTAGCCCGGATGGAACTGAGTGGAATCCGGGATTCTTGCTCCGCTCCCCGTTCGTTCCTGGATTACGCTTCGCTTCATCCAGGCTACATTCTTTTAGATTCTTCGCTGCGCTCAGAATGACATAGCTACGGGAGAATGATGGGCACTGCTCCGGCTGAACAGATTTTTACTTATGCTCAGCAGAAACGTTTGAATCCCCAAACGCTCGCGCGCTGGCAAGCATGGACGGAATCAGACCAGGCGGCTCTTTTTGCCCTCGTTGACGAACTGCAACTTGGTGAGAATCATCTCAGGGATTTTCTCGACTGGTGCGAAGAATGTGTGTTGCGAGACGGTGGAACCATTGCGGAATTGCTCGTGCGTTCTGAAATTCGCCAACCTCTGACGGCAAAGCTGGGGCGCAATGACAAACTTAAGGTAGTGAAAGAAGCGCTCAGGAAAATTCGCTATCCTCGTCTGTCGCGTTTGGAGGAAGATTTGCGGGTAGTAGTGAAGGCGCTAGACCTTGGCGGTCGGGTCCGGATATCATTACCGCCCTCCTTGGAAGGGGATGAAATTACCGTGGAGATTAAAGCGAGGAATGTAAAGGAGCTGGAAGAAAGCCTCGCCCGCTTACGGCAGAGACTCGCTAATGGGACATTCCAGCAGCTCTTCGCTCTTTTGGATCAAGTATAGATCCGAGCCGTGATCGTAAGGGAGCCGTTAAGCCGCTGCTTGCTGACGCGCGCGGCTCTTAAAGTAAAACTATATGAAGCTGTACCAACCTGAAGAAATCCTCGTTGAACACGGTGAAGAACACAGTGCTGTCGTCCAGCGTACGCTTGCCCGCGCGCCTCACGTTCCCGTGCGTCTTGTGGAACCAGGGTGGGAGCGAACGGGAACGCTTCGTGACAACGGCGATTCTTTTGGAGTAGGGAAGCGGCGTTTGTACTTCACTCGCCAACGTGCGACGTTTTTAGAGCACTGTCCCGCCGGGACGCCTGGACTGGTGTGTTGCAACTACCTCGTGGTGAGCCTGATCTCCAACTGTCCAATGGATTGCAGTTACTGTTTCCTGCAAGAATATCTTGCGAACAATCCGCTCCTCAAAGTTTTTACCAACGTTGAAGATCTCCTTGGCGAAGTGGCCAAAGCTGTGGATCGGCAGCCGTGGCGGCAGTTTCGTATTGGTACTGGTGAATTGTCAGACAGCCTGGCGCTTGATCACCTGCTCGGATTTTCCGCGGATCTCGTTCCCTTCTTTGCGGCTCGGAAGAACGCGTTGCTCGAACTCAAGACCAAAAGTAACTGCATTGACGAGTTGCTGGCGCACGATCCGAAAGACCGTGTCGTTGTGTCATGGTCGCTCACGCCGCCGGACATTATCGACACTGAAGAACATGGGACGGCGTCGTTTACCGAACGCCTGGAGGCCGCGCGGCGTGTGCAAGAAGCAGGCTACAAACTTGGCTTTCACTTTGACCCCATGATCGAGTATCCGAACTGGGAAGAAGGCTATCGAGACACGATCGCTCGTGTATTTGCGGCGGTCGATCCACGCCGGGTAGCCTGGGTGAGCTTAGGCAGCTTGCGGTTGACGCCAACACTCCGCGCAACCGTACGGCGCCGGTTTCCTCAGACTCGTCTTTTATCTGGAGAGCAAGTTCTTTGCGCCGACGGCAAATGGCGCACCTTCCAGGCGTTGCGCGTTAAGATGTATCGCGCCGTTACTGGTTGGCTGAAGGAGGCGGCTCCTAACACGCCGTCCTACATGTGCATGGAAACCGCGCCGGTATGGGAGAAGGTATTTGGGCGAGCGCCGTCGTGCGATAAAGAGGTAGCGCGGATGGTGACCCAGCCGAATCTATCTGTGCACGGAGGACATATTACGTGATGCGTGGAACATGATTTCTCACTCATCATACGTAACACGGAATACGCCCCACGCGTTCACTTCTCCTCATTCCCTTTAACCGCAAAGGCGGATACATTCCTGCCGTGACCTTCCTTCGCCGTCTCAGTTCCGATCTCGACCCGCAAATCGTCGTTATTTCCCTCATGACACTTGTGATCATGTTGGGATCGAGTGTGATTTCTCCCGTGTTGCCGCTGCTCGCGCAAGAGTTTGGCGTGTCTTACGCGGGGGCGGGCGCTCTTGTGTCCGCCTTTGCGCTCGGTCGTATTCCCTTTGACTTCATTGGCGGCGCTCTAGTTGATCGTATTAGTCCGCGTCTTGTCGCCGGCGGCGGCGCGGCGATTGTGACACTCTCGGCTGTATTATCGGCCTGGGCGTCTGACTTTCACGCCCTTTTATGGTACCGGCTTCTTGGTGGAGTCGGCTCGGCGTTGTTTGTTATCACGGCCATGGCTCTGCTTGCCCGCACTGTCTCTCCGCGACGCATGGGACAAGCCATGGGGTTTTACCAAAGCATGCTGTTATTAGGCGTCTCGTTCGGACCGACGGTAGGCGGATTTTCGGCGAGCCTGTTTCACAGTTTACGCGCGCCGTTTTGGGCGATGGCGGTCTTATCGCTCGCGGTGACGATAATGTGCTTTCGTTGGATCACCGAGTTCCCCTCTTCTTCGCACGATACGCAGGCATCCTCTACGCGGCGAGAAACAACACGCACGGTGCTACTGACACTCTTGCAGGACAACACCTTCCGCTTTGTCTGTATCCTGACGTTTCTGTTGTTTGGTGTGCGCTCGGGCATGATGCAAAACTTGATGCCGCTGTTTGCCCAGGAGAAGCTGGGGCTTAGTGAGACAGGCATCGGCGTCATTCAATCTCTCTCCTCACTAGGGAATTTTTTTGTACTGTGGCACGCTGGACGTCTGCTTGACCGGGCCGGGCGCCGTCGTGTCACATTGGCGGGTTTGTGGGCGACCGCACTGGTGGTCTTGGCGTTTGCCTGGGTGACTACGCCGTTCTCTCTTGCGGCGGCTGCCGTGGCGTTTGGCGTGGTTGGCGGGTATCTAGGACCAGCACCGGCTGCAGTCATTGCTGACATTGCGCCCAGGGGTTCGACTGGCGCCGTGATGGGTCTCTACCGTATGTGCGGCGATATTGGCCTCCTTTTAGGACCGATTTCCGTTGGCTGGGCGGCTGAACGACTCGGATTTCCGCTAGCCTTTGCTTTGGCTGCCGGCGCTACGGTGCTAGTGGCGCTTCTTGGCATTGGTGCTCGTGAGACGCTCCATACCCAGGAAATAGACATCGAGACTGCGTCGCGTGAAGAGAAACTAACGGCAGCAGCGGATTAGGCGTAGGAGGCTGCACTGTGGAACAAAAATTGGCCGAATCTTTGAGTGAGCTTACGACGGGCATTTACGTCTTGACCGTGAGTGAGGGGCCACTACGTCACGGCATGTCCTCTTCATGGGTCACTCAGGTGTCTGGCGACCCTCCCTTGATTATGGCGGCGGTAGATAAACGACATTTCAGTCACGGCATAGTGGAACGGCAAAGTGTATTCGGACTCAATGTTGTCGGCGGTAACGGCAAAGAGTTGGAAGATTATTTTTTTTCCACCGCCGCGCGCAAGCCGGACAACCTTGAAGCGTTTGCCTATGAATTGGGAGAAACCGGAGTTCCCTTGCTCAAATTAGCGATGGCGGTGTTTGAGTGTCGTGTGGTCGGGAGTTACCCGGCAGGCGATCACACGCTCTTTGTCGCGTCGATCCTGCATGCGGAGATACGAGAGCGCGACCGTCCCATTACTTCGCTGGACCTCCCGTACGTCTACGTCGGGACGATCATTCGGCGTCATTGACATGTCAACGATTGCTCTGGTAGCAGTCTGAGGACGCTGTCGAAAACTGGGAGGGGCTATGGCTATTGATCCACGCGAGCTGCGCAATGTAATGGGAAATTTCGCCACCGGCGTGACGATCATTACGACCAAAGACGCAGCAGGCAAGCCTTTTGGGCTAACAGCGAATGCCTTCAGCTCATTATCGCTCGACCCGCCTTTGTTGTTGATCTGTGTGGATAAAAAAGTCGATTGCTACGCCTGTTTCGAAGAGACAAAAGTCTTTGGCGTCAATTTTTTAAGCGAGAGCCAGGACCAACTCTCAACCCGGTTCGCCACCAAAGGCATCGAAAAATTCGAAGGTGTTCCCTACACATTGGGAGAACTGGGAGTCGCGCTCCTGGATGGTGCGGTTGCTCACCTTGAGTGCAAGCTGGTCACTGCCTATGAGGGTGGAGATCACACCATCTACATTGGAGAAATTCAAAACGCGAGGGTGTTGAACGACCGCCCGTTGCTCTTCTTCAGAGGAAAGTACTATAAGTTGCCACAGTGAAATATGGAAATCCTCAATGACAAGTGCCATAGCTTGGCCTCAAGTCGGAGGGGATTCACGGTGACCAGTAGGTTCTTTGCGCCCTATGCGCCGGAGCAAAATCCGACGGAGGTCGCCTAACTCAAAGGCAAGACGCCCCTGCGCAGGCAGTTTGCGGTGCATAAAGCCTTTGCTCAAGGCAAAGGCTGCTTCTCTACCTTTCTTCGTCCGCTCAGCGTTACCTTTGCTAAGCCCGCCTGGTACTGGCCGACGGAGCAAATGAGGTAGGAGAACTACAATTGGTAGCCGCTGACAAAAGAAGGCCAGGATAAGGGGAATCTTTAATCGTAGGGTGTGCGCCAACGCGGATTTGGGCTGGATGACGAGACAATTGCAAATTGAACCATTAGGCCACCGGAACGAAGAGAAATGGACCTGTGACTCAATGAAAAAATGACTCAATAAACGGCTCTAACCCACTGATAGACAAAGGAGGGTAGGATGAGATCTTTCAAGAGTCTGCTCCTCGCTGTTGTCATACTCTCGCTGGCTGCTCAGGCGGTAGCGCAGGAAGAACATCAACACTCGGCTGTCGAACCTGAAAAAGTGGGGACCGTGCATTTCCCTATCTCCTGCAAGACTGAAGTTCAGCAACCATTCGAGCGCGCTGTCGCCTTGCTCCATTCCTTCTGGTTCCAAGAGGCGAACAAAGGGTTTATCTCCGTTACGGCAATAGACTCCGACTGCGCGATGGGCTACTGGGGCGTTGCCTTGAGCCTCTGGTATCCTCTCTGGGAAAATCCGAGCGAAGCAACGTTAAAGCAAGGGTGGGCTGTTGTCCAAAAGGCAAAGACCGTGGGCGCCAAGACCGATCGCGAAAAAGACTACATTGCGGCAGTCGAGGCTTTTTATAAGGATGTAGG
>JBFWZL010000174.1:0-11629 GCA_050185455.1 Binatia bacterium | reverse complement strand
GGGACAGATGCTGGCGTATCCCTTGACCACCTGGATTATTCTTCAATCTTCGTGGCCGATGGTTTTTTATGTCAATGCCGTCTTCGGCTTTGTGTGGGTAATAGCTTGGTTATGGTACGCTACCGATACTCCTGACGCCCATCCTCGTGTCAGTCAGGAAGAGCGCCAGTATATTGCCAGCAATTTACCTCCCAAACCTATAGCTTCCCTCCCCTTACGAGCAGTCTTTACTAATCCTTCTTTGCTTATTCTCGCGTTAAGCTACATGTGTTTTGCGTATGTGGGGTGGATGTTCTTGTTCTGGTTTCCGGCTTATCTGGTCGAAGGTCGAGGATTTTCTCTAGGCGCGATGGGAGTCATCGGTATCGCCGTGCACGGCGCTGGTTTCGTCGGTCTCATCGGCGGCGGCGTACTCTCTGATCGACTTTTGCGCGCCGGTTGGAGTCCGCAATTTGCTCGGGCTCGGTTCTCTGGAATCGGAGTTGCCCTGTCGTTGCCGTTCCTTTTAGGTGTGGTGCTCGTGCCTTCAGCTTCGGCCTGCATACTATTGTTGGTCCTCTTTTATTTTCTGTTTGCTAGCGCGATCGCTGGATACACGACGGTCGCTTTAGAGTTCAATCCACATGTTGCAGGGGCAATTTTTGGTCTGATTAACACTCTGGGAAGTCTTGCCGGGATTTTCGGCCCAATGACTGCCGGGTTTCTCCTCGCGCAGAGCGGTGATTGGACATTGCCCTTTGTTGTGGCGACGGCGGTTGGCGCGGTCTGTGCGGCGATCTTGTTCGTTGTGCCGATTCGTCCCATCACGCTGGATACGAGGGCTCCCGCTAGTGTTGTGCAGAAAGGAGCGACACATTAAAACGGGCAATAATCAGTCCTTTCGGTCGCTAATTGTTGGTGAGTGGGTGAGTGAATGTCCAAACGACTTACGCTGAATAACGCCGAACCAATTGCTTCTCTTGTTGCTGCGCCGCTGCGCGTGTTGTCCACGCTTGCTTCGCCGCTAGTACGACTGTTGAATTTTTTGACTGCCTTTGTGCGCACGACCCTGCGCCTCCGTCCTGCCACTGCAGCGCCCATCAGGGAAAAGGAGATGAACGTCTTGAGCGAACAAGGGGCGCTGGCTGGGACGTCTGCGGAAACCGAACGAGACATGGTTGCTAGCGTGTTTCGGCTGCACGACCAACACGTGAGCGTATTGATGACGCCACGAAAGGATATTGTCTGGCTAGATGTCCATGACTCACTTGAGGAAATACGGTACAAGACCGCTGACTGTCCATACTCGCATTTTCCTGTGGGGCAAGGAAATCTCGACAACGCACTGGGCATTGTTCTCGTGAAAGACTTGCTTGCGTGTAGCCTGGCGGGTCAGCCGATCGACTTGCGGGTATTACTGCGACCGGCAGCCTTTGTTCCGGAGGGCCTCCATGTGTCAAGAGCACTGAAACTATTCAGACGGACACATGAACAGATAGCGCTCGTAGTAGATGAATATGGGGTAATCAAGGGGCTACTTACGCTTAACGACGTGCTTGCGGCGATTGTCGGCGATATTCCTGAGCGTGGTGAGTCGCTCGACCCTCAAGTTCTACAGCGGGAAGATGGGTCCTGGTTACTCGACGGCATGTTGCCGGTGGAGAAGTTCAAAGAAATCTTTCACTTGGCTCAGCTCCCGGGAGAGGAACGGGGATATTACCAGACGCTAGGCGGCTTCCTCATGATGTATATGGAGCATATTCCCTCCGCCGGTCAATATTTTGAGTGGGGAGGGTTTCGCTTCGAAGTAGTGGATATGGATATTCATCGCGTGGATAAGGTGCTCGTCGCGCCCGCACGGCCCGCGCCGGGATGATGGCCTTGATGCATTGCCGTCTTTCCGCGCAGGGCGCAATGGGGAGAGCAACCCCAAATGTTGCGCCGTCTAAAAACGTCAGAGAGACCCACTCCAATGTTGCTCACATCCAAATAAACGTGATCGTCGGCGGCGCTCCGGCGGCATCGTTGGTTGTTTTGCTTACGCTTCCCTTGCATACGCTCATACGGCTCATGGGGGCGTATTGGTGTGTTTTGAACGACGCTTGACTCTGGAGGAGTGCACCTAGAGTGTCATTCTGGAGGTTGCTGCGTAAGGAGAATCCCGATGGTTGAAAAGTCGAATATGTCGAGTTTGAAGAAAATCCTGGTCGCAAGTGATTTATCATCCCGAGCAGAGAAAGCGTTGGCGCGCGCAACTCAGATTGCTAGAGAACACGAAGCCACGCTAACCATACTCCATGTAATGGAAGACGGGGCACGAGATGAAATGCAGGCCGCCGCCACGAATGAAAATGCTCTACGTCAAATACTTGCAGGTCTCTCTCCTCAATGTAGTGAACCTGTAACTGTTCGTGTCGTGATTGGCAAGCCGTTTGTGGAGATCATCCGTCACGCTCGGGAAGAAGCGGCCGACCTGATTATCGTGGGCGCCCATGGGGCTCATTTCATCAAAGATGTTTTCTTCGGAACAACCGCTCAGAAGATCGTACGTAAAGGGGATCGGCCAGTATTGGTTGTCAAACAAACACCCCAAGGATCCTATCGGAGGGTGTTGGTGACGGTAGATTTCTCTGAGGACTCCCGGCTGGCGTTGGAACTCGCTCTGCAGCTCGCACCTCGAGCGGAGGTGCATATCCTTCATGTCTACCACGGGTTTGAAGATCAGCTGAGAAGAGGTGGAGCTACGGCCTCAGAGCTCATGCGCTCCCGCCGACAATGGGTGCAGTCGGCGCGGCAAGAGCTGGAGACGTTTCTCCGTGAGGTCAACTGTCGCGACAGATCCGTGAGCCGTATTCTTAAATATGGACGGGCTCCCGATGTCATTGTGAAGACGGCCAAACGGTTACGCGCCGATCTGATAGCTGTTGGGACTACCGGCCGTTCCGGCCTCCCCTATATTTTGCTGGGTAGCGTTGCCGAGCACGTATTACGCGAGGTGAAGAGCGATGTCCTGGTAACCCGGTCCGGTCCGGTTCACTTTGAACTGCCGTAGACACCGAGTACACAACAATAGGTTTTTTGAACCGTACGAGCATGATGTAGTGTGCTCCTACAAATGCCTAGCAGCTTACTGTGAATATTTTACGAGAACTCTATGAGTCATCATTGCAAAGGCATCACCGATAGTGAAGGAGAATGTACGGATGTTCAACACTGCAATGGAGACGTTGCTTGAGAAACAATGGCACCATTTACTAGAGCATGAGGTCATCGAGCTGCTTGGCGGTCAGCCGGAGATCGGCTTGACGGCGGAGGAAGCGGTGGCGCGCCAGGCGCGTTTTGGTCCCAACGAAATTACCGCACAAAAGCGGCGGAGCGCGTGGGTGCATTTCTTGCTGCAATTCCATCAACCGTTGATCTACATCTTGTTGGCGGCGGCCGTCATCACCGCGCTGTTACAAGAATGGGTGGACGCCGGAGTGATTTTCGCCGTTGTGTTGGTCAACGCCGTGGTTGGTTTCATCCAAGAATCCAGAGCCGAGGGCGCCATTGCTGCCCTGACGCGTATCGTCACTACTGAGGCGACCGTGGTGCGCGATAGAAGAAAACGGCGCATCCCTTCTCGTGAACTGACGTTGGGTGATGTGGTCCTCCTGGCTTCAGGCGATAAAGTGCCCGCTGACGTACGCTTGCTAAAAGTACGAGACCTCCAAGTGGATGAATCCGCGCTGACTGGAGAATCCGTACCCGTAACCAAAGAAAGTAAATCGTTGCCGTCAGAGACGCCGCTCGCGGATCGGGTCAATATGGCTTATGCCGGGAGCTTGGTGACATACGGACAGGGAACCGGCATCGTGGTAGCCATTGGGAATGCAACCGAAACCGGTCGCATCTCACAACTGGTTGCTCAGACCACGGAACTCTCTACTCCGCTAACCCGCAAAATCAAAGAATTCAGTCATTTGCTACTCTATGTCATTCTGGCGCTCGCGGCGGCGACTTTTGCGATTGGCCTGTGGCGTGGGGAATCGCCTTTCGCCATGTTTATGGCGGCGGTGGCGCTGGCGGTGGGAGCAATTCCAGAGGGGCTCCCGGCGGCGATCACGATTACCCTGGCGATTGGTGTGTCGCGCATGGCCCGCCGCCGCGCCATTATCCGCAAGTTGCCGGCAGTGGAGACCCTTGGTAGCACAACGGTGATTTGTTCCGATAAGACCGGCACGTTGACGGAAAACCAGATGACCGTACAAGAAATCTATGCAGGGGATCATCTCTACTTGGTCAGCGGGACGGGGTATGCGCCGAGCGGTCAGATTCTCCGCGCGGAACAGCCAGTGATGCTCTCGCACGCGCCCGCGCTGCGCGAATGTGTGTTGGCGGGATTTCTCTGTAACGACTCTTCGCTGGTGGAGAAAGAGAACCGGTGGAGCGTGGAGGGCGATCCGACTGAAGGAGCGCTGCTGTCCGTGGCTCGGAAAGCCGGATTGTCGCCATCGACCGTGGAACAGGACCTGCCGCGCATCGATGTCCTTCCCTTTGAATCCCAACATCAGTACATGGCGACCTTGCACAGAAACACGAAAGGAGAAGAAGGGGTCATATATATCAAAGGCGCCGTGGAGGTCATTCTGGCGCGGTGCGTAGCGATGCTGGATGGGCAAGGCGCTTCCATACCCTTAGTGCGTGAGACACTTGAACAGGCGGTGAGTACGATGGCGACCAAGGGGTTGCGCGTCCTCGCTTTTGCAAAGCGCGTTGTCGACGTCCACAAGCACGCCGTGCACCATACGGATCTGAAGGATGGTCTCATTTTTCTTGGGCTGCAAGGCATGATCGACCCCCCGCGCCCGGAAGTCATTGTGGCGATAGAGAAGTGCCAATCGGCGGGAATCGCCGTCAAGATGATTACTGGCGACCATGTGCTCACCGCCACCGCGATTGCACAAACCATCGGACTCGACCATGCTACGCAGACGCCAGGACTCAGTGGGATAGAGCTAGCGGCGCTCGACGATCACCGGATCGTGGAAGCGGCGGAAACCGTTGCGGTGTTTGCCCGTGTCACTCCGGAACAAAAGCTACGCCTCGTGGAGGCTTTACAACGCCGCGGCCATATTGTGGCGATGACCGGGGACGGCGTGAACGATGCGCCGGCGCTCAAACAGGCGAATATCGGCATCGCCATGGGTATGGCAGGCACGGAGGTCGCCAGAGAAGCGGCGGATATGCTGCTGACGGACGACAACTTTGCCTCGATTGAAGCGGCAGTGGAGGAAGGGCGCTGCGTGTTCGACAATCTCACGAAGTTTATCACCTGGACGCTTCCAACGAACGGAGGCGAGGCGTTGGTGATCATGGCGGCCATTGCGGCAGGGATGGTGCTTCCGATCCTGCCAGTGCAGATCTTGTGGATCAATATGACCACGGCGCTGCTGCTGGGGTTAATGCTCGCGTTCGAACCGAAAGAAGCCGACGTTATGGAACGGCCGCCACGCGATCCACAAACGCCGATTCTCTCGATGACACTGGTGACGCGTATTGTATTGGTGAGTATGCTACTGCTCGCAGGGACGTTTGGCTTGTTTCTGTGGGAAGTGCGGCAAGGCGCCGAGGTGGCCGAAGCCAGAACCGTGGCGGTGAATATGTTGGTGATGGGCGAGTTGTTTTATCTCTTTAATTGTCGTTCCCTGACCCGTTCCATGTTCGCGCTCGGTGTGTTTTCTAATCCCTGGGCGATTTTGGGTGCACTCTCAATGATTGGGCTGCAAATAATGTTTACCTACTCAACCATTCTGAATCATCTCTTCCACAGCGCCCCTATTGGAGTCGACGCTTGGTTGCGTATTACTGCCATCGGATTGAGCGTGTACGTCATTATTGGTCTGGAGAAATGGGGAAGACGGTCAATGTCTGCGGGCCGTTTTGTTTCGAGTTACAGGAATTCCTCTCAATAAACATTCGTCAAGTGAAGGAGTTAAACGAATGAGGAATCGGATGTTGAGGAAAAAATATCGGAGGCGTGCATTTCTGAAGAGTGTTGGCCTGACCGCTGTCGGTGCTGCTGCATCCTCGGGTTTTTCTGCTTTTGCCGCTGCCGAAGAGAACGCCGTGAAGGAGACTGCACATGAGAGTATCGCGGGAATGGAACCAGTGGTGGAGCTGGTGCTCACGTTCTGGAACGAGGTATGGAATCCTCCTTATGATATTAACAAGATTGATGAATTGATGGTTGAGGATTTTGTTCTCACCAGCGCGGGAAGAGATATTGTATCCAGGGCCGCCTTTAAAGAATGGGTCCGTACATTTCAAGCGAAGCTCCATGAGCTACGGCTCTACCCTCAAGAGACGTTCGCGAATAAAGGGGGAACTCGCGTGGTGTCTCGCTGGCGCGCGACTGGAAAAAATAATGGTATGCTTGGGACGAAGCCGGATAATCGTCTCGTGGAGTTTACAGGCATCGCAATCTGGGAAATCCGAGGAGGGAGGTTGGCGCATAATTGGGTGGAAAGAAGCGCTTGGGAGTTGTACCAACAATTAACTGCCGAGAAGTAGCATGAAGAGGGCCCGCTCTCTGCGGTTGCAGATCCGCGACATATAGAAAAGGAGAACCTTATGGCCTTTGCTCACCCCGAGTATCTTGTGGAAACTGACTGGTTGGCTGACCATCTCAACGATCCTCAGCTCCGTGTTCTCGATTGCACGATCGTTGTGCATGATGATCAAACACAACAAGGCCAAGGCTATCGCGTGGAAAGCGGCTACCAAACCTGGCAAAAAGGACATATTCCAGGAAGTGGATTCGCTGATCTTGTGACTGATCTGTCTGATCCCAATGGCCGCTTTCCGTTTACGACTCCCCCAGCCGAGCGGTTCGCTGAAATGATGTCACGTTATGGCGTGGGCGAGGGGACGCGGGTCATTCTGTACGATGCCTTCATGAACGTCTGTGCGGCGCGCTTATGGTGGCTGCTGCGTGCGTTCGGATTTGATAATGCGGCCATTCTCAGTGGGGGATGGACGAAATGGACAAAAGAAGGTCGCCTGATTTCCACGGCTCCCGCCGCCTATCCGCCCGCGCGATTTGTCACGCAACCCAGACCGCAACTCATTGCACGGAAACCCGAGGTGTTCGCGGCAATCAATCAACCTGGGACGCTGCTGGTGAATGCGCTCACGCCGGAGGATTTTGCCGGCACGGCGCCTCCACGCTATAGCCGACCAGGACATATTCCCTCCAGCGTGAACGTACCGTTTCTGTCCCTGGTTGATCCAGAAACGCACGCCTATCTGTCTGAAGAGCAGCTGCGCGCTAAGTTTGCGACTGTTGGAGCAACAACTCAGCAGAAAGTCATTACGTATTGCGCGGTCGGGTTCACGGCATGCAGCGATGCGTTTGTCCTTTCCTTGTTGGGAGTTGAAAACCTAGCGATGTATGATGGATCGCTCACGGAGTGGACGACGGATCCAGCAATGCCGATGGTGACGGATTAATGTAGTCTCGATAGCGGTTTGAGACTCGGTATGATAATCACACAACTTCACCTTATTGCACGAAGTGCAAGGATTGCGTACGAATAACCCAACCTCGTAACTAAGGAGGGTCAACCCATGCAACAGCGCGGATTTCGCAGCAGTATTACTACCCAAGGTCGACGAATGGCCGGAGCCCGGTCCCTGTGGCGAGCCACAGGCATGAAAACCGAGGACTTTCGCAAGCCGATTATTGCCATTGCGAATTCATTCACCCAGTTTGTTCCAGGTCATGTCCATCTGCATAACGTTGGTCAACAAGTCAAAGAGATTATCGACGCCAATGGCGGTTATGGGGTCGAGTTCAACACTATTGCCGTGGATGATGGGATCGCCATGGGGCATGACGGCATGCTCTATTCCCTACCCAGCCGTGAACTCATCGCCGATAGTGTCGAATACATGGTGCAGGCTCACGTTGCCGACGCCATGATCTGCATTTCCAATTGCGACAAGATCACCCCGGGGATGCTACTAGCCGCCATGCGCCTCAATATCCCGACGATTTTCGTCTCCGGCGGACCGATGGAGGCTGGGAAAACCGAGCTTTCGACTGGTTTAGTAAAGCTTGATTTAGTCGACGCCATGATCGGCGCCGGGAACGATGCGTTAAGCGATGAAGATGTCGCGAAGATGGAGGAAGCCGCCTGCCCGACGTGTGGGTCGTGTTCCGGTATGTTTACCGCCAACAGTATGAACTGCCTCAATGAAGCGATTGGCTTGGCTTTGCCGGGTAACGGGACGATTTTGGCAACCCATGCGCTGCGTTGGCAGCTGTTCGAGCGCGCCGCGAAACGCGTCATCGAGATGGCGAAAGCCTACTATCTGGAAGGGGACGAATCGGTACTCCC
Source organism: Binatia bacterium (assembly GCA_050185455.1). Lineage (GTDB taxonomy): Bacteria > Desulfobacterota > Binatia > Bin18 > Bin18 > SYOC01. The sequence goes on along the minus strand of JBFWZL010000174.1, from coordinate 3,269 downwards.
GCGCAATATCGCGACCTTCGAGGCGTTCGAGAACGCGATTACTTTGGATATTGCCATGGGCGGGTCAACAAACACTGTCCTCCATCTCTTGGCGGCTGCCCAGGAAGCGGGCGTCGATTTCACCATGGCGGATATCGATCGTCTATCGCGCCAGGTGCCGTGCATTTGTAAACTTGCTCCTGCTTCCAATAAATATCACATCGAAGATTGTGCGCGGGCCGGCGGCATCGCGACGATTCTGGGTGAATTGGAGAAAGCCGGGAAGCTCCATACCAAGGTGATGACCGTGACCGGTGAGACCTTGGGCGAGTTGATTGCGAAAAACGATATCCGCCGTGACAACATTCATGAGTTTGCTCAGCAATGCAGTCTGGCTGCCCCGGGTAATGTGCGGACGAAAGAAGCATTCTCACAAAACAAATTCTACGACACACCCGATCGAGACGCCATCAACGGTTGTATCCGCGCGGTGGAGTTTGCCTACAGCCAAGACGGAGGCTTAGCCGTCCTCTACGGTAACATTGCTCAAGATGGATGTATCGTGAAAACCGCCGGGGTGGATGAATCGATTTGGGTGATGGAAGGACCAGCGCGCATCTTCGAGTCGCAGGAAGCCGCGTGCATGGGCATCCTTGGTAACCAACTCAAACCTGGCGATGTCGTTGTCATTCGCTATGAAGGTCCACGAGGCGGGCCGGGTATGCAAGAGATGTTGTACCCCACTTCCTACATCAAATCCAAACAACTCGGAACGAAGTGCGCTCTGTTGACCGATGGTCGCTTTAGCGGCGGCACCAGTGGTTTGTCAATCGGTCATGTCTCGCCTGAGGCGGCGGAGGGCGGCGCCATCGCTCTCATTGAAGAAGGGGATCTCATTCGCATTGATATTCCCAATCGTTCGATCAATGTCTTGGTATCGGACGAAGTGTTGGCGAAGCGACGGAAGCAGATGGAAGCCAAAGGCGCGGACGCGTACAAACCGCTCAAACGTCAGCGTCCTGTTTCAGCGGCCCTGCGTTCGTACGCCGCGCTGACAACGAGTGCTGCTCGCGGCGCCGTGCGTGATGTGACTCAGGTAGAACGGAAGAAATAAGGTAACCCTGTTTTCCTACACGCTCTTCACTTTTCCCAACGGCGCCAAGAGCTCGCCGGATGCTTCCTGGGTGAGGCGAGAGCGCTAGGATTCGCTCTCTGATGAACAACGCAAAGGATTTGGGCGACTCTGTCCAGACTTCGTCGTTGAATTGTGTTCACCGAGTGATCGTCTGAAAGATCTGCACGAGAAGATGCAAGAGTACCTAGAGAACGGTGCGCTCCTTGGTTGGCTGATCGATCCGTCAGAAAAACGTGTGTACATTTACCGCCCCAGCCAGTCCGTCGAAGTGCTCGACGATCCATCTGAAGTGAGTGGTGAGTCGATTCTTCCTGGTTTTGTCTTGCCGGTGCGTGAATTGTGGTGAGCGGCGTTCCTGGTCTGTGACGAGCTGTTCTGGCGCGGGATTCGTTGGGGTATTAGTGAGCTAAGACCCGCTTGAGTCTGGTAGAAGATCAGTCTGACGCGGCGGCTCTGTCTCCTAGAGGCGAGCCGCGCGACTATCCTTTCTCTCGCTTTTTCTCTTCTCTTGCTTTTTTCCCTAGACCGAAAATAGAATAACAGTGACAATTGTTGGGTTGTCAAGGAGGTCTTATGGGAAGTATGGAGAACTTTGCCCTGAACTTCGACCCTCGCTTTGAAGATCCACAGGTACTGCGACCGCTTTCACGACGAGGTTTTCTTGGCCATTTGCTCGGTGGCGCCACCGTCCTCGCGTTCGGCGCGAACGCTTTTGCGGCTTCTCCGACAACGCAACCTGGCAGGGAAACCGGAGCCGTTCCTGATGATGAGCGCTACTGGGAGTTGGTCGCTAGTGAATTTCTGCTCCGAAAAAATATTTCCTACATGAATACTGGAACGCGCGGCCCGTCGCCGCGCTGTGTCCATATGGCGCAGATTGATGCGCTCAACGGAGTGAATGCCGATTATTTTGGCTTCACGAAGACTGGTTGTAATAAAGACTTCCTTGACACATTGCGAGGCAAGCTGGCGGCATTCGTCGGCGCCAAACCCGCGGAGATCGCTTTTACCAGCAACACGACCGAGGGCATGATCTTTGGCACGCTCGGGGTTGAGCTCAAACCTGGAGACGAAATCGCTTTTACGAATCATGACCATTCCAGTGGCGGCAATCCCATCATGCTCCGTGCTGCGCGAGGGGGGCTGTCTGTCCGTGTCATTGATCTGGCTGATCGTAAATTTCATCCACCGAAGGACCCGGATGAAATTCTGAAAGCGTTTGACGCGGCGCTCACGCCGAAGACGAAACTGCTCAGTTTTTGCCACATCAACTATACCGATGGCTGCGTGATGCCAGTAAAAGAGATTTGCGCCATGGCGCGCGCCAAAGGCGTGATTACGTTGGTCGACGGTGCACAGCCGCCAGGGATGATGAAACTGAATCTCCATGAATTGGGTTGTGATATGTACGCGGGGCCCTGTCATAAATGGATTCTCGCGTCCATGTTCACCGGTTTCTTCTATGTGCGAGAAGAGATGCTCGATCGCGTATGGCCAACAATGTACACGGGCGCCGTCAATGGGAAGACGATGTACGGTAAGCCGCCGTCCGAGACGATGGCGGAGGCGTGTAAAGGAGCGGCGAAGTTCGAATATCATGGTTCTGCCGATTATCCGCCGCGGTTTGCCGTGAATGCCGCGCTGGATTTTCACACTCAGATTACCCCAGAGGCAATAGAGGCGCGGGATCGGTATCTCGCGCAACGCTTTATGATGGGACTCCATGCTATCGATGGCGTGCAACTCTACACGTCGGGTGATCCACGGTTGAGCTGCGCCCTCGTGGCTTTCACCGTGCAAGGCGTGCCGACAAAAACGCTCATGGATACGTTATGGGATCGGCATGGGATTTACATCCGGAACGTCACCCATGAAGAAATCGGTTGGGACGTCAACCGCGCTTCCCTGCATATTATGGTGACGACGAAGCAAGTGGACGCTTTACTTGGGGCGATTACGGAGCTGGCAAGGAAAAAGGTGTAACAAGCGTCTAGGGTCTGGCTTTTAAGGTCGAAAGATGGAAGGTGGAAAGCAGGAAAGGGAGGGTTCAAAAGGAAAAGGCAAAAGTAAAAAACTAAAGACATAAGAAATGAAAGCTGGAAGCTGAGAGAGGGAGAACGGAAAGCTTTATGCCGCTGCCCGACAGAGTTTTTAT
>JBFWZL010000173.1:0-11640 GCA_050185455.1 Binatia bacterium | reverse complement strand
ACGCGATCGGAAGTAACCTGAATGTTATTCCCGCCATCGGCGTGTATGCCGCTGTGCGTCGGGAAGCGGGGTTGCCGTTATCGTTTCCTGGCGGTCCATCTTTTGCCTGTGAGGCAATCGATTCCGATCTCCTCGCGCAGGCCATGGCGTGGGCAACAACGACTCCTGCCGCCGGTAACGAAATTTTCAATATTACCAATGGCGATGTGTTTGCCTGGCCGGAGGTTTGGCCGGTGATCGCAGCAGCCATGGGGATGGAAGTGGGGCCGCCAGAGCCGCTGTCCCTTGTCCAGGAAATGCCGAAGCGCGCGGCCGAGTGGGCAGCGATCGTACATAAATATCAGCTACAGGCGCCTGCTGACATGCAGACATTCGTGGGGGCCTCCTTCGGGTTAACGGATTTCTGCTTCGCTTATGGAGTGGATCATACGCCACCTCCGATTCTGGTCAGCACCATCAAGCTACGACGAGTGGGGTTTCATGCTTGTATGGACACAGAAGATATGTTCCGCAAGTGGTTCCGACGCTTCCAAGACTTGCGGCTCTTGCCGCCTCTATGACTGGCGAGTGGATTTTCTCTTCTCAGTTAATTGAGAACAGAGGAGTAGGGCGCCTGCTACGCGCCAACCTACTAATGAGAACATGCCTTTATGTTCTCATGCGATACCGGATCGGCATGCGCTTGATCCCGCCAACGAAACTCGATCGCAAGCGTTCGACTGGTCCGGCAAGCTCCACCTCGGCGAAGCAAGCGATGATTTTGCGGAAGATCTCTTGCAGCTCTAGCCGCACGAGGTTTGCGCCGAGACAAAAATGGACGCCGATCCCAAATGCGTAATGCTCGTTCGGCTGACGGTCAATGTGAAAAGAGAAGAGATCAGGAAAAATTTCTTCATCACGATTGGCCGAAGGGTAAAAAAACGCAAATCGATTCACCAGCCCGAATTTTCTCGCCGCGAATCTCTATATTCTCGATTGGCGTGCGGCAGAACTGAATGACCGGGCTGACCCAGCGCACGATTTCCTCTACCGCGCTGGGGAGTAATTCTGGGTTCCGGCGCAGTTTGTCAAATTCAGTTGGGTTTTCTATTAGCGCCAATAATCCGCCGGAAGTAGCGCTCCTTGTCGTCTCATTGCCTGCCACAAAGCAGCACGTAGTACCATAACAGCTCCCGTTCCGCGATCGGCTTCTCGTCTATTTCGGCGTTGGCCAGGAAGCTGACAAAGTCCTCGCGCGATAACCCGAACATTTCAGCGATCACTGCTAACTGGATAATTGCCGCGACCGCCTGCACGAAATCCACCTCGTTCTGATCTGCATCTTATCGATGACCTCGTAACCGACGGGATTCATGTGCGTCACCTCCTTATTGCAGTTCAGAATGGCTTATCGCCCATAACCGTGACGCGCTCCATGCGGCGATAGGCGGCAAGGTTGTCCGCGACCACGCGATGCTGGGTGCAGCGATTGTCCCACATCGCCATTGAGTTCTTACGCCAGTGAAAGCGACAGGTAAAGTCTGGGGATTCTATATGGCGGTAGAGAAAGCTGAGAAGCGCCGCGCTCTCGGTGGGCTTCATCCCTTTGATTGACTGGGTAAACGCCGAATTAACAAACAGCGCCTTGCGTCCGGTTTCCGGGTGCGTGCGCACGACCGGATGTTCAGCCGAGACTACCTGCTCCGCGCGTTTTCCGCCGATGTGCTCAATGTTGTACGTGTCGCGCGAGAACGTGCGCGACGTGTCATGGATCGCGGTGAGACCCGATAACAGGCGTTGCATCGTATCAGACAGCGCCTCATACGCGGCATACATGCTGGCCCACATGGTATCGCCACCGAATTCCGGCGCGGCGACACAGCGCAGGATCGACCCGAGCGGCGGCTCCGCTTGAAACGTGACATCCGAGTGCCAAGCTTCAGCGACAAAGGGATGTTTCGCGTCGCTTTCCAACACCACGAACTCCGGATGTCCCTTGTCTTTGAGCGGTTGCAAGAAGGGATGAATGTGGAGTCCGCCAAAGCGACGGCCAAAGGCTTTATGTTGCTCGTGCGTGAGTTCCTGATCGCGGAAAAAGATCACCTGATGCTCAAGCAACGCCGCGCGGATTTCAGCGAATGTCACGTCATTAAGATTCCCGAGGTGAACGTCACTGATCTCAGCGCCGAGCGCGCCAGCCTGAGGCTTCACGGCAATATGTTGGTAGGCCACCATATCAATACCCTCCTTGTGGGTTGTACGAACCGTAGTGTAACCAAAGGATTTTTTTCTTCAAAGAGGTCAACCTCATGAAAGTCCCAACTTTACTCTTATAACAGTCCGGACTTCTTCCGCGGTTTGCAAGGCTTCTGTTGCGGCTTTTTGATCTGCGAGAAAAAGTATGCTCAATTTCAGCAGCGATTTGAGCAGCGACGTGCAAAGGAGGTCCTTCAGTGTCGATCACCGCTAACAAATCCACGTCACTGTCCACAGTCGGTTGGCTGTAGGCGTAAGAACCAAAGAGAATCACCTTTTGTGGGTGGAAGCGCTCCACGATTAGCCGAGTTACCCTTTGGATGTTCTCGCTTGAGATAGGAAGAGAGGCCGTACTCACCTTCTTGGTTTCCTACGGAACCACCACCGGTCCTAGTTCTTTTAGGCGCGGATAGACTTCCTTGGCGAACATGGTCATGCCTTTGACCGTTTCTTTATGATCGAGGAAACCGGCTTGCCCCATGATGAGCAGATGCCCGAAACCACCTACATGGTTGTACATTTTCATGATCTGGCGGTAGACCGAGTCCGGATTGCCCGCGAAGACTAGACCGTGCTCCATGAATTCTTCCAGCTTGGGATTCTGGAACATTTTGAATATGCCGGCTCCGCTCGGAGATTTCATGGTATTCACTGCCGCGGCGACAGGATGGTAGCCAGGAGGATTGGTAAACTGGAGCGGCACTTTGTTGGCTTCGACATACCACATCAGTTTGCGCGCTCCGGCTAATCCTTCTTCATCTGTCTTCCCAGTATAGACCAAAGCAGCATAGGCAAAGCGATCTCTAGGAGACGTGGGAAGACTGAGTTCCGCGCGGCGGGCGCGGTACGTTTCGAATACTGCTCGCGTGCCTTCAAACCCGGTGAGAAAACAGGCGACGACATATCCGCGCTCGGCGACTTGACGGGCGCTGCCGGGACTTAATGCCGTGATCCACACGGGAGGATGCGGCTGCTGGTAGGGACGCGGCCAGATGTTGACTTGTCGATGGTGAAAATACTTTCCCTCCCAGTTGAACGGACCGTCATGACTGGTCCATGCTTTGAGGATCACATCATGCGCCTCCCAGAAACGTTCCATCATTTTGGTTGGCCGGTGATTCCCCGCCGAGAGTTCGTACGGTACGCCGCGGACGAAACCACATTCCAGGCGTCCCCGCGAATACACGTCCACCATCGCCATCTCTTCAGCAACTCGCACCGGGTCGCGTCTATTTGAGATGGGATTGCCGAGAATCAGCAATCTGGCTTTCTTCGTTTCGCGAGCGAGGATGCCCATGATGATCGGCGCGGCGGGGTTCAGGTTCGTTGCGGTCTGATGGTGTTCATTCACCATGATTTCTAAACCTAATTCTTCGGCAATCACCCATTCATCGATATAGCGGTGATACAGGTCCGCCCCGATCTTGGGATCGTAATGACGGTTCGGCAGCGTCACCCGGATCGAGCCGTATTCTTTTGCGTCGGGGAGCAAATGATAGGCGTTTTCACTAAAATGCCAGGCGCGCATGGGTTACCCTCCGTAAGGCGTGAGATGTGAGGTAGAAGACGAAAGAACAAAATTGCGCGGGCGATTCATTGTTAGTTGCGCTTTATGCGATAAACGCATGAACTCGTTCAACGAATGCCTCCGGCTGCTCAACCTGAGGCAGGTGTCCCGCTTGTTCAATAATTTCGAGTCGAGCCCCGGGAATTGCATCTCGATACGCAGCTCCATAGTAACCTGGCGTCACAAACCGATCACTCGCGCCCCAGAGCAGCAGCGTGGGAATATGAATGCGCTGCAGTCGCCTCCGCAATTTGGGATTGTGAAAATATGGCTCCCAACCATAGAGCGCGGTTGCTTCCCGGTTGCGCGCAATCACCGTCAGCTCATCATCCGAGAGCGTAGTGTAATCGACCACAGCGTGAGAGGGGTCATGGTATTTCAGGCGCAGGACTTCGTCCGACGACAGCGCAAAGATATCGGGAATGTCGCGGGTTTCACGGTCGCCGACTTTAATACCGAGAGGAGCGACTGAGACAAGTTTGGCGATGCGTTCCGTGGACTTTACCGCCATCTCTGCCGCGATCCAACCGCCTAGTGAGCAGCCGATAACGACAACGTCACGAAGATTCTGCTCGGCAAGGAGGTCGAGATACAAATAAGACAGGTCGTCAACGGTGTCGATATAATCGCTATCCGGAGAATGACCAAATCCTGGATGTGAAGGAGCAATCACATGGCCATGAGTAGCCAGCAGCGTAAGAAAAGGCGCTTGCGAGGCAAGCCCGTCTTCACCATGCAGAACAAGAATCGGTTGTCCTCGTCCTTGTTCGAAAACTTCGAGTTGCACTCCCTGAACGGTGAGCCACCTTGGCGCAGATATATTTTCCCCCATAATGGCTTGTAGCTAGCACGGCTGTTCCTTCGATGCAAAAGGGCAGGCGGCTTTTCATGTCTTGTCGGACTTCATTTGGGAAGGTGCTTTCAACGGACACTATGGAGAACAACAAACAGGAACTGAATATTGTCATTCTCGGAGGAGGTTTCGGCGGATTGTACGCCGCGCAGACGCTCCGGCGCGCCCCCGTGCAGGTGACGCTCGTTGACCGTCGCAATTTCCATTTATTTCAACCCTTGCTGTATCAGGTCGCGACAGGGTGGCTTTCTCCCGCGGATATTGCGTCGCCTCTCCGTGCGGTGTTGAAACGTCAGCGCAATACGCAAGTCCTGCTTGCCGAAGCGATCGACATTAACGTTGTGAATCGTCAGGTCGTCCTCACGGACGGCTCCCTCTCCTACGATATCCTTATCGTCGCGACCGGTGCGCGACCTCATTATTTCGGCCACGAGCAGTGGGCGGACGCCGCGCCTGGACTCAAAACTATTGAAGACGCCACGGCAATAAGACGCCGCATTCTGTTCGCCTTCGAGGCCGCCGAGCGCGCCAGCGATCCTGAACAGGTTCGCGCCTGGCTGACGTTTGTCATCGTCGGCGGGGGACCGACAGGCCTGGAACTTGCGGGGACACTTGGAGAATTAGCCAGAGATACGCTCAAGCATGATTTTCGTCATATTGATCCGGCCGCGGCGCGTATTTTCGTAGTCGAAGGAGCCGAGCGTCTTCTGCCCTCATATCCGCCTCAATTGTCGGCAAAAGCGGCGGAATTTCTAACTGGTCTGGGCGTACAGGTGCGCGCGGGCGCGATAGTGACCGATATTCAACCTGCGTCGGTGACGATTCGCAGCGGCGAGCACAGAAAGACCATCCCTACCCACACTGTTCTGTGGGCCGCAGGTGTACAGGCATCCCCTCTTGGCCGCATCTTGGCGACAGCTACCGGCGCGGAACTCGACCGTGCTGGACGCGTCATCGTTGAGCCGGATCTGAGCTTACCTGGCCATTCGGAGATTTTTGTCCTTGGCGATCTGGCGCATTGTCGCAATCTCCAGGGACAGCCCCTTCCTGGCGTTGCTCCCGTTGCCATGCAGCAGGGGCAGTATGTTGCGCAACTACTACAGCGACGTTTACAAGGACAAAGTCTTCCACCCTTCCGTTACAAAGATCGCGGGAACATGGCGATTATTGGTCGCGCTCAAGCCGTTGCAGATTTTGGGTGGGTGCAGTTTTCTGGACTGTTTGCCTGGTTGGCGTGGTTGTTTGTCCACTTGATCAATCTGGTGGAATTCGAGAACCGTTTGCTGGTTGCCATTCAATGGGCCTGGAATTATCTTACGCGTAATCGCAGCGCACGCTTAATCACAGGCGAACATGAACCTCCCCTCGCCTTAACCAGGTCCGTTTCTCACTCTGTCCCAGTGGAAAAGCGTGACTGAAAAAGTTTCAGCGCGGAGAGGCAACAGAAGAGAAGCCGTGGGTTGCCCTATGAGGCGCCCACGGCTTGTGCGTACGAGTCGAGATCTACCCTCGTCCGTTCCGGAGCAATTGGCCCGGGGTATTGCCCGTGCATTTGTCATCTTCGAAGGTGGGCACGCCGTTGACGATGATCGCATGATAACCTTTGGCTCTCTGGACACGGCGCCACTCGTTCCCAGGGAAGTCGTGAGCAATCTCACCGATCCAATCCGGTTCGATAGCGAGAGCATTAAGATCATACACCACCACATCAGCGGCCGCGCCTTCACGCAGCACCCCCCGGTCACGGAAGCCTGCAGCCTGCGCCGGCAGTGCCGACAGCCGATAGTGGGCTTCTTCTAGGGTGATCAACTGTTCATCGCGCACCAACCAGCGGAGGAAGTCGGTAGTAAAGGCGCCGCCAGTGAAGAATTTCGTGTGCGCGCCGCCGTCCGAGGCGCCAGGGAAGGTAAAGGCTGAGTCATTGATCATCTCCGCCGTGTATTCCGCGTTGAACCCGCGATTTGGACCCAAGAACTCGACATTGAGGTCGCCAGCAAGTGAGAGATCGAGCATGACATCGATCGGCGTTTTGCCTTCTTCTTGAGCAATCTGGCCGAGCGATTTGCCAACGTACTTTTCCAGCTCAGGCTGCCCATTGACACTTTGGACCAGCAAGCCTGGAATCGAGCCACCCACACCGGCCTGGATGACTTGCAACCGGCGGTCCGCCTCTTCGGCCTCACGCTTGACGGCTTCACGTAAAGCAGGGTTTTGTATTTTGCTGAGCTTCTCGCGCTTCGTTCCGGTCGTGAGTTCACGCCACGCTGGGCTGAAATCGTACAGATTCCAGTGTTCTAGCGTAAAAGCGAAACCAGTGCGGTGGGTGCCAGTCTGACCATAGATCGGTAAGCCCTGGGCGCGGCACTTCTCCACCCACTGCAAGCTGCGCCGGTGCACCTTCGGATCTTTGCGCGAGGCGACAATAACGTTGTGCAACACTGGGCGTTGAGCGACCTCAGCTAACTTTTCCAGAAAAGCCAAGTCTTGTTTAATATGACCTGTCACCTGAGTGATCTGAATGAAGCCGTCGTTGCGCGCGCGCAGCACCTCGGCAAGATTCAGAATATCTTCGTCGCACATAGTGTCGGTCACCATCGGCGATCCATCATAATCCGCCTGCGCCGAGTTCCGACCGAGGCGTTGAATGGAAAAACCACACAGCCCTGCATCCATACCTTCGTGCAAAAGCCGCTGCATTTCTTTGCGCTCGGCTTCAGTAGCGACGCGAGTCTTGGCGGCTTCGAGCCCCATGACATAGGTCATCAGCGAAGCTGTCGGCATATACTGAATGCAATTCACCCCTTTGGGCGAGCGGTCGAGAGAGTCGAGATATTGAGGAATCGTTTCCCAGTCCCACGTCATGCCAGTTTTCATGGACGCGAACGGAATCGCCTCTGTTCGTGTCATGGTCAGCATCGACCGTTCGCGGAAGTCTGGCTTCACTGGGGCAAAGCCAAAGCCGCAGTTCCCCAGTACGACAGAGGTCACACCATGCCACCCCGAGATCGTACAGTAAGGGTCCCAACGAATCTGCGCATCATAGTGCGTGTGTAAATCGATGAATCCAGGGGCAACAATTAAGCCACCGGCATCTATCGTGCGCTTGGCGAAGCCGGGCGCTTGCCCGCCGATCTGGGCAATTTTCCCGTCGCGAATCCACACATCGGCCTGACGCCGTGGCTCTCGCGTGCCGTCAACTACCGTTCCACCTTTAATATGAAGATCAAAATCCGCCATATCTTGTGTCCTCCTTATTTCAACTGTCTCATGGTAGAAGTCATCCACTACTCTCCGACAGCTATAAGATCACAGGGTTTTATCTATAATCCATTGTGAGGGTAAAAGACAAGTTACAGAAGAATGGTGGCCGAGGAATTGAGTCCCCGGGAGGGAATCCTCCAACCTCGCGTTATAAGGTCACAAGGTAGGGGTTTCAACCCGCGGTCGTGGTGGCGCTCCATAAGGACCTCCTATCCATTATTGAGGTACAGTTTCAAGATTTCGAAAACCTAACGAGAAATGCTTTAGCTTTCGTTCAGCTTGCGCCCACTCGCTTGATGTTGCGAAAGCTTCGTAATCTCTAAGGACAGACTCTGAGTCATGTTCTCGCTTACGCCGACAAGCATTGACAACACCGGACGTAAACCTGCTATAACTTGCTCCCGTGTATGAGACAAACCAAGAACAACTGTCGTCTGCGTTAGCAGGATTGTCTTCTTCCCATCAAAAAATCATACGAAATGCACTTGGCGGCGTCGAACCGGGTGTCATCCGTGAGTGGTTGGAAACTGGCGCGCTGCGCGAGTGGATCTCTCAGGGCATGCTCCTGCTAGGAAGAAAGGGAGAAACCGAAGAGGCTCAACTTTCCTCCCTATTCTTGGCAACGCCGACGGTGCTCGCGACCCTTACGCCGGGAGAATTTGGTGAATGGCTGCGCATGGGGCTCGATATTGCGCCAATAGACAGCCAAATTTTCTCTTCGTTGCCCGAAGGACTCACCGAGTTGAACGGCGCGGAACGCTCTAATTTCTATCGTCTCGTGCGTTCCTCGGCGTATCGTTCTCCAGGCGCAGCCGCCGCATTGTATCGCTCCTTGCCGTGCAAGGTGCAAACTTTGCCTCCTGATATGCGTGGCGCATTATTCCGTTGTCTCCAAGCAGCGGCGACGTTTGATCCTGAGCCGCTGCCTCCCATCCTTCCGTTCCTGGGGCCGACCCTCAGTTCGTTAGCACCTGAGAGTCGGGCTTCTCTCCTCGATCGTATCGTTCAGATGGCGCAAACTTTTCCCGCCGGTGTCGCGCGACTCTTTCGCTCTCTCGTGCGGGCATATGAGGAAGTTGGAGAAGAAGGCGTTAAATCTTGGATCGCTGCCGGTGAAGCTATTGCGGAAAGAAGCCCTCAAGCTGGAGAAGCCTTTTTTGCTCTTGAATCACGAACCAGTCTACTGTTGCTCCGTGGTTCATCTCCAGCAGTGAACCTCCTCGACATCTATGGCGTACTGCTCAAGTATGCTCACATGCTCTGCGGGGAAGCCGTCAGCATCAAAGAGTCGTCGTTCCTGTCCGTGCTTCCCCCGTTGGCTGAGTCAGCGGACGACGCCCTCCCCCTTCCTGCTTGTATAGAAGTATTTCCTTCGTATGAAGAGAATTTTCGTTTGTATCGAACGCTTGCGGCTCAACAGGCCGGACGGATTGTGTTTGGCACGTATGACTTCTCTCTGCCCGGTTTGTGGTCGGTGCTGCCGTCTTTTATCCGTGATGCCGCGCACCGAGAGATTGCCCCACCGTCTGATCTCGCCTCATATTTCCTGCTTTTTCCTCAGCCTGACCAGCTTGAAGCACTTTTTCTTCTTATCGAGAACAAGCGAGTTTCGCGTCGTTTGGCCGAGACTTATCGTGGATTACGAGACGATCTCTTATGGGCGGATTCACTGACTCATTTGCTGCCGCCAGTTTTGACCGATGTGCTTCCTCGGCTACCGAACGCGCTGTGGCGAGATTTGGGAAAAGAAGCGACGATGTACGACGCCCTCCTGTTAGCAACCGAGCTGCATACCTGGATTGTTGCTCCTGAGCTTCAGCGCGCTGCGTCTCGACTCCCTGCCGCGCCAGGGGATGCGGAGGCAATGGGGCAAGGCGAGGCGACAGAGTCTGGGGGTGGTGAGGGTGATGGCGAAGAGAATCATTCGTCTCTTTCTGCCGAACAGCAGGAAATGCTTAGGAAGATCTTGGATGCCGTACGTACGCATGGGAACAAGAAAAAGTCGTCACGCAAACAGAAAACGACGGTTGTTGTGACCTTTGATCCAGAAGCAGAGGAGGCGGACGAAGAAGAAACTTCAACGCGAAGAAAAAAGAAAGCTGCCGAGCGCCGTTTGCAAACCGCGGCGGGGCTGAGCTATTTCTACGACGAATGGGATTTTCTCATCGAAGACTACCGCACTCAGTGGTGTCAGGTGCGAGAGATTCCGGTGGCGGGAGATAATGGAGCCTTCTTTTCTCGCACGCTTGCGACCTATCCGGATCTTGTCGAAGAGATCAAGCGAGAGTTTCAGCGTTTGCGCCCACGCCTCTATCGTCACGTCAAAGGCCTGGAAGATGGAGAAACAATCGACCTCGATGCGGCTGTGACCGCACGAGTGGATTGGTTGAGCGGTATTGCCCCCTCCCCTAAGCTCTACGTGGCGCGACAACCGCTCGAACGAGATGTTGCAGCGCTATTTTTATTGGACCTAAGCGCTTCAACTGACGCGCAACTCGCCGAGCGGGATGGCGTGCGTGTGATCGACATCATGAAAGAGGCTCTGGCGTTGTTATCCGCGTCGCTTGAGACGATCGGCGATAAATACGCTATTCTAGGTTTTTCGAGCCGTGGCCGGCGCGATGTCGAAATTTATCCCGTAAAGACCTTTACCGAATCGCTCTCCTCTGAAGTCAGAGGCCGCATTGGCGGGCTATCGCCGCAGAAGAGTACGCGCATGGGAGCGGCGGTGCGTCATGCCACCCGTAAATTGCGTGAACTTTCTTGTCGAGCCAAATTTTTAGTGCTCCTCAGTGATGGTCACCCAGAAGACGCTGATTATGGCCCCAGCGCACAAGCGCCCACATACGGTGTTCGTGACACGATGATGGCGCTTCGCGAGGCGGAACAAAACGGCGTCCTCTCGTTTTGTTTAACGGTCGATAAGGCCGGGCGTGATTATCTCCGCGAGATGTGCGCGCCGTCGCGCTACATGATCATTGAAGATCCGACCTCCTTGCCGACTGAGCTGCCGAAAATTTACCAACGGCATATTCGTGTCCAAAAGGATTGACAAGGCATTCGGTCAAAAAGGAGTGTGACTCGTGGCTCGCTTAGATTTACTGCCGTGTGAGCAACTTGACCCTGAGCTGCTTGCAACGCTAAAAGCTTTTGAACTCGCTTGTCCAGATTTTAATCCTGCCGTCTTCCAAGCAATGGGGCAGAACCCGGAACTCAGTAAGGCGTTCTATCGGTTCTATATTCCCGCACGTCTGAACGGTTTGTTGACCTCGAAGCTCAAGGAGCTGGTACGGCTCAAGATCGCGCAGTTAAATGAATGCTTCACTTGACAACGTTCACGTACTGCACAGGCTGTGCAGGAAGGGGTGACGGACTCAGTGGTTGCCGCGCTGCACGATTATGAAAATTCGCCTGAATTTACTCTTCGCGAGAAACTTGCGCTCCGGTTTGCCGAGTATATGGGTATCGATCATCATCAGATTGATGATCGCTTTTTTCAGGAACTACGTCAGGAGTTCAATGCCGCTGAGATTATCGAGTTAGGAATGATGATTGGGCTTTTTATCGGTTATGGTCGGCTTCTAGCCGTGCTTGACCTGGAGAAATAGCAGTTCGTCCAGGATTACTGCGCCTCCGTCGCTCAACAGCACCCTCGGGCATATCATCGCGCGTTGAAGTTGTATCTGTAGGCCTTGAGTTTGCTGCATCCTCTTCTGGATATTTT
>JBFWZL010000172.1:0-11641 GCA_050185455.1 Binatia bacterium | reverse complement strand
TATTCGTCATGGCAATGCGTACAGGCCAAGTCGAGCTGGCCGCGTCGACGTAGGAAGAACGCGCGTCCGGCAGCAAAGAACGGTTGCGCAGGTCCATCAATGCGCACGTCTACCGGTAAGCCGCGAGAGTGAAACCCAATAAAAGTAGTCAACGCGAGCAGTGCTTCGGATTCATACGGATAAGGCATGGAGTGCTGACGCTCCTCGTGGCAACGATTGATTTGTAGCTCAAGGTTAATAAGCTTCTTGCTTTGCGCATCGAAACGCGGATATCGCGCGCGCACCCCGCGCATGCTCTTGATCGCCTCTCCATGACAACTCGCACACGACACATGCGTGGAGCCTTTCGGCTCCTGCCATAACTCTTGTCCCTTCTCTACCCATAGCTGGCCAGGATTGGCGAATGCGTCGTTTTGAAGTTGCTGATTTTCCGGGGAAAGATATGTGTAGCCTGAGCGTCGATCTGCAACGACGTAAGGCGTTACATTTTCAGCAGCAAGTGGTCCGGTCTCAGTAAAGCTCAACAGCGCACCAATCACCAATATCAGAGGAAAAAATTGGCTCATGTCCCAGATTGGGGCAAATCCCTGGATTCCCGCTTGCGCGAAAATGACGTCATGCCCGTGGAACCGGGCATCCAGAGAGGGGAAACGGGCTACCCGATTCTTAACTGGAGCACGGAGTTTACACATGACCAAAAAATTTCATTTCAGCGTCAACAGGTACGCCACCACATCTTCGATTTCTTGCGCGGTGAGAATAGGTTTCCCACGATAGTTCTCGGCTACCTGATGAAGCCCTTCAATTTTGTAGTACGCAGGCATGACAGTTTGCGGGTTGATCCGCTTTGGATCAACCAAGCGCAACCGCAATTCTCCAACTGAGTAGCGGCTGCCTATGCCATCGAGCGGGGGGCCAACCGTGCCGTGAAACTGGCGATCCGGCAGCGGCATGGCGTGACACACAACGCAATCGCCTCGCTCGCGGTCACGCACGATACGACGCCCGTGCTCTGCATCTCCAGATTGAACAGTGAGCGGGGTCGGAATGGAATCCCCTACGATGTGATCGGTGACGGATCGCTCATCGCTGCACGCCAAGCCATACCACACACCACATATCACCACGCTAGTAAGCGTTGCTACTCTAATCCTGCGCTGCCTGCAGGAGGCGATCAACCTCAGAGCCACGACCGTAAGAGAGCGGCCAGTAGCCGCTTGCTGACGCGCACGGCTCCGTAACCACTTCAACGAGTTCACGTAAACGTATCCGCCGTGATGTTAGCGTACCATGAGCGCGTATAGTCGGCTTCCAGAGCGCGGGTCGCGTCGGAAGCGTCGAGCGGACTGATTCCGTCCGATCCTGGCACGGTGGCAATCGCATCGTCCACCACGCGATAAACGGCAGCAATGGAAATACCATAATCCGGGGCAACTAAGCTGTAGCAGGTATTCATCAAGACAGGGGCTGGAACGGCCTCCCCCCGTAACAACGCTGCAATCGCCGCAGCGCACACCTTCGCTTGATTGCTCGCGGCAAAAGCAGATTTTGGCATAGGGTTCGCAATCGCGGCGTCTCCGATGATGTGAATGTTTTTGTGTACGGTCGACTCAAAGGTACTCGCTCGCACAGAACACCAACCTTTGCCGTCATCGAGACCAACGGCGCGGGCAATTGCCCCCGCGCGCTGTGGTGGAATGATGTTCGCCACCGCTGGTTTGTATTCGTCAAAGTCCGTGCGCACCGTCCCGGCACGTGTATCCACACGCACCACCCGCCCGCCTTGTGAGAGAGGTATCCATTCAAGTAGCCCAGGATAGAGACTTTTCCAGGCCGCCAAGAACAGCTTGTCCTTGGTAAATGTGTCCTTGGCGTCAAGGATTAATACCTTTGATTTAGGCTTGTGCGTTTTAAGATAGTAAGCGATCAGGCTGGCGCGTTCATAAGGTCCGGGAGGACAGCGGAATGGATTCTCGGGAGCGGCAATCACCACCCGCCCGCCGTCAGGCATGGCCTGCAATTGACGATGCAACAAGAGCGTTTGCGGGCCGGCTTCCCAGGCGTGCGGGAAGACCTCGCTGGCGGCGGCATCGTATCCTTCGAGCGCCCCCCATTGCAATTCCATGCCGGGTGCTAAGACCAAGCGGTCGTAGTTCATCGGTTTCCCTTCTTTCAAAGTGACGCGGTGAGTCGCTGGATCGAGAGCAGTCGCTTCATCATAAATAATGCGTACACCGTAGCGGTTCTGTAATGTCTCGTAGTCATATGTCAAGGATGATAGTTTCTGGAGATCAGCCAGTACGGCGTTGCTAAACGGGCAGGTAACAAATTGGCGTTGAGGCGTTACCAAAGTCACCTCAAGCGTCGGCTCAGCTCGACGCAAATACTTTGCACAAGTCGCCCCACCAAAACCGCCGCCAATCACCACCACGCGAGCGCTCGTTTTCGCCCAGCTTCGGCGAGCAAGCGCTCCAGTGAAAGGAAGACTAGCGGCAAGTCCGAGGAATCGACGACGAGTAAACATAGGATCACCTAAGGAAGCGCACCGAGTTGTCGTAGCGCGCCGCGCGCGTCCCAGTAGTCAGTCTGACGATAGATCTTCCCGTCACGCAATTTCAGCACGGTTACGCCACGGACAACGAAACGTTTGTTCGACGCATCGAAACCTAGAAACGAACGGTTCGGCCCCCAGTTCGCGGTCCATTCCCACTCCACGGAGCCGCCCTCTGGGCCGCCAGACCAGTCAAGAAACCGCAATTTTGTCACTCCAGTAAAGAAAAACTGACTAAAAGCTTGATGGAGTGCGGATTTTCCGTTTATGCGCTCGCCAAAAATTGGATCTTCAAATTCGACGTCCTCGGTGTAGCAAGCCATAGCCCCATCGAGATCTGCTTTATTATAGGTCTCAAGCCATGTTTGTACGAAACTCTCAGTCATACGGCCTCCCCAATGGCGCTGGCTTCCATTACTTTACCCCGCTTTTATCGCTTTTCTAAGTTCATAAAGTATACCGCGACCGCTTCGATATCCGCATCGTCGAGTCCTTTCGCGATGCGGTTCATTACCGTCCCTTGTCGTTCTCCGGATTGGAAGGCGCGCATAGCAGTCAGCAAACTTTCTTTTGACAGCGAATTAATAGCAGGAATCGCTCCTTGACTCCGCCCATCTGGACCGTGACAGGTGGCGCAGGCGTTGGCGAGAGCGGCGCCGCGTGTCGTGGATTGGTCTGCCGCTATAACAGGAAGAGACAAACTCGATAAAGAAAGCACGAGAATGAGAGCAAAGAAGTGAAATCCGCGAAGGCGGATAGTCTTTTTCCGCTGTCGGGTAATTTCGCGGAAGACAAGTTTAATATCCAGAGTTCGAGAGTTCACTCATTCACCTTGATCGAGACACGCTCAGTCTCGGTCACTTCGGTGTCATCCGTCCAGACAAATTCGAGTTCCCCGGAAGACTCCGCCACGGTAAAAAACGAAAAATAGGGATTTGCCGCAATGCCGGAAGACAGCTCGGCGCTAAACACTTCGACACCGTTGTAGCGGCAGGTAATGTGGTTGATGACGTTTTTCGGGATCGGCTTCCCCACGTTGTTATACCGGAATCCCGTCTCCATGGGGTGACGAATGAGCAGACGAACTTCAAAAATCTCTCCGTGCTTAACTTCGTTCGGAACTTGAATCCTGATGTTCGCCATGTAGCTATACGCGGGGCGCGTGATACGTATTACGCATCACGTTCCACGTTTTAGGTTCCTTCAACACACGCGCCAGCGGTCACGACTACCTCAGCCGTTCCCATCCATGAAGAACCGTCATGCATGACGGCGACGGCTATAACCTGTTGCGAACCGGCTAGGCGGATACGCGTGTTAATTTCAGCTTTGCCGGAGCGCGGATTGAGATGAAAACGTGCAATCACCGGCCGAGGATTTTTCTCCGAGAAGAGGTGAAGGCTTTTTACATAATCATCGACCGTCATCGGGCTCTCAACTTGTACTTTCAACGGGACGGAGTTGCCGCTTTCGGCAATCGCCGGCAGCGTCAGCTTCACTCGCCCGGTCTTGGGAATTTCACCGCCGGTCACTTCATAGATAAGTGGGATGAGTTTGGCTGACAGGGTTGGCGCGGCGCACACTTTCGACACCGGTAGAAGGAGAAGACCAGCAAGACTGAGGAGAAAGTTGCGGCGAGAGGCAGTGAAATTGTCGCGGGTTGTCATAAAACTCACTCCGCCAAACTTCGTAGGTACATCTATCTACTGGTTATTGAAACCTCAAGGTCTGTCTCTTTTCTCCTCCGACTTGCCAGAATTCGACCCTTTCTTCATTGACACGTACGACCTTTCCCATACCAGCAGTTTTGCTTTTGAATTCCGGCAAGTGAAATGATCGTCGCAGCAGACCAGGAATCCGGTGCTGCTGTTGATGGGGGACGACAAAAGACACGAGGCAATACCGTCGATCACAACAGTTCTTATGAAAGAAACCAGCGTCCAGCGTTACAAACGCCGGCTGCTTCTGCTTACGTAGCATCTGGAGAAGGCGGTCATCTTTGAGTGTTTCGTCAGGAGCGAGATCTTCAATCTTCACCGCAGTAATCCACCTTCGCAACGGTTCAAGTACCTCGGTGTCACCAAGGTGCTCGTCAAGCACGATCTGACTCATGCCGCTTTACGATATCGCTTCACCAACGCCATTGTGGCCAGTTGCAGGGCTTCTTGCAAAGCTTCACGAGATAAGCAAGGTCATTCCGCCAATGCCCATTCAAGAGACCGACCGGCAGCAAGGTAAGCCAGCACCGTCTCTACAAGAATACGTGTTCCCTTGAAAGTCAGTTGGCCATGACAAATCTCTGGATCACTGACTACATACACGCCAATCTCGATGCGCCTCGTTCCTTTCATCTCGACCACAACACCCTACACTTTCTTCAGGTCATAATGCTTCAAGGGCAAGGAACGAATGCGCTTTCCGGTCGCCGCATAGATCGCATTGCAGAGCGCTGGCGCAAGAGGCGCTAACGACGGTTCTCCGGCGCCGCCCCAAAAGCCGCCGGTCGGCGCGAGCACAACTTCCACTTTCGGCATCTCAGCAATACGCATCATCTGGTAATCATGGAAATTGGATTGTTCAACTCGCCCGTCCTTGATCGTGATTTCACCGTATAACGCGGCAGTAAGTCCGTATACAACACAGCCCTCGGCCTGCGCTCGGACTGAGTCTGGATTTGCGATATAGCCAGGGTCAATACCCACAACGACACGGTGGATTTTCAGCTCCCCCTTGTCACTCACCGACACCTCAATCACCGCCGCCGTGTAACTACCATAGGCGTCTTGCACAGCGATACCTCGGTACACACCTGCCGGTAAGGGCTTACCCCAACCCGCCGCTTCCGCCACCGCATCGAGAATCCCTAAATCTTTGGGCGCTTTTTCCAAGAGTGTACGCCGGAACTGGTAAGGATCCTGTCCGGCCGCCAGCGCCACTTCATCAATGAAGCATTCACGAAAGAACGGATTCTGCGTATGCGCTACTGCCCGCCAGGGACCAGGCGGCACGTGCGGATTTCGCATCGCATATTCCATATGGATGTTGGGGAACGCATACGGCGCATCCGAGAACCCCCGTATGCCAATCGTATCGATACCGTTCTGAATGCGGCTGGGAGCGACGTCATTGAAAATCGACTGTTCGGCTTGGCGCACGTACCAGGCAGTCGGCGCGTTGGACGCATCGAGCGCCGCCCTCATGCGCACGAGAGCGACAGGTCGGTATTTCCCGTGCTGTATATCCTCTTCTCGCGACCAAATCATCTTTACTGGTTTCCCAGGTACGGCTTTGGCGATAGCGACCCCTTGCCGCACGAAATCCAGAACGAGGCCACGCCGACCAAAACCACCGCCGAGATGGACTTTATGAACCTCGACGTTGCTCACTGGAACTTCGGCGACTTGGGCCGTCGTGGCGGCGGTCGCCTCACTATTCTGTGACGGAGCCCATACATCGACACGACCGTCTTTGTAGAGCGCTGTGCAGTTTTGCGGCTCCATCGTGGCGTGTTCGAGATAGGGCGCGTAATATTCCGCCTCCACGATTTTTGCTGCAGCCGCAAATGCCTTCTCTGCATCTCCCTCATTCCGCGAGACCGGAACATCTTTCGCGTCCAAACCTTCTTGGAGAAATTCTTTAATGCTCGCGCTGCTGACTTTCACATGCTCGCCGAAGTCCCATTCGATGGGCAGTTCTTTCAACGCCCGCTGCGCATACCACCAGCTCTTTTGCGCAATGACGGCGACGAAGTCTTCCATGGAAACGACTTTGACGACGCCAGGCATTTGTGCGATTCTGTCGGCATCGACTTTTTTCAGCTTGCCGCCAAAGACAGGACACTGAGCAATAGCCGCGTAGACCAGATCCGGCGCACGCGTATCGATGGCAAACTGCGTCTTTCCCGTCACTTTGTCTGGAATATCAAAGCGCTTCAGTGGTTGGCCAAGAATCTTCCACTCCTTCGGGTCTTTCAACGTCACATCTTGTGGAATCGCTAGTTTCGAGGCGTCAGCAGCCATGGTCCCGTAGCTTACGGTTCGTTTGCTCGGTGTGTGGGTAATCACACTCTCTTTTGCGATACACTCCGCAACCGGCACTCCCCATTTTTTCGCCGCAGCGGTGGTCAGCATCAGACGTGCGGCGGCTCCAGCTTGGCGCAGATACTCCTGACTATCACGGATAGAACGGCTTCCGCCGGTCAGCATGTCTCCCCATACGCGATTCCGTCGTAAATGTTCGCTGGTAGACGCGTACTCCGCGTGTACTTTGTCCCAATCACACTCCAACTCCTCGGCAACCAGCATAGCGAGACCGGTAAAACTCCCCTGCCCCATCTCCGTACGTGCAATGCGAATGACGATGCTGTCGTCAGGATTCACGACAACCCAAGCCGTCACCTCCGGGCCTTTCTTTGCAGTGGAAGTCTTCTTTTCTCCCTCGGCAAAGACAGACCTGGGTAAATACACTCCCAGCATCAATCCACCGCCAACAGCGGCGGATCGCACGAGGAAAGAACGGCGAGATATGGTACGTGTAGCATTCATAGCGTTCGCCCCCTTCGCTCCTAAACGTTCTTTGCCGCGTCATGGATCGCAGCGCGAATGCGCGCGTACGTGCCGCAACGGCAGATGTTAGTAATTTCCGCATCGATGTCAGCGTCCGTCGGCTTTGGGTTCTTCTTGAGCAACGCCGCAGCCGCCATGACCATCCCAGTTTGGCAATAGCCACATTGCGGCGCTTGATGCGCAACCCACGCCTTCTGTACGGGGTGCTCCCCGTCTGCGGACAGGCCTTCAATCGTGACAATCTTTTTACCGGCGGCGGCCGCTACCGGAAACACGCACGAGCGAACCGCGTCTCCATCGATATGCACTGTGCAGGCTCCACACAGCGCCATGCCACAACTATATTTCGTGCCGGTAAGTCCCACCACATCGCGCAACGCCCACAGCAGCGGCATCTCTGGACTCACATCGACTTCGTGTATTTTACCGTTCACAACAAGTGTGATCATGCAGCCTCCTTTTTGCTGAACTTGTTGCGCCGACCGTCAATGACTCAGAAGGGAAGAAGTTAGACAGCAAGAGACGTCGGCAACATTGTTCGTTCAAATCTTCCAGGTTCCCCCTGTGCTTGCAAGAAGGGGTTCCCTTTTTTTCACCACCAAGAGAGCAAATATTCTTATTGTTTCCTTTTCTCCCACTCCTGCACACAGGTGCAGACCCACGCCACTTGCTCCTCGGTCAAGTGAGGATGTAACGGTAGCGAGAGGCACTCGCGCGCACAGACTTCAGCGCTAGGAAAATCGCCGAGACGATAACCAAGATGGGAGAAAGCCGGTTGGAGATGAAGCGGCTGAGGATAGTGCAAAGCCGTCGAGACGCCGTGTTGCCGGAGGAATTCAGCGAGCGCATCTCGTCGAGGGGTGCGTATGACAAAGAGGTGGTAGGCATGAAACGCGTCAGCGTCCTCCGTTGGCAATAGTAAGGACGTGTCTTTAAGCAACTGACGATACATGGCCGCCCAGCGGCGACGACGTGTGTTCCATTCGTCCAGGCGTTTGAGTTTGACGGTCAACGCCGCCGCCTGTACGCCATCAAGACGTGAATTCCATCCGACAAATGCATGTTCGTATTTTCGCGTCTGCCCGTGATCCGCCAGCAATCGCACCAGTTGCGCAAGTTTGGAATCATCGGTCACAATGGCGCCGCCGTCTCCAATTCCTCCCAGATTTTTCGTGGGGTAGAAACTGAAACATGCAAGGGCGCCGAAAGAGCCCACTCGCTTTCCTTTCCAGCGGGCGCCATGCGCCTGACAGGCATCCTCAACGACCACGGCCCCGCTTTGAGCAGCAAGATTTTGGATCTGATCCATATTTGCCGGCTGCCCAAAGAGATGTATGGGAAGAATCGCCTTCACCGATCCGCAACGGCTGAGCAACGTCTCCAGCGCCGCTGGATCTATGGTATACATCCGTGGATCGATATCTACGAACACTGGACGAGCGCCAACGTGATAAATTGCTTCCACCGTCGCCGCGAAGGTAAACGGTGCGGTCACTACTGCATCGCTCTGCCCCACACCCGCAGCGCGTAAGGCAAGCGCCAAGGCGTCGGTTCCATTGGCAACGCCAAGACAAAAACGCGTTTCGCAATAGGCAGCAAACGCGTCTTCGAACTCGCGGACGAACCGACCGTGCACAAAGGCGGATTCACGCAGCACGGCGTCGAGCGCAGTTTTCAACTCCGCTTCACATTCTTTATGTTGCGCTTGAAGATCGACTTGGGAAACTTGGAGACTGGAAACTGGGGACTGGGAATTGAGGATTGAAACCATCAAGAAAATCCCTGCAGCTTACGGCCTGGGGGCCTATCATCTTTTCAGTCGGAAAGCTCATACCTAACCGCTACTGGCTATTCCTCCTGCGTCACTCTCAACACTTCAGATACGGAGGTCGACCCTTCGCGGACTTTTCGCCAGCCGTCTTCTCGCAAGGTGCGCATACCTTGCTGCGACACTGCGTAGTTCTTAATGAGGTCAGCCGATGAGCGCTTGAGGATAAGCTGACGGACGCCTTCGTTCACCATCAACAGTTCGAAGATGCCGTTGCGCCCTCGGTAGCCAGTCATGGCGCAGTCGTCACATCCCTTTGCTTCGTAGACCGCCGTCGGCGCACCGTTATCACCATTGGTATGGCCGTTCGCATGAGACGGCACAGCCATTTCCACCGGTCGCCGACACTGGTGACACAGGGTGCGCACCAGGCGTTGCGCCATCACCCCTAGAAGTGATGAAGCAAGCAAATAATCTTCAACTCCCATTTCCAACAACCGGGATACCGCTCCAGCGGCATCATTGGTGTGCAACGTAGAAAAGACCAGGTGGCCGGTGAGCGCCGCCTGGACCGCGATCTCTGCGGTTTCGTAGTCGCGAATTTCACCGACCATGATGACGTCCGGGTCCTGCCGGACGATGGAGCGGAGTCCACTAGCAAACGTCAACCCAATTTGGGGTTTGACGTGGATTTGATTGACGCCGCGGAGTTGGTATTCGACAGGGTCTTCGATAGTAATAATTTTCTTATCCGGTGAATTAATCTTATCGAGCGCTCCGTAGAGCGTGGTTGTTTTTCCGCTTCCCGTCGGTCCAGTCACTAGAATCATCCCATACGGGCGGTTGATGATCTGGTCGAACGTCGCAAGTGTATCAGCGGGAAATCCCAAGGAATCCAACGTCACGGAAATACTCGAACGATCGAGGATACGTAACACCACGCTCTCGCCGTAAAGCGTGGGGAGTGACGATACGCGCAGGTCAATTTCTCGTCCTAACATCCGCAACTTGATACGACCATCCTGAGGCAGGCGTCGTTCGGCGATGTTCAGCTTCGCCATCAGCTTGACGCGGGAGATAAGAGCGGCTTGCAGTTTGCGCGGCGGGGCATCGATATCATGTAAAATGCCATCGATACGATAGCGTACGCGCAGTTCCTTCTCGAACGGCTCGATATGGATATCAGAAGCGCGTTGTTCGAGCGCGCGGGCGATAAGGCCGTTCACTAAACGAATGACTGGAGCTTCACTGGCGAGGTCGCGGAGATGTTCAACATCTTCCTGGTCATCTTCAAGATATTCAACCTCCTCCCCATAACCGCCAGCGCTCCGTCCCTCGGTTGCTCCGTCCCCATAGTATGTGTTCAACGCCTCAAGAATGTCCCGTTCACGGGCAAGCCGTAGCGCGAGTCGTAGGCCAGTCGCCTTTTCGATCGCCTCAATCGCATACAGGTCTCCAGGGTCCGCCACGGCGGCGACCAACTCGCCGTCATGCATCGCCACTGGACATACGCGCGCCTGCCGTAAGAAGCCTGGATTTACATTCGCTAAAGTGGGAGGTTCTTGAGGAAAGTCGCGAGAACTGACGATAGGCGCGTCATAATATTGGGCCAATAGCGTCAGCAAATCGTCTTCAGAAAGAAACCCGAGTTCGACCAATAAGCGTTCAACGGGTTCACTGCGTTCTTGCTGTACGTGCTGGACCTTACGAATGTCTTCATTCGAGACTTTTCCACTGTCCAGCAACATCTGTTCAAAACGTGTCATAACTTATATTTAAATGAAAAATAGAAGGTCATAAGTGGAAAGAAAAACTTTCTACTTTTCACTCTTCACTCTCCACTTTCTTAAGGAATAAGGGACCCAATCCGTTCCCAACGCACCCAACGATCTTGGCCATCCCATGACCAGTAGATCAAAAAAGCTTTGCCTTTCACCTCATCAAGATCAACGAAACCCCAGAAGCGCCCATCGTGACTCCGATCTCGGTTGTCGCCCATAACGAAAAGGTGATGAGGTGGAACAGTGACAGGGCCAAAGTTATCTCGCGGTCCGGGAATTTCCCGATCCTCATCAGCAAAGCTAGCGTGCGGGTCATCTATTTTCTCGCCGTTAATGAATACTTGCTTATGGCGAATCTCAACAGCGTCCCCGGGCTCTCCGATCACTCGTTTAATAAAATCCTTGCTTGGGTCTTTCGGATAGACAAAAACAATGACGTCTCCTCGTCGGGGTTGTTTCCATTCCACGAGGGTGCTTTCAAATGGGTACGGCAATCGTAAGCCATAGAGAAACTTATTCACTAGGATATGGTCGCCTATTTGCAGCGTTGGCAGCATTGATCCTGAAGGGATTTTGAACGCTTGCACGATGAAACTGCGGATGAAGAATGCCAACAGAAGCGCCACTAGCAACGCTTCGGTATATTCGCGCGCGACCGATTTTTGCCGATTTTTCGTAGAGGAGATTGGTTGATTCTTGAGGCGCAGACGTGTCTCGACTACCGCCCCGCCATCTTCCACCTTGCTCTTTTGCCTAAACATAGCATTACTCAACAACTTTCGTGGGGATTACGCATCACGCACGCGCAGGAGCGCCAAAAAGGCTTCCTGCGGAATTTCGACTCGCCCAACCTGTTTCATGCGTCGTTTTCCCTCTTTTTGTTTTTCTAGCAGCTTTCGCTTTCGGGTTATATCCCCACCATAACATTTTGCGGTCACGTTCTTTCGCAGAGGTTTCACTGTTTCACGGGCAATAA
>JBFWZL010000171.1:0-11707 GCA_050185455.1 Binatia bacterium | reverse complement strand
CGATTGGCCCAACGTATTGCCGAAGTCTTGGAGAAGAAACGGCTCACACAAACCCAGGCAGCGAAGCTTCTGGACATCGACCAACCCAAAGTCTCCAAACTGCTACGAGGGCAACTGCGAGAGTTTTCTACGGAGCGGTTGTTTCGTTTTTTGACGATACTCGGCCAAGATGTGGAAATTGTCCTTCGCCGTAAACCGCGCTCGCGGAAACATGCGCACGTGAGCGTCATTGCTGCATAGTTCCCTCTTTCCAAGAGCAGGTTCTTCAGCCTGTAGCCCGGATGGCACGGAGTGGAATCCGGGATTTCTGCTCTGCTCCCCGTTGTTCCTGGATTACGCTGCGCTTCATCCAGGCTACATTCTGGCTTTTTTTTCGGGGGTAATGACGCAGCGGTTGGTTTCTGCCTTCGTGCTTGGCATTTACGCTATAAACAACTCGCAATGACAGCCTCGCCTCCTCTGCTCTGTTGTTCGTCCAGAGTTTTGTCTCACGGTCCTAAAGATGGAGAGATTCCCTACATGCGACACGGCCCCGAATATACTGAGGTCCAAAAACCCGCGCTCGAACTACTTCGAGATCATTTCGGTTACACCTACCTCCCCGGTGAAGAACTAGACGAAGAGCGGAGCAGTGAAGCTGAGGTGCTGCTCGTTGATCGGCTGAGTCGGAAATTGAAAGAGATCAATCCGGGGCTGACTGATGCCGGGGTCCGCCAGGCGATCGATGCGCTGCGACAACCTCTCGCCAAGGGACTCATGGATGCGAATGAGGTCTGTCACCACCTGTTGAGCCGTTGGGTAACGGCTGATGAGTTCGAAGGGGGAAAGCCGGTCAATCGTAGTGTCAGGTATTTCGACTACGACAATCCGGAGAACAACGAATTCCTGGTCGTTGACGAGTTGCGCGTTAAAGGCCCACGTACTCCTCGCAGGTTGGACGTGGGCATCTTCGTTAATGGAATTCCGCTGGTCTCCATCGAATGCAAAGAACCAGGGGATTCACACGGCATTGCCAAGGCCGTATCCGACTTGCTTGCCTACCAAGAATCGGAAGAAGGCGTTGTACGGCTGTACCACACGATCCTGCTGTGCGTGGCGCTCAAGAAATGGGACGCGCAGTATGGCGCTGTGCTGACGCCACTCAACCGCTATGCTCATTGAAAGAGCGCGTTTCCCCTGACCAAGTTCGATCTCGAACGCAAGATTGGTTGCACGCCAACGCCGCAAGATATGCTCCTGGCCGGCATGTTGAGCAAAGAGAACCTGCTTGACCTGCTGCGGAACTTCGTGGTCTTCGATCGCCAAGGCGGGCGAACGGTGAAAAAGCTGGCCCGTTACCAGCAGTTCGAAGCGGTCAATGAGACCATGCGACAAATCACTGATCCACTAGACAAGCGACCACGCAAAGACCGTGGCGGCATCATCTGGCATACCCAAGGCAGCGGCAAAAGCCTGACCATACTCTGGCTCTGCCTCAAGCTGCGACGGCAGAAGGAGTTGCATAACCCTACCCTGCTCATTGTCTCCGACCGCAAAGATCTCGATAGGCAGATTAGCGAAACCTTTTTGAACTGCGGCTTCGAGAATCCCATTCGGGCGTCGCGCGTGCGTCACCTGCGCAAACTCCTCGACGGTCCACCAGGACAGACCGTCATGACCACCGTCCAGAAGTTTCGTGACGAGGTAGACGTCGAGAAAGGAAGCCGGCATCCGGTTCTGAGTCGGGCGGACAATGTCTTCGTCCTGATCGACGAAGCGCACCGTAGCGAGTACGGTCGCTTCAACGCCCATCTACGGCGGGCGCTGCCGAATGCTTGCTTACTCGCATTCACGGGCACGCCAATTCCAAAGACCGCGTTAAAATTCGGCTCCTACATCCACAAGTACACCATGCCGAAGTCGGTTGAGGACGGTGCGACTGTTCCCATCTTGTATGAAGCGCGACTGCCTGAGCTAGCTGTGTGGGGTAGTCAGCTTGATCCGATCTTTGAAGCGCAATTCGCCGAGCTGACGCCAGAGCAACGCGAAAGATTGAAGCAACAGGAAGTAACAGAACGAAAGATCGCCCTCGCTGAGAGCCGAATCGCCAGGATTGCCTTCAACATCTACGAGCACTACCGGGACAACTTCGAGGCTGATGGTTTCAAAGCGCAGGTAGCCACTTGCTCGCAGGAAGCCGCGGCCAGGTACTACAAAGAGCTGAGCAAATATCTACCGAACCGCGTTGCCCCGCTCATTTCCGGTACTGAGGAGAAGAACAGTGAACTCAACAAACTCCGGGAGCCGTTCGTGAACGAAGAGGCCATCATCGACGACTTCAAAGAACAGGGCGTCGATAAGCTTGCCATGATCATCGTGGTCGATAAATATCTGACCCGTTTCGACGCTCTGTTCGAGCGGGTGCTCTACCTGGACAAGCCGCTCAAGGAACATAACCCGCTGCAAGCCATTGCCCGCGTGAATCGTCCCATGCCTGAGAAAGACAAGCAGTGGGGTTTGATTGTCGATTACTGGGGTGTGGCTGGCTTCCTCGACAAAGCCCTTGCCGTGTTTTCCGAAGACCTGCAGGTCGATGATGTCCTGAAGAAACGAGACGACGAAGCCGCGTATCAAACCCTAAGGCAGCGTCGCACTGAAGTTTTTGCCCTTTTCCCTGAGGGACTCACGCGAGACACCCTTGAGCCGTGGATTCTGGCGTTGGAGAAAGAAGACCCCATGCGATCTTTCTAGCCAGATATCGCGCCTTTTACAAAGCCCTGGAGCAACTCTTGCCAGACCCGCGCACCTTGAGTTTCTTGGGGGACTTCGCCTGGCTGCGGCGAGTCCGGCGGCAAACCTTAGTGCATTACGCCGAGGAGGAAGATACGAGCCTGGACGGCTGTAGTGAGAAAGTCCGGCAGCTGATCAATCAATACGTCAAAACAGAACGGGTCGCCGTGTTGCTGAAGCCCGTGAGCATTCTGTCCGACCAATTCAGCATGGAAGTTGACAAGCTGGAATCGGCGCGGGCGAAAGCCAGCTATATCGAGCATGCCATGAGCCGCACCATTACGTTCAAGGTGCAAGAGGACCCGGTCTTTTACGAATCATTACAGGAACGGCTTGAACGGATCATTCAAGAACGGCGACAAGGGCGCATCGACGATGTGAAAGAGTTTCAACTCTTGCTGAATTTGCACGAAGATCTACGTAGAGGGCAAGGTCAGAATGCTGAATCCTTGGGCCTCAACGAAGACTCATACGCCGTGTACGGCCTTTTGCGTCAACATTTGCTCGCGAGTCAGGACAAGGACAACGAAACTGACAGAAGGCTTACAGATCTGGCGGAATCGCTCTTCGAGACGCTGCAACGGGAAGCGGTGATTGACTGGATAAGCAAGGAAGACACGCAAAGGGAGATGCGTCGCAAGATCAAGCGCGAGCTGCGGCTCGCGGATTGCCCATCAGACAAGATCGAAGAACTGACGACCGCGATCATGGATCTGGCGAGAGTACGGTTGGCGAAATGAAGCGAGAAAGCGGAAAAGTCCGGTTCGGGACAACGACGATCGGCTACTCGATCAGTCGATCGGGCAACCGCAGCACCATTGCCGTGATCGTGCATCCTGACGGCGCCGTGTCAGTTGTTGCTCCTACGGAAACCTGCCGCACGAAAATTGCCGAGACCATTACCACGAAGGCTGAGTGGGTCTTGCGCCAGCAGGAGTATTTTCGTCATCAACACAACGGCTATGCCAAACAGTTTGTCAGTGGTGAGTCTTTTTTCTATCTCGGTCGGCAGTACAAACTCAAAGTCAAACAAATAGAAGCCGACGACAGTGAAGCATCTCAAGTTCAATTAGTCCGTGGCCAGCTCCTCATGTTCATTCTTTGGACGACGCCAGCCGATACACGCGCCACAGCAATCCGCACTGGTTTGATCCAGTGGTATCGAGAAAGAGCAAAAGAGCACCTTCCATCCATCGTGGCGCGATTCTCTCGTCGCCTGGGAGTATCCTACGCCACTGTTCAGATTTGCGAGATGAGACAACGGTGGGGTAGCGCGGGAGCCAACGGCCGGTTGAGCTTCAACTGGCGCATCGTTATGGCTCCGCGGTGACTCGTAGAGTACGTCATCGTCCACGAACTCTGTCACTTGAGATATCCAAACCATTCTCGTGATTTTTGGCGATTACTAGAACGGACCATGCCCGATTACGAAAGAAGGCGAGTGCAGCTGGCGATCGTGGGGCCTAAATTTGATCTTTTAGGGGTTGCTTCTTAATAGCTCATTGTCGCTATTACCTCATGCGGGGTATAGTAAATCATTGGAGAGAATCTATGCTGAACAGTTCTTCTGAAGACACGACAAAAATCATGATCGTTACGCACCTTCACCTCGATGAGCGCGGCGTAGCCTGGATCGATAATACGAAGATCAAGGTGATCGAGGTGGTTTTGGATAAACTTGCTCATGGCTCCAGCCCAGAGGAAATCCATTTTCAGTATCCGCATCTCTCGTTAGCCCAGATCCATGCGGAGTTTGTTTATTACTATGACCACCAGGTGGAGTTGGATGCTGAGATCCAGCGTCGTTGGGAGGAAGTCAACGCCCTGGCCGCCCAAGAAGCAGAGTCTCCCCTTCGCAAGCGTCTACGCATGCTTGGACAACGCTCGTGAGTGTCGGTCTGTACTTCGATGTCCATGTACGCCGGGCAATCTTGAACGGGCTTCGTCTGCGTGAGGTCGATGTTCTCACTGCCCAAGAGGATGGCGCAGCAGAGTAGGAAGATCCTGAGCTGTTGGCCCGTTCCACTGCTCTCAATCGCGTGCTTTTTACCCAAGACGATGATCTCCTCCGCGAGGCAAAGAGACGGCAACATACCGGAAAAACTTTCGCCGGCGTGGTCTATGCTCACCAACTCAACATCTCTATTGGGTAGTGCATCGCGGACCTGGAATTGATCGCGCGAGCCAGCGAGGCAGCTGAATGGGTTAATCGCACGGAGTATCTACCACTGAAATAAGCGCGCAAGGAAACGTGCAGCGAATAGGGCCGGGACCAGGAAGCGAAAGCGCAATGTAACGAGGCGATCACGATTGCTCAGGAAAGCGGCAACGTCTTGAAAAAAGGCTGGTTGTCAGTCACAAAAGTTTTGCTTGACTTCATCTGGGATGAGAAACGAGATCTTTATGACTCTGGAATTCTGGTTCGAGTTCGCTAGCACCTATTCGTATCTGACTGTGATGCGGATTGAACAGGTTGCACAGAACGCTGGAGTGCAGATTGTCTGGAAACCGTTCTTGCTCGGGCCGATCTTTGCCACTCAAGGGTGGAGCGATTCGCCGTTCAATATCTACCCAGCGAAAGGTCGCTACATGTGGCGCGATATGGAGAGACGGGCGATTGCCTATGGCATTCCCTTTCGTCGCCCTAGCGAATTCCCGCGTCGCGGCCTCTTAGCCGCACGGGTTGCCCTCATCGCCGCGCGAGAAGGCTGGTGTCCAGCATTTGCCAAAGCGGTGTTTCTCGCAAATTTCGCCGAAGATCAGGATATTGGTGATTCTTCTTGTATCGAGCGTCTTATCAACGCTCTGGGAAAAAATGGGCAGGAAGTCCGCAAGCAAGCCGAAACGCCGGAGAATAAAGCCGCTTTGCGGCAACAAACGGAGATAGCTCAACAATCCGGCATATTTGGAGCGCCCAGTTTTCTTGTCGGCGCAGAGTTATTCTGGGGCGATGACCGGCTCGAGGAGGCAATCGCCTGGGCTCGCAAACGTGAGTCTTGACATGGTTGAGCGTGTTCGCTAGAAACAGAGATGTTCATTATTGGAACTCTAACGTAACAAAAAGGAGCTGTTCCATGACCCACTCCAGAACCAGCACTATCCTCGCCACGGTTCCGGCGATCTTCGACAATGATTACCAGACACGCGATCAGGACATGCGCAACCTCTATGAGAAGGCGAAACGCGACCAATGGAATGCATCCGTTGATATTGAGTGGGAGCGTGATTTCAACCCCGAGAAGGGTATCCTTCCCGAAGGGCTCATTGATATTTACGGCACCAAGTACTGGGAGCGCATGAGCAACGCGGAACGCCTGGAACTCAACCGCCATTTTTCCGCCTGGCGCATCAGCCAGCTAATGTACGGTGAGCAATTTGCCATGCTCGTATGCAGCCAACTGGTGAACATTCTGCCGACGATTGATTCCAAGTTCTTCATGAGTACGCAGGTTGTGGACGAAGCCCGTCATTCCGAGGTGCTCTCTCGTTATCTGCTTGACAAAATCGGTGTTACTTATCCACTGACTTCTAGCCTCAAGAATCTCTTCGATCGCATCCTTGAGATGCCGCAGTGGTATCTCAAAACGGTCGGCACTCAACTCGTAGCCGAGACCCTGGCGGTATCGCTCTTTCGTATGTTCGAACAGCATAGTCCTGATCCGCTCATTAGCTCGATCTGCAAACGCATCCTGGCCGATGAATCCCGTCACATGGGGTTCGGCATGTTGAGTTTGCCGGAACAGATGCAAGAGCTGTCCGAGAAAGAACGGAATGAAGTAGAAGATTTTGCCTGTGAAGCAGCCGCCGGTCTGTTAGGTGGTCAGTTTCCTCGTGAAGCGTACGAAGCCGTTGGCTTCAGCAAGGCGGAAATCGACGATATCAAGCACATGCGTCACGCCATCGCCCAGAAGAATGAATATGTCTTTTTCCGCAAATATTTCAAAAAGGACTTCCACGCTTCATTGTGGAACAACATGGCGCGCTGCGGACTCATGAGCGGACGCGCCATGGAAAAACTTGGCTCCATGGGCATCTCTGCTCCGCAGCAAGCCGCTGCATAAGTATAGAAAGCTATCAGCCGCCAGCCTTCAGCTTTCAGTCAAGAAAAGTGAAAGTCAGAAAAAAGGCGAAGGATATAATCTTTTCGCCTTTTTCTTTTTCGAAGCTGACTGCTGAATGCTTGAGTGAATTTACCCCGCCACTTCCCGAGGAAGTCCAGCAGGCGCCTTCTTCTCGCTTGCCTCGAAGATATCAATCTCCCGCCATTTTCCCTTAGCGAATCGCCACCATAGGGCCAGTCCTAGAACAATCGAGTAAATCGTGCCGGCAATCCACGGACCGAGAGACTCCAGGTTTGTATACAGCACAGCCCCTAAGCTGAGCGGCGCCAGCAAAAATAGCGAGAGCACGACGATCAAACCTGCCGTCCAATGTGTGTCGCCCGCGCCGCGTAACGCGCCGACAAAAGTAAAATTCAGCGCATCAAACAACTGAAAGATTGCCACGCAGAGCAAAATGTTTTTTCCTGCTTGAATAACTATGGGGTCAGTATTAAAGAACGCAATGAAGGGGCCGCGCCAGATCAGATACATCACTCCCATCAACGTCATATAGCTCAGCGCAAGAAACATTCCCTCATACACCCGCTGGATAGCGACGTCGATTTTTCCCTCACCGATGTAACGCCCTACCAGGGCGGTCAACGCTTGCGCCAGTCCAATGCCTGGCATGAATGAAATCGTCATGTATTGAATCGCAATATTGCTAGCGGCAAGCTGCTCTTTCCCAAATCGTCCAACCAGCAAGACGATAAGCACTCCCCAGCCAAGCACATCAATGGCGGACTGCAGGCCAGCCGGCCAACCGATATGGAGGAGTTGGGACAGTCGGAGCCAAGCCAACCGCCACACGTTCCGAGTCGCAAATTCGTCATGACAGGGGCGAGAAAGAAAGGCGCCCAGGAGAACCGCCAGCTGCGCAACAAAACTCAGCACGAACGCAAGCGCGGCTCCCGCCAAACCCAATGCCGGCGCGCCGAATTTACCAAACACCAGGATGTAACAGAGAGCAACATTGACGAGGTTAGCAATGACCATCGCCACCAAGGGCACTCGCG
Organism: Binatia bacterium; assembly: GCA_050185455.1. Lineage (GTDB taxonomy): Bacteria > Desulfobacterota > Binatia > Bin18 > Bin18 > SYOC01. Next base: position 3,822 of record JBFWZL010000171.1, on the reverse strand, counting down.
GACGGTGCATTCCGTAGAAAAAGCCGTTCAAAGCTCCAATAGCGACGGATAAGCCAATTCCCCACAACCGCAGACGAAAATAGGTGACCTCAAGAGCGACGACTTCAGGATCGTGACCGAAGGAGGAAAAGAACGAGGGAGCAGTAGGCCAAAGTAGAAAACAGCCTGCCCCTACGACCAGACTCAAATACAGCCCTTGCCAGGCGTACGCCGCGCCTTCTTGGGGCTGGCCGCGGCCCAACGATTGGGCGGCAAACGTGCTGACGCATTGCGTGATCCCCAGCGGAAAAGCCGTCAAGGTATATGCCATGATGCCCGCGGGCATGGCGGCGGCGACTTCGGCTGTGCCAACCAGTGCGACAAACCAGGTATCGACAAACCCAGCTACCGTCGCCGAAGCCATTGAGGCAATGATGGGGAGCGCGAGGCGCCAGATTTCTCGGAGCCCCTCCTGCGATGGTCTTCTCATGAAAAAATCCTGAAAGAATAGAGCTTTCGCTTGACAAAAGCGGGCGCCTCGTCGCAAAATTTAAATGCACTGTTCACGAAAGGACGGGGACTGTCAACTCAAGGGGAGGAATTATCCATGGCGACGCAGCGCATCACAAAGAACACGAAAGCAGTGCGGAAACCGATCAAGACTGTGAAAAAACCGACGCGACGTGTGCAACACGCCAGCCGCGCGACCGTCGCGCGGCGCATGGAGAAAACTGTCATGACAAGTGACTACGAAGGCGCGCGCCAACTGTTGAGCCGCTATTGCTTTGCCCTCGACCGCAGTCGCCTTGATGAACTCAGCCCGCTCTTCCATCGTGACGCTGCATTCTCCGTTTCTTTTGAAAACGGATTGCAACACACCGGACGGGATATCATTCACGCCTGGTACGCCCAATTCTACCAGGCGCGGCCAGAGCAATTTCGCCACACCCGACACAAAATCTATGAACCATTGCTGGTCATCGAGGGCGACACCGCAACGTCGTCAACCTACTTCGACGCCGATTCCATCGATCCCGAAGGCAAAGTGCGCGTCATCTCTGGCAGGTACGATGACGTCATGGTCAAGGAGGAGGGGCGGTGGTTTTTTAAAGATCGCATGATTACCGTGCTGTATCACTACTCGCCAGGGAAAGGCGAAGAAGGTATGGTGTCGTAGGGAGAAAATTATGGCGGAATATATTTCAGTTGAAGAAGCACGGACACGTTCTGGATTACGAGTCGTTCTTTCGCCCGGTGTCCCAGGGCCGTGGAGTGAAGCGGCCAAGGGTATCCTCTATGTCAAGAAGATTCCTTACGTGAAAGCTCGTCAGGAGATCGGTGGTGAAAACCGCGCCTTGAAAGAATGGACGGCGCAGGCAACAGCACCGGTGTTTGCCTGGAATGACGAGCCGCCACGCTCCACCTGGATTGAACAGCTCTTTCTCGCCGAGCGTTTACAGCCGGCTCCATCGTTGATTCCCGCGTCTATTAACGATCGGGCGCTCATGTTCGGATACTGTAACGAACTGTGCGGCGAGCACGGGCTTGGATGGTCGAAACGCCTACTGCTCGTTCATCCCACACTGTCGAATCCGAATGCCGACCCACAGAGCAAAGCGTTTTCTGGATACATCGGTGATAAGTACGGCTATAATCGGGAAGAAGCCGAAGCGGCGTCCGCTCATTGTGCGGATATTCTGCGATTTCTTAGCCTCCGTCTCGAGCAGCAACGCGCCCAAGGAAGTCAATTTTTCATCGGCGGTCAGCTTTCGGCGCTCGATATTTACTGGGCGGCATTCGCGGCTTTACTTCAACCTCTACCGCAAGAACTCTGCCCCATGCCGCAATCGTTCCGGAAAATGTACACCAATACTGATCCGGTCATACAAGCATCGGCAACTCCTATTCTTTTTGAGCACCGCGATTTTATCTACCACAACTATCTCGAGTTACCGATCGACCTGTAGAGCGAAGCCGTCAGCTAGGAGCAGGAAAGGGACGCTGAAGGCTGACGGTGCATCCCCCCTATTTCGCCACTAATACTTATCCATGCCAATGATCTGCACGCTCTCTAGCCTGAGAGTGCGATTATAAGGCGTAAAGAACCCCGACAGCGCGAGCGGTGTGCCGGGTTCTGCCTGACCGATTTTCGAAAGAAGCTCCCTAGGGCCGATCAAATTAAAATCGACGCTATAACGCCCAACCTGTCGGAGAACCGCGCTCGAACTGAGCTGTGGATAATCCGGAGCTTCGACGCTGCCGACATCAAATTTATAGGTTTCTGAAAACGTACTGATGCCGAGGGTTATTAGTCCGAGACTGCCTTCTTCCGGTTTTGTATTGAGAAAACCGCTCATTTTGAGTCTGTACGGTTCCTTGCGATCTTCAGATTCAGGATTGCTTCCCGATCCGACGCCGTATTGCGCAAAGATAAAAGAGGGAGAGGCGAAGATCGTAGCGAGAACGACCAAGAACACACAGGAGCGAAGAAACCGCACTGTTGTTTTGTCCATCTTTTGTACCTCCTTACTTGGCCACCGTTGACTCTTCACGAGAGACCACAAACAGGGGCTTAGTCCGCAACCGGAGCATCCCCACTTTCAAAGCCGATCACCTGGACGTCAGTGACCTGCATCCTTCGCTCGCGCTGTTGAATAAACCCGGTAATGGCGAGTGGCGTTCCTGGCTGAGCCTGAGCGATTTTTGAGAGGATTGCCCTTGGGCCTATGAGATCGAAGGCCACGTCACGTTCCTCCGTTGCTTCAAAGATCGCTCTCGGCGTCACCCGCTCACGATCCACAGCCTCAACATTCGTGAGATCAAATTGATACGTTTCCCGAAACGCGCCAATCCCAAGCTTAATAACGCCCAGACTTCCTTCTTCAGGTTTCGTGTTGATAAATCCGCTGAGTTTTACTTTCAAGGGTTGGCGAGAGCCTTCATGGTCGGGCCGGGAAGAACCAACCCCGGCGCCGGCTCCTTGAGCGTGGGCCCAGGGAGCCGGTGCAAAACTCAAGGCAACAACAAAACCGATGCAGGAAATCAGAGGAAAAGAATGTGGAAACATAGAATTCTCATACATACAGAGGGTGCGAAAAGATGTCTGTCCATGCTCGTTACGCATTCTGTCGAATACAGGTTTCCAGCAGTTCGAGCGCCGTTGCCGTGAACATCCACATGTTCGCCTCACGGCCGGAGTGGCGCGTTTCGACCGTTACCGCGCGCTCCACGGGTCCAGCAACGGCGATACAGGCGTGGCCGGCGGCGTCGCCATAGCGATTGCCGGTGGGACCCGTGGCTCCAGTTTCACTTATGCCCCAGGTTGTTCCCATTAACTGCCGTACCGCCCGAGCCATCCGCAAGGCGTATTCCTCCGTGCTTGCTCGCACCCCGGTGAATTCTTCATCTTTGAGTTGTAAGAGTGCTCGTCGCGCTTCGAGCGTATAGATTACACTGCCGCCAAGGAAGAACGCAGAAGCTCCAGGCACGGCAACGAGGACGGCGGAGATCAATCCTCCAGCAGACGATTCGGCGACCGCGATAGTTTGCTTCCGTTCCTTTAGGAGGGCGCCAACGGCTTGACCCATCACAGTGAGGTCTTTCATAATTTCCTCGTTAAAGAATCGAGTCATTGCGTGCTTGAACCATTGAGCCATTGAAAAATTGCTTTTAATCACCTAACGACTCGATGACTCAAGAAGAAAATGGCCTAATGATCCGATGAATCAATGAGACAATTTCTTACACGGACAATGGCGCCGCTGAGGTCACCGTATATTTCTTGGCATTAGGCGCACCCGCGAGAATTTTCGGCGCTTGCTGTATGAATTGCTTCATGTGCTC
>JBFWZL010000170.1:0-11726 GCA_050185455.1 Binatia bacterium | reverse complement strand
TTGCTGCGATTTTTCATCCTGACATGACACCACAAGGCCACTAGGGATATGGGTGATGCGGACCGCAGAGTCTGTGGTATTCACGCTTTGTCCACCGGGACCCGATGAGCGAATGACGTCAATCCGCAGGTCTTTTTCGTCAATATGAACGTCTACGTCATCAGCCTCTGGAAGTACGGCGACCGTGACCGCGGAGGTATGGATACGTCCGGACGCTTCAGTCTCTGGGACGCGTTGTACGCGATGGACGCCGCCCTCGTACTTGAGTCGGCTGTAAGCGCCTTTACCTTCGATCAGGCTGATGATTTCCTTGAACCCCCCCAGACCCGTAGGGTTAGCGCTCATGATCTCTAACCGCCAGCGGTGATTTTCCGCGTACCGGCTGTACATGCGGAATAAGTCAGCGACAAATAAGCTTGCCTCTTCCCCGCCAGTGCCGGCGCGGATTTCGAGCAAGACGTTTTTCTCGTCAAGAGGATCTTTCGGGATCAGTAGATGATGAAGGTTTTCTTCGAGCTGCGCGTATTTTTCCTCCAGCGTATCTTGCTCCTCGCGCGCTAAATCACGTACAGCTGGATCACTGTCCTCAAGCAAGGATTTATTGTTCTCGATTTCCGCTTTGGTTTTCCGCCATTCGCGAAAACAAGAGACAACCTCTTCTAAGGACGAGCGTTCTTTGGCGAGCCGCGCAAATTCCTTAAGATTTCCCAGAGTCTCTGAGCGGCTTAAGGCTTCCTCGGTTTCCTGGAAGCGTTTTTCGACTTCGGTGAGTTTATCGAGAAAGGTGTCGCTCATGGAATGATTGTACCTGAGAAAATGCGAGAGAGAAAAAGGAAGGGCGGTCCGAAAACCGCCCCTCCGAAAGTGTCCAAGTTTCCTTTAATGGGCAAGCAATGCGAGTAGCAACGAAGAAGCTCTAGGACTGGGCTGTTTGCCCGACTTTGCTATAACGCCGACGAAAACGTTCTACGCGTCCTGCGGTGTCCACCAAACGTTGCTTGCCGGTGTAAAAAGGGTGGCACTGAGAGCATAAATCAAGATGTAGGGCTGGGACCGTCGCGCGGGTCTCAAACGTATTACCACAGGCACATACGACAACGCATTTCTGATAATTCGGGTGAATGCCTTCTTTCATTCTTAACCTCCGCTCGTTAGTATTACCACCTCGCTCCCCGTGTCGCAACCGAAGGGAAAAAATGTATGCAAAAACAGCGGCTGAACGAAATTCAAGAAGCTCTCCGCCAGGGAGGGCAAACCGGGCAAGAAGAGCTGGATGGTTGGCTCTTTTGTGACTTTCGCGGCAGTGATCCGCTGGCGTACGGTATCCTTGGCCTTGACTCTGGACAGATTTCGACTCGACGTTGGTATTACTACATCCCTAATACTGGCGATCCCGTCGGTGTCGTTTCTAGCGTTGAACCACATCGTCTTGACTCTTTGCCTGGGAAAAAGCGGGTGTTTCTGTCCTGGCAACAGCTACATGCCGCCCTAGCTGAAATTTTACAAGGCGCCAGGCGCATCGCCATGCAATATTCTCCTGGCAATGCAATTCCTTATGTGTCTCGCGTCGATGCTGGCACAATTGAACTCGTGCGCCACCTAGGGGTTGAGGTAGTCTCCTCTGCCGATCTTGTCCAAAGGTTCGAAGCGGTCTGGTCGGCTGAGCAATGGCAAAGCCATCTACGCGCCGCGAAAGGAGTGCGAGAGACGGTCGATGCTGCATTTGCGTACATTCGTCAGCATACTCCCGTATCTGAATACGCCGTTCAGCAATTCATCGTGCAGTGCTTTCGCGACCGGGGATTGGTGACGAACCATCCCCCCATTGTGGCGATCAATGCTCACAGCGCCGACCCTCATTTCGAGCCGACGCCGGATTCTGGCCTCATCCGTCCCGGAGATTTTGTGCTCATCGATCTGTGGGCAAAAGAACCTGACGGCGTATACGCCGACTACACCTGGACAGGTTTTATGGGCAAGAACGTTCCGGAGCGGTATCAAAAAATCTTCACTATCGTGCGCGATGCGCGTGACGCTGCCATCGCTCTCGTCGAAGAACGAATCAATCGGGAGCAGTCCTTCCGCGGTTACGAGGTCGATGCGGCGGCGCGAAGAGTGATTACCGACGCTGGCTATGGAGAGTATTTCGTGCATCGTACTGGGCACTCTATCGGTGAGGAAGTGCATGGCAATGGCGCCAACATGGATGGACTGGAAACCCGCGATGAGCGGTGCGTATTACCGGGAACCTGCTTCTCCATTGAACCGGGCATCTATCTCGCCGGTGAGTTTGGGGTGCGCAGCGAAGTCAACGTCTATGTGACCGAGCGAGAAGCAATTGTGACCGGGACGCCGATGCAGACGGAATTGGTAAGTATCCTAACATGAATCGAGACTGAAGAGTGAACGCTGTTAATGGAGTGCGTGGGACGTGATGCGTAGTGCGTAATTCCCTTTTCCTTTTTACGTTATGCTTCACTCATCACGAAGCGCGTGACATGCCCCGCGCTTCACTTTTCAGCAGATAAGTGTAAAAAAACATAACGTAAAGTTTATCGGGCAAGGAAAACGTTTATGGCAAAAGTCTGGTTTGTGCGGCGGCGGAACCGTCTCATCGTTCTAGGGGAGAAACCTGTGCACGAAGGGGAATTGGAGTCGCTCATCTGGCCGCTCGACATTGGTTTGCATCGCTACTATACCGACAAGCCGCCAGTGGTAGAGGACGAACCGTTACCCACAGAGTTTTCTCCTGATGATATGGTGCTCGTCGAGGTGACGAGTGACGATGTCGTTGCAGGAACCAACTATCGCGTTGGGTTCTATTCTTGTCCGTACTCGCCAAAGGCTGTGATCCAGCGCTTAAAACTCTCGCTTTAGGAAGACGGTGCAGTTGAAGAGGCGAATGCTGCGGCGACCATCCGGCGCTGGATTTTACCCGTGGCGGTTCGGGGAATCTGTGTGACCAAATAGATTTTTTTTGGCGCTTTGAATGACGCGAGCCGTTCCCGACAGTGCGCGAGCAGCGCCTCTTCCGTGGCGTCTCTGCGAAGGACGACCGCCGCCGCCACCTCTTCTCCATATTTAGGGTCGGCGACGCCAAAGCAGACCGCCTCCGCAACCGCAGGATGCGTGAGAAGAACTTCATCAATCTCTCGTGGCGAGATCTTTTCTCCTCCGCGATTGATTAGTTCCTTCAGACGACCCACGAGAGTGAGATAGCCGGTCTTGTCGAGAATGCCTTGATCGCCGGTTCGAAACCAGCCACGAGTAAACGCGGCAGCGTTGGCTTCTGGGTTGTTATGATAGCCGCGAGTGACATTCGGGCCTTTGATAACCACTTCGCCTTGCGTGTCAGCAGGAAGCACGTTCCCCGACTCGTCCATAATGCCGATTTGCACCCCTGTGCCGCATCCCACCGAGCCTGATCGGCGTTCGCCGGGCGGTAAGGGATTTGAGGCCATCTGATGAGACGCTTCGGTCATGCCATAGGCTTCCAGCACTGGACAACCGAACCGTGATTCCAGTCCAGTCATGGTTGCAGGCGCTAAAGAAGAACTGCACGACCGGATGAACCGTAATCCGCTCGTTCCTGGAGCCGGAGCCTGATCCTCGTCAGCTCTCGTGAGTAATACTTGATGAATCGTCGGAACGGCGGTGTACCAGGTCGCTCCATGAGCTTTTACCGCTGGCCAGAATGCACTGGCGCTGAAGCGTGGCGGGACAAGGATGGTCCCGCCCGTGTACAGCGTGGCGAAGGTCGAAGCGACGAGTCCATGAACATGAAAGAGCGGCATCACGCAGAGGGAAACATCTCCCGCAGTGAGCGCATACGTTGCGGCGACATTGCCGGCAGAGGTCAATAGATTCGCATGGGTGAGCGGAACACCCTTGGGACGACTCGTCGTCCCGCTGGTATGTAAGAACAACGCGATATCATTCGCAGTAGCGGTATCCTGTTTGTGCGGTTGAGAAAGAGAGCGAGCCGCGACAAGTTGCACCTGTCCGTTGGACGAGACTGACGCTTCCAGGATCATGGCTCCTGTTGGAGCCGCCGCTCGCGCTTGCTCTCCAGCTCCTGGCGGGACGACCAACGCTTTCGCTTCGATATCTTCGAGATAAAACCGGAACTCGTCGGTAGTGTATGTTGGATTTAAGGGAGCCGCTGTCGCCGCCGTCGCTGTGACGGCAAAGAATGTAGAAATAACTTCGATGCCATTGGGGAGCGCCATCGCCACCCGGTCCCCGCGACCAATACCAAGGGATTGCAGAGTTTCAGCCAGGCTTTCGACCTGGGTGCGCAGAGCGCCATAGGTGAGCGAGGGGCCATTTTCAGGGACGACAAGGGCAGGGTGAGAGGGGTCGCCGACAGAAAAAAGACTGTCAAGTGTTCGCTGTTGTGTGGTCATGAAAAGCTTCTTTCCTTAAGGGCAGGGATTTGTCAACTGGATAATCGTGTTAAGAACAAGAGTGATCCTAACCAACTCCACACCCCAAGCAACTGTAGCGCCATCATGATAACCGTTATGGTTAGTACCATACGAATCCACGCTTCCCCTTTTTTGACGCCCCATTGCGCGCCACACCACGCCCCGACGGAATTGCTCGCGGATAGGATCAAGCCCGCATTCCAAGCCACCTTGCCGTCGATGATAAAAAGAATGAGCGCCAGCGCCGTGAGACAAAGGACGATCTCGACTTTCACGCTGTTAGCCAACACGAGGTCCAGCCCTTTGAAGGTGCTTAACGCCACGAGCACGAAAATGCCGACGCCAATCTGCAACAAGCCGCCGTAGACGCCAAGGAAGAAGAAGACAAGATGCGGCATCCAACTGCCTTGATGGCTCTGTCTCCATTGTGCTGCTTTGGCATTCAGACGGGGTTCAGCCCAGATAGGACCAGCGAGGAGAAGGAGGATGAAGCCCAAGATCGTGCGAAATTGTGCATCATCCAATCTGATAGAAATCAGGGCGCCCAAAAAAGAACCCAAGACCGCGGGCGGGGCGAGCGATAAACCGAGGCGGTGGTTTGCTACTCCCAAACGTTGATAGGTAGCAAGCGCTACGATGTTCTGCACAACAACCGCGACTCGGTTCGTACCGTTTGCGACTCCCGGAGGAATACCGATAAAAATGAGAGCGGGCACGGTGAGCATCGCTCCGCCGCCGGAGACCGCGTTGATAAATCCAGCCCCCAAGCCGCTGGCAATGATGAGAGAGAGGTCGCTAAAAGTCATTACGCCTTATGCGCCATCGAAATGTGTCTGGCGATAGGGATGTCGAGGCTGCTCATAGGTATGGATTCCGACCTGTATTGTCAAATACCTACCCGCCTAGTAGGAACAGAGCATTCTTTGAAAGCCGAATGAGTGGAAAGGACGAGAGCGGATGCCTAATGCGAAGAAGCTAGTCGATCCGTTTCGGGTGTCAAATGGGAAGAAATTCCGTTTGAAAGACTATGATCCGAACGACACCGGGCGGATTCAATCAAAAGAGCACGCACGGGTGCTCCTCGAACAAGGGATCGCTCGACTGAGCGAACTGCAGGAGAAACTCTACGCCCAAGATCGCTGGTCGCTCCTCCTGATTTTCCAAGCAATGGATGCCGCGGGCAAAGATAGCACTATTAAGCATGTGATGTCTGGGATCAATCCGCAAGGTTGTCAAGTCTACTCCTTCAAGGCTCCCTCGGGAGAAGAACTCGATCACGATTTCCTTTGGCGCACGACGTGTCGCCTGCCTGAACGGGGGCGAATCGGAATTTTCAATCGTTCTTATTATGAAGAAGTTCTTATCGTGCGTGTGCATCCAGAATTCCTGAAGAAGCAAAAACTGCCGGTCTCGCTTATTACGGAGAATATCTGGCAAGAGCGATTTGAGGATATCAACGCCTTTGAGCGATATCTTTCTAGAAATGGCGTTGTCATTCGCAAATTCTTTCTCCACGCGTCCAAGGAAGAACAACGGAAACGGTTTCTTGAGCGACTGGAAGAACCAGAGAAACATTGGAAGTTTGCACTGCCGGATGTGCAAGAGCGACAGCACTGGGACGAGTATATGCGCGTCTACGAAGACATGATTCAACACACGAGTTCTTCGCAGGCGCCATGGTACGTTGTTCCCGCCGACCGTAAGTGGTTTACGCGCCTCGTGGTGGCGGCGGCTATTGTGGAGACCTTGGAAGGCTTGGGCTTAGCCTATCCAGAAGCTGATGAGAGGCACAGAAAAGACCTGGAAACCGCGAGAGAAGTGTTGATCGGAGAGGGCCAAGGAAAAAAGTGAGCGAATTAAGGACCCGAGAGCCAAAGCATCGGTGAAAGGTAATCTTCCCGCGATGAGGATACGCGAATTTTTTATGGTGCGATGTTTATTCGTTTTCTTGTGGCTATCGGCAGCTATGTCGTGGGCCGACAACGCCAAACTCACTGATCGCTACTTTCTCAGCGGCGACGGGTCAATTCATTTGATCAACGCGCATACCAACAAATCCGCTAAGATTCAGTATCGTCTGCCTGATGGCACGTATCCTGCCAAAGCTCGTCAACAGATTGATCAGCTCTTTGGGGTCCCTGCCGATTCCGACGATCAGATCGCGTTACGGCTCGTATCGGTGCTGGACTATATTGAAGATCGCTACCGCCAGCCAATCGAAATTATTTCCGGCTACCGCAGCCCTGAATATAATGAAAATCTGCGCGCCAAAGGGCGACTTGCCGCTAAGACCAGCATGCATATCGAAGGCATGGCGGCGGATATTCGCATGCGGAAGGTCTTGTCTGCGGAGTGGTTCGAGATGATCAAAAAATTGAACTGCTGCGGTGTGGGTTTCTATCATGACAATTCACTGCATGTGGACACCGGCCCGGTGCGTTATTGGGATGAGACCACGTCCAAGGTCCGCACCAATATCTCCGAGCATAACAGACAAGTCATAGTACGGACGGATCGGGATATTTATCTTCCCGGCGAAACAATAGACCTGCGGCTGGCCCGCATCACCGACTATCCGATTGGACTGTTGTCCGGATTTGTTGTTGTTCAAGATGGGCGAGAGCCGCAAACGTTTTCCTTCGAGGGTAAAGACGACGCTTGCTTATCGGTGAAAGAGCCTGCTCAGAGGAGATTCAAATGGACGATTCCCACGGATTTCCACTCTGAAGGGAAGATGCAGTTTCGGTTACGCCTGTGCGCTCGGGCATTCCCGGAAATGCCCGAGCAGATCGAATCGAACCCGCTTCAGGTGCGCCCTCTCTCATAGACTCGGCCCAACCGAACGAATCCCACCAAGGGACAGAAGGCGAGATGGAGGACAGGGCAAGACAGGTTCTGCTTCCTGTCTCCATCTATTGAAAGATATAGGAAAATATATCGTTTGCTCGACTGTTTCTTCACTCTGAGTGTCCTATATTCATCAGGTCACTTATGAGCCGCCGATTCTTATTCCTCTATTTTCCGTTCATTGCATTGCTATACCCCAGTGACGTTAGAAGGTCGCAACGCTGAGCCTTTCACGTCGTGGCAGACGACGGCAGCGAGAATTACCGAGGCTTGGGAAAGGCATTCTTTACCTAGAAAAGGAGACAACTATGAAAACACGATCTGCTCTGCGGTACATAACCCAAAGACGATTAGCGCTGACTATGTGGGCTGTGTTCCCCTGGCTAGCTATAAACCTTTCCTCCCTTGCTGCTGCCGCTCCTCTAGCGGTGGTGGTCAATAACGGCGGGGGAACTTTTGGTTCAGGAAGCGTGACCATCCTTGATCTAGGGGTTGTGGGCGGCGCCCCGACACCTATTAACGACGCTAGTTTCAAGATGCCGCGTTGGGTAGCCCTCACCCCCGATAACCAGTTTGCTATCGTGAGCAACTTAGACGCCGATTTCTTGACCTGGATTGATCTCACTACCACTCCAAGCCCCACTGTTATAGGAACAACTGTTGTAGGTTCAGAAGGCGCTCCGGGAAGCCAAAAGAGTCACCCGAAAGGCATCGCTATTCATGGCGCCGTTGCCGTTGTGGCCATTGATGACCCAGATCCTACAGACGCGGATTCCGTGGCGATCCTTGATCTCAGTTGCCTACCCGACTGTGACGCTGCTACTCCAGGGGAACAACCTCCGGGTCCAGAAAGCATCGTGAAGATCTTTTCTTTAGGAACGGATAAAAAGCCGGATGGGGTCACTATCACGCCAAACGGCAAATTCGCGCTGGTGACGCAAACCAACGGTAAACGCTTCGCCTATGTAGATCTTAAAGCCAAGAAACTCTTGGGCACGACGTCTCTGGCTCCCTATCATCCCCTTGATGTGGCTGTCACTTCGGATAGCGCGACCGCTGTGCTGACGAACCGGCAGGATCATACCGTCTCTATCGTCGACATCGGCTGCTTGCCGGATTGCGATCCAGATAAGAGCGGCAATCAGGTTCCTACTGCAGCAAAGTCGACCATCTCTCTGCAAACTCCTCGAGGCGCGGCAACTACTCCTGACGGTAATGCAGTGCTGATCGCTCAAGGGACGAATCCAGGTCAGGCGGCTATTCTGCACCTCTCTGATCTTTCCAATGATTTTCTCTCGTTAGCGCCCACCAAAGGCAGTTTCAAGGCGGCGGTGACCGCGACACTGGACGGTTTGAGATTAGCGGCGATTACCAATGAAGATTCCGACTCAGTTTCCATTCTGGACTTAAACGCCAGTCCAGTAACTGTGCTTTCGCTTATTCCTCTTCCAACCGGGAGCACGCCGCGCGGCGTCGCCATCACTCAAGTGTACACTCCAAAAGTGAAGATGAAGGTGAAGCTCAAGGCTGCTCCCAAAGAAGGAAAAGGACCTCTTCTCGTGACTTTTGATGGATCGGAGTCTGTTGGAACCATCAAGTCGTTTACTATGGATTTTGGCGATGGCAGCGCGCCTGGGATGATTACCAGCAGCAGTCCTATTTTTTTGCACTCCTACGCTGCAGTGCCCAAAACAAAGAAGTTTACGGCTATTCTGACGGCGACGGATACCGACGGCGACAGCGCTAAAGAGAAGGTGTCGATTACAGTACGGGAGAACCGACCGCCGAAAGCGGATTTCAAAGAAAAACAGACAAAAGGAACCTTAAGCGTTGCCTTCACCGATAGGTCGAAAGATCCCGACGGAACGATTCTTTCCTGGAGCTGGGCTTTTGGCGATGGAGGGACGAGCGTTGAGCAAAACCCTGTCCACTTTTATATGACTTCGGGAAAATTCGATGTCACTCTCACAATTACTGATGACAGCGGCGCGAGCGCCGTTCAGCAACGAAAGATCTCAGTGAAATAAGGCGTTGCGATCAATGAAGTACTCGTCAGGTAAGAGGGCGGGCCTGCTCCGCCCTCTTACAAAGCTGATTACTTCCGCGGTCGTTCCGAGGCGTACTCATTGATCGCTTTTTCAATCGCATGCGCGGTGGCGGAAATAAATTTGTCGCCTGCGCCGATGACGCGATCGTACGACGCTTGCGGCGGCGCGATTTGCCCTTTGAAATGCGGCATGACGTACCGCGAAATAAGTTCGTAAGAGCGTAGCGTCGCCTCCCAATCGGCAAAATCCGCGCCGATGGTGAGATAGCAGCCAAAGCCGCCGGATTGCTTGAGGAGCCGCTCGATCTGCGCAATCGCCATATCCGGCGTGCCGATTACCCCAGCGCCGGTTTCGTTCATTTCCTGCACCGCTTCTTCGTAGGTTGTGGCGTTGCCAGGTTTCATGGGGAGGATGTGCGAAAGGTAAGTGAAGATGTTCATGAAGCCATAGCGGCAATCGTCCAGCGCCTGTTTCTCCGTTTCCGCTATATGCATAGGTCCGACCATACGCCATTTATTGCGATCGGCGGTGCGACCATGCTTGGCCGCCTGTTCTTCCACGACTGTCCAGTGGTCGGCAAGCAAGTCAAAGCCTAGCGGATTGGTTGCCGCCAAGGAAAGCAATCCGACGCCGAACCGTCCAGCGAGTTTCGCGCCCGTGGGTGAGATGGACGCCGCGACGGCGATATCAAAACATGGATGACTGTAGGGACGAAGCTGCAACACGCCTTCCTGAATTGTGAACCAGTCGGTCTTGCGCGTCACGACCTCGCCTTGCAACAAGGCCATGATGACTTCGAGGCTTTCTTCCATCATGCGGCGTTGATTGTCGGGATTGATGCCCAGCATGATGGCGTCGGAGGTCAACTGACCGGGACCGGCGCCGAACATGACACGACCGCGCGTCATGTGGTCGAGCTGCACGATGCGGTCGATCAGGATCAGCGGATGATGATACGGCAGCGAGTTTACTCCAGTGCCAAGTTTGATATGTCGTGTGCGTTGTGAGGCGATGCCGATAAAGACTTCGGGGGAGGCGATCGTCTCATAGCCGGCGGAATGATGCTCGCCGATCCATGCTTCATCGAATCCTAAACGATCAAGATGTTCGACGAGTTCGAGATCACGTTGTAGCGTAAGAGTAGGATTTTGGCCGACGGGATGCATCGGCGGGAGGAAAATACCAAAACGTAAAGGGGTATGCATGCGCCTGTAGTATCGAGGAGCGGAGAACGGGTCAAGAGAGATTCGTTTGTGATCCCGCGGCGGGGGTTTTGAGGAAGACGTGAATTCATTATGTTCGAGGCTCTCGTAAAAGGAGGCAGCATGGTAAGTGATAATCATGAACTTCGTGTCTTATTGGACAAGCAAGCGTGCAGCGAAACCTTGACTCGTTACTGCCGTGCGTTGGATTGGCTCGACGAGGACGCGCTGAAGACCGTGTTTACTCCGGATGCCGACATCGATTATGGGTTTTTCAAAGGCCGAGGCGATGCGTTTATTCCAACCGTGCATTCAACCTTTCCAACAACAACTGCAGCTCCGCCGCATCGTCATAATCCAGCTCGGGGTCGGTGGTGAGGGAAAAATTACGATCTCCTTTGAGAATGGCGCGTAGTTTGGCGAGCAAAATTTTACATGAGGGTGGAGCATCTGTACCCGCGTACTGGGCAAGAGCTTGTTCCGCTTCGATAGGCCCGAGCGGCGCGGTCATGCGAAACCGTGTACTTTCCTCTGTGGGTTTAGTCGGGTGCGCCGGTTCATACACCAACGTCGCGGTTGCCGTCACGCGTCGCTTGCCATCTTCGGTGGTAATGCTGGGATCGCTCAACTTGACAACAACTCTTCAACCGGTTTGGCCTCGACCTTTTTCTGAGGTTGGGCATCGTTCTGGAGCCATTCTCCCAACGCCGCGAGAATGTGCGGGAACGCCTCACTCAAGCCACCAGGTGTGAGCTGAATCGGCACGGCGACCGGTTCTTCCTCGAACCAGTTACCCAGCGCACCGACGGTAATACCGGGCAAGAGCAGCGGAATAACCCGGTAGCCATCATTGATCCGTTGCCTTTCCACCTCCAACGCTTTGCGGACTTCGCGACGCACCCAAGAAGAGTTTACAGTCTGCGGACTCAGGACCACGAGGACCTGTCGCGCCTATGCAATCGCCTGCTTGATTGTGGGCGCCAGTTTATCTCCACCGCTCAGCTCGCGAGAATCGGCCCACACTGTTAGCCCTTGACCTTCCAGGGCCTGGCACAGCTCTTTGACAAAGCCGTCATCAGCGCTGGCGTGAGAAATGAAAACGGAATTCGAGTTCATACGCCTCCCCATACAACGAGATACAGCATTGCAGGTGAGTTTTATGATGACATTGCAGGTGAGTTTTATGATGACAAGGGAAATTT
>JBFWZL010000169.1:0-11706 GCA_050185455.1 Binatia bacterium | reverse complement strand
TGTTCGATGTCCCAGTGTCGCTGGTTGGCACCTTCGCGGTGATGGCGGCGTTGGGATTTTCACTAAACAACCTGTCATTATTCGGGTTAGTGCTCGCCATTGGTATCGTGGTGGACGACGCGATCGTCGTGGTCGAGAATATTGAACGTTGGATGGCGAAGGGACTCGCGCCGCGTGACGCCGCGCTCAAGGCGATGGAGGAGATCACCGGCCCCGTGATTGCCATCACCTTAGTGCTCTGTGCGGTTTTTATTCCAACGGCCTTGATTCAAGGCATCAGCGGGCAATTCTACCAACAATTCGCGTTGACCATTGCTGCATCTACCCTTATTTCCGCCATCAACGCGCTGACGATGGTGCCAGCCCGCGCCGTACAGTTGATCAAACCTCATGGCGCGGATCATGAGCAGCGAGAACCGCTGCCTCCGCTTGGCATCGCTTTGCTTTTTGGCTTGCTCGCCTATTGGCTATGCGCTCCCGCGGCGGCGTCATGGGCGCTGCGAGGCGCGATCTTGGTGGTAGGCAGTATCGTCGGATGGTTTCTAGCCCCGCTGGTCAATCGCCTGTTGAGAGCTTTCTTCCAAGGATTCAACTGGGTCTTTGAGCGAGTAATCAATATTTATGGACGGACGGTGGCAATGCTTTTGCGCGTAAGCGTCATCGTTCTTGTGCTTTACGGCGGCCTGCTCGGCCTTACCTATCTAGGGTTCACTAGCGTTCCGGTGGGATTCATCCCTGAACAGGATCAAGGCTATCTGCTCGTTGTGGCGCAGCTGCCGGATGGAGCGAACCTGGAGCGAACGGAAGCCGTCATGACCCGCGCCAGCGAGGCTGCGCGAGCGATACCGGGCGTTTCTCACACGTTTCGCATCCCTGGCTTCTCGCTCCTGACTGGCGCGAACTTGTCGAACGCCGGCACCATGTTCGTTATCCTCAAGCCCTTTGAAGAACGCGCCGGACATACAGAGCTGCATGCGAATAATGTCGTGGCGCAACTGCGTCGATCCCTGATGTCGATTCAAGAAGGCGTCGTCTTGGCGTTCGGCGCGCCGCCGGTGCGGGGAATTGGCAACGCCGGCGGTTTCAAGATGCAGGTGCAGGACCGCGGCGACGCGGGCTTTGCCGCGCTACAGGACGCGGTCGGAAGCGTCATTCGCGTCGGTGCGGCTCAACCTGGTCTCGTCGGCTTATTCAGCAGCTTTACCGCCAACCAGCCGCAAATCTTTGTCGATGTAGACCGGACCAAAGTGAAGTCTATGGGTGTACCCCTCGACGACGTGTTCGACACGCTGCAAGTCTATTTGGGGTCGGTCTATGTCAACGACTTTACCCGCTTCGGTCGTAACTGGCAGGTCAACGTGCAGGCCGATACTCAGTTTCGCATGCGTACCGAGGATATCGGCAAGCTAAAGGTCCGCAATCAAGAGGGCGCGATGGCGCCGTTGGGCGCCTTTCTCGATGTGCAAGAAGTCAGCGGGCCGGCCATGGTCAATCACTACAATTTGTATCCGTCAGCGGAGATCAATGGCGCTCTCCTTCCAGGAATGAGTTCGGGCCAAGCGGTTGTGTTGATGGAACAGGTCGCCAGGCAGGAATTGCCGTCGTCGATGAGTTTTGAGTGGACCGAACTCACGCTCCAGCAAATCTTGGCTGGGAATACCGCCATTTTTGTTTTTATCCTGGGCACGATCTTTGTTTTTCTTGTGCTAGCCGCTCAATACGAAAGTTGGACGCTGCCGCTCGCCATTATTCTGATCGTTCCCATGTGCTTGCTGGCCGCCATTACCGGCGTGTGGCTGGTCGGCTCCGACAACAACATTTTCACGCAGATCGGGCTCGTGGTGCTGATTGGCTTGGCGGCGAAGAACGCCATTCTGATTGTCGAATTCGCCAAGCAGTTGCAAGATGAAGGACGGAGCCGGTTCGACGCTATAGTAGAGGCGAGCCGGTTGCGGCTCCGTCCTATTCTTATGACGTCGTTCGCGTTTATTCTCGGCGTGGCGCCGCTAGTTATTTCCTCAGGGGCTGGCGCGGAAATGCGGTTCGCGCTCGGCATTACCGTGTTCAGCGGCATGCTCGGCGTAACGCTGTTCGGCATCCTTTTTACCCCGGTGTTCTATTCAGTTATCCGTGGATGGAGCGAGCGGCGCATGGCGGGGACCAGCGATAGGGCGTCTCATGCCCCCTTGGTAAAGGACACTACCTCGCCAGCCGAACACATTGTTTCAGTAGACGATCGATGATGCGGTGTCAGGTGGATTGTATGATCCTTCGCTTTCAATTCCCGAATCCCCCACGTTTCGACTTCGCGGTTCTCGCGATCATTGTCACATTGTTGTTCTCTGGCTGCGCTATGATCGGTCCTGATTATGTCCGCCCACCAACGTCGACGGCGGAGACGTGGATTGAACCGCCTGATCCTACGGTGAAGCGCGAGCCAAAAGATCTCAGCGCCTGGTGGACCGTATTCAACGATCCAGTGCTGAACACACTGGTCGAAACCGCGTACCGGCAAAATCCCTCCCTACACGCCGCAGGAATCCGGGTGCTCGAAGCGCAAGCACGGAGAGGCATCGTTATCGGACAACTCTTCCCGCAACAACAAGAAGCGTTCGGGACCTATACGCGTAATGACATTAGCACCAATAAGGCAGGACGAAATTCTCCGCTACTGGATTCGACCTTTGACGACTGGCAACTTGGCTTTGACGTCACCTGGGAACTTGATCTGTGGGGTCGCTTCCGCCGGGGAATTGAAGTTGCTGATGCTGAACTCCTGGCCTCGGTCGCGACCTATGATGATGTCCTAGTAAGCCTCATTGCCGAAGTAGCATCGAACTATGTCCAGTTTCGCACGACTGAGGAACGTCTTAATGTCGCCAAGGCCAACGTTCTTATTCAAGAGCGCAGCTTCGAACTTGCTGACTTGAAATTCCACGGCGGTATCGTGACCGAACTAGACGCCTCCCAGGCGGCGGCGTTGTTGCGCGACACCCAAGCGCAGATCCCTGAATTGGAAGCCGGTATTCGCCAAGCGCAGAATAATCTCTCCATTCTTTTGGGCCTCCCACCCCAGGACTTGGGTAGTATGTTTGGGGGAGCCAAACTGATACCCACCGCTCCTTCGGAAATCGCCGTGGGTATTCCCGCTGACCTGCTGCGACGACGTCCGGATATTCGTCAGGCCGAGCGGCTTCTAGCCGCGCAGAGCGCCCAGATTGGTGTCGCCAAAGCCGACTTGTTGCCGAGCTTCGCGTTGATTGGCACTCTTAGTCTCACCAGTGAGGAGTTCACCGATTTATTCAAGTCGAATAGTTTTGAAAATTTCGGTGGACCGGGCTTCCGCTGGGCAATTCTCAACTACGGGCGCATCCAAAATAACATCCGGGTGCAAGACGCCCGTTTTCAAGCAGGTATTAGCGAGTATGAAAATACTGTGCTGAGAGCGCAAGGCGAGGTTGAAAACGCCATTGCCGCGTACCTGGGTGCACAGTGGCGAGTAGCGCTCCTGGCGAGTAGCGTCGAGGCGGCAACCCGTGCGGTGGAACTGGCGGACTTCCAATATCGCGAGGGCGAGGTGGACTACACTCGTGTCCTTACTACGCAACAGTTCCTTGTGGACGAACAAGATCGCCTCGTCGCCACGAAGGGATTAGTCGCTCTGAACTTAATTACATTATACAAGGCGCTTGGCGGCGGATGGGAATTCCGGCAAGGACGGGAGTTTATCCCGGAGAAAGTGAAAACGCAGATGCGTGAGCGAACGAACTGGGGCGCTTTGCTTGCTCCGCAAGAGCAGGCGGAGGATATTGATTCAGCGACCTCAGGGGCTGGGAATGACCGTGACCAGTGGCGCTGGCGCTCGTGGGAACCGAAGTGGTAGCGGCAGCGCCCTTGGTCACGTATGGACAAGACGCTTGCTACTGTTTGTTGAGTTTCTGAAAGGACGAAGATCGACTGGAAATTTGCGATTTGAGAACCCACCGACTTTATGACAACCGCGAACGAAAGATACGTTGCCTGCGTGTCGTACCCGAGAGCGCGCGGAACAACAAGCCGCGAAAGATCATGATGGCAAAGAGTAAAAATGCGCTCACCATACTCCACAAGAGCCCGGAGAAAGAGCCTTGCGGAATGCCTCCTCCCGTAGTGGGGAAAGTCAGGCGTCCAAACTGCAATGGTCCTTCAAGCAAGGGCAAGGGAAGAATAACAGCGGAGACCAGGGCGAGAGCAATAAAGGGCAGGAACCACTCTACTCCGCTTGAGCGTAGGAAATCGACGCTTTCCTGCAGCATGGAAAATCCCTCGCTCCGTCCTTGATAGATAATTTCTGGTATCGGATTGAGAATAATTAAGAGGATCAACTCGATTAATGAGGCAAGGATCAGAGCAGTTTCATCGCCAGCAGGGGTGAGCAGGGCAAGAGCGTATTGGACGATAAAAAAAAAGAAGAGGATATTGATCACAGAACTGAAGTGCGGACGCCAACTTTCAACCAATTCACTCGGGTGCATACGATTGCCATTTATAACGCCTTCGATGAAGTACAGATACGAACTCGCGCACATTGCGAGGACCAAGCCAGTGATGAGCCCACCGATAAGGCCAAGCGAAGCGGTAAACGTGGCGCACAGAAAAAAGATGGGGCCGTAAAGAAACGGTAAAAACCCGACCCACCATGAGCGACGGCCTTTCTCCCACGTCTCTTTTGCCGCCTGTTGATACAATTGCAATGTTGATGAGATTAATGTCCCCCAGTCCATCAGCTCCTCCACGACCCCACTACCGTCTCTGAATGGGAGAAGGAGGGAACAAAAGGATCGGGGAAGCGCAAGGGGCGAAGCGGCGAGGAGACTACTTTCTTTGGCGCCTCTTGGTTGCCGCCCCTCTCTGACTCTCTCTCCATGCCCCGATTTTCCCAGCCCCTGGTTCTCCGGTTCTTAGCCAAGTACAGGAGCTGCCTACGCATACGATTGTCCCCACCGATCCTGAAACGTTACGGCTTCCACCGTCTGCCGCGAGACCGGGCCAAATTTTCCCATGGGATAGCCAATGGGAAGAATGGCGAAGGTCTCGGCGTTTTCCGGTAAACCGAGCACCTCGTTGACTTCTTGCTCAAAGAGCAAGTGGCGCGTTGTA
The DNA here is from genome assembly GCA_050185455.1 of Binatia bacterium. Taxonomy (GTDB): domain Bacteria; phylum Desulfobacterota; class Binatia; order Bin18; family Bin18; genus SYOC01. The sequence continues at coordinate 6,567 of JBFWZL010000169.1, read as the reverse complement.
AGCGTGGAGCCCAGACCGAGCCCGCGCGCCGCCAGCAGCATGTTTTGCACAGCTGGATAAATAGACGCGCCTGACATTTTCGGTAAGCCGATTGCCTTTGCCATATCGCCGACAAGGCAGCAAACAATGAGCACCGGCGCTTCATGGAAGTGCTCAGTGAGGTACTCGACGGCGTTTAGCATCCGATTCTTTTGTGCTTCGCTTTTTCCTGGAGGAGGCGGAGCCGCTCGATAACGCGGCAACAGTTGATCCAGCGCCTTTTTATAACGAAGCTGGAGTTGTTTCTTGGTCTCCGGATCTTTGACTATGATAAATCGCCAGTGTTGTACATCACCGCCGCTTGGTGCGCAGAGACCGGCGGCAATGATTTTGCGGATCAGTGCGTCCGGCACCGGATCGGGTTTGAGGCGGCGCATCGCTCGCATCGTCTGAATTATCTCAAACAGATTGATTCCCTCAGGCATTAGCGCTCCTTCCCTTTTCCCTAGCACTCTTACCATGCGCACCCTACGAAGAAAATTCCCCATAGCGGAGATTTGCTCTCCGCCACAACCTCACGTACTCTATAGGCGGAGAAAAGAAGAAACGGTGGGGAGAGGACGCATGGGTCATCAATTCTTTGCTAGAAAACCACTCAAATTGTTGCTTGAGGAAATGCGTAGCGAGCAACGGTTACGCAGAGTGCTTGGGCCAGTGCAACTGACCAGCCTTGGGGTTGGCGCAATTATCGGAACTGGAATTTTCGTTCTTACTGGAATCGCGGCGCATGATAAGGTGGGGCCAGCCCTCACGTTATCGTTCGTCGTTGCGGGATCTGCCTGTATTTTTGCCGCCTTGTGCTATGCGGAGTTTGCTTCGATGGTGCCGGTTGCCGGCTCCGCTTATACGTACGCCTATGCGACGCTTGGCGAATTGTTCGCCTGGATCATCGGCTGGGACCTCGTGCTTGAGTACGGCGTTGCCTCCGCAACGGTAGCTCATGGATGGTCCCATTATTTTCAGGATTTCATTGGCATTTTAGGGGTTCAGTTGCCGCACGTTTTTACGAACGCGCCGTTCGATTTTGATCCTGCGACTGGGCAGCTAATGGCGACGGGAACCTTGATTGATCTTCCGGCCCTTCTTGTGACTGCGGCCGTGACTAGTGTGTTGGTAGTAGGCATTCGAGAGAGCGCCAGCGTGAATTCGGCAATGGTGATCATAAAGGTCGCCGTCGTATTATTTGTCATTTTCGTTGGCGCACTGTACGTGAACCCGCAAAACTGGCAGCCTTTCGCTCCCTATGGCTATTCTGGCATTAGCCTTTTTGGCTATACGTTGATGGGGCAGTCTGGCCCGGGCGGCGAGCCGCTTGGTGTCTTGGCGGGCGCGGCAACGATCTTTTTCGCCTATATTGGCTTCGATTCCGTGTCGACGCACGCAGAGGAATCGCGTAATCCCCAGCGTGATGTTCCCGTCGGCATCATTGTTTCCCTCGTGTTGTGTACGGTGCTTTACGTTGCCGTGGCGGCCGTCCTGACGGGCATGGTGCCGTATCAGCAAATCAACATTGATGCGCCCGTGTCAGATGCATTTAAACAAGTGGGATTACCCTGGGCGCAGTTTCTTATTTCTCTAGGAGCGTTGACAGGCATCACCTCAGTCTTGTTGGTATTGATGCTCAGCCAGCCGCGCGTGATGCTAGCGATGGCGCGCGATGGGTTAATCCCACCAAGTTTTTTCGGAGCCGTGCACGAGCGTTTTCGTACACCGTGGAAATCCACCATCTTAACGGGGATTTTTGTTGGCGCTTTAGGCGCGTTGGTGCCTCTCCGAATTCTCGCTGAACTTGTCAATATTGGCACTCTATTAGCGTTTGTCATCGTGTGCGTGGCAGTGCTAATCATGCGAAGCATTTACCCCGACGCTGAACGTCCATTCCGCTGCCCAATGGCGCCGCTGACGCCGATTCTTGGCGTCCTTTTTTGTTTGGTGTTGATGTTCTCCCTCCCGGCGGAGAACTGGTTACGGTTGGCTATTTGGTTACTACTCGGATTGGGGATTTACTTTTTCTATGGCAGATACCATAGCGTCATGGCGCGATATCGCGCATCTGAAAACAGCGAGGAGCAGCGGTAAACGCCGCTCCTCTATGGAGAATAAGCCACGCTAGTGGCGGCGACGAGACGTCAACTCTTGAGCTGTCCTAATACGGTGTTTGCGTCCCAATAGTCATGTTGAGAAGCGATCTTGCCGCTTCTTAAGGTAATGATCGACACTCCCTTGACCGTTGTCTGTTTTCCCGCGGCGGGAACGCCTAAGAAGCTGCTTGCATGCTTGGCCTGCCAAGTCCATTCGACGGCTCCACCCTCGGACCCGCCAGAGTAGGCCGTGACTGTGAAGACGTTTTCTCCAGCATTCGGAGAGGAAAACCCTGCAAAAAATTTTCGCAGATTGGCGAGCCCATTCTCTTGATGCGCAAAAGTCATATCTGCAAATTGCACATCATCAGTATAGTAATTGCCCATCCTTTCGATTCCTGCGGCATTACTGAAAATGCTGAACCATTCTTTTGCCCATGCGAGATTCATAACGGCCTCCTTATCTCACCTGTTCCGTCTTGCGTGTTCCGTGTTTATTCCGGATCGTACTTCACGAGCGTGCGAGAACCGTTTGCTAGTCCTTCCTTGAATTGTTTCTCATACGAAGACCATCCGTCGGCATATTTCTTAGCAAAGCTCTCATAGAGCGCCTTATTGACCTCAGCATCTTTGACGACTGAGCCTTTGGCTTTGAATGATGGGCCGTCTGGTTTGCCGATCGCGATTTTCGCTTCGGTTTTTCCAGCCTGAATCCGTTTCACGCGATATGTTGTTGTCGGCGAACAGACCCAAACTGCGCCCTCGTGGTGCATGAACCAGATTTCTGCTGGTTTGCCTAAGGACCCGTCGGCGCGGGTACTCTGAATGTATACATATTTGCTCGAATCCAGTGCTTTTTGCTGTTCCGCGGAAAGCGACCCGCCGTGGGCAAGTTTGGCGAACGAGCTCACGAATAAAACAGCCACTGCAAACATCCATGTATAACGACGCATGTTTCACCCCCCGAATGAAGAGCGCTATTTGCTGCCTGCAGAGATGACGGTTACTGAGTTAATAACGACCGGCTCGATCGGCACGTCTCCGTGCATGCCTTTGTGTCCGGTTTGTACTTTTTCGATCTTATCGACAATATCCATGCCGTCGATTACCTTGCCGAACACCGCGTACCCCACGCCGTCTTGCGCACTTGCCTTGTTAAGAAAGTCATTGCTCTTTACATTAATGAAAAACTGTGAAGTCGCGCTGTCCGGCGCCGACGTGCGCGCCATCGCGAGGGTGTAAGGGTCGTTCTTCAGTCCATTACTCGATTCGTTCTTGATGGGCGATTTCGTGTCCTTCTGTTGCATGTCTGGAGTGAAACCGCCGCCTTGGATCATGAACCCGGCAATGACGCGATGAAAAATCGTGCCATCGTAAAACTTATCGTTGACATAAGAGAGAAAATTTTTGACCGTCTCAGGCGCTTCCTTTTCGTATAATTCGACCTTGATATCGCCTATCGACGTAGACATAAGAACCACGGGTCCGCCTCCTTTCGACTCGTTACCAGCTTGGGTGCATGCTGGCAGGGTTAGTAAGAGCGCCGCCAAACTGAGAAAAATTGATGCGCTTCGCATCGTCCACACCTCGCTCGCTCTGCAGTGTCGGCACGTTGCCGCCGAGAGCCCTTTTAACCCAGGGCGCATGGCAAGGGAAGACCCCGCGCGATGCGCGGAATGAATCGGGGAATCAGAGAATCGGAGAGAGAACGTATTGCTTTTTCCTTCTCCGGTTCCCCCCGTCTCGGTTTCTCTGAGTCCTGTCACAGATTCTCTAAATACTCTAGAACTTCGTTAATCTGTACCACATCGCCATACTTCGCGCCGATGTCGAAGACATTTGCTTGGTGCGGTTCTTGCGCGCGGTCACCTATGGCTTCAAGCGGCACGATCGGACGAAAGCCGTGATTGAGCGCATCCATCACGGTGGCGCGTATACAGCCGCTGGTCGTACAGCCAGTGACAATCAGGGTATCGACTCCTTTCATGGTCAATGTGGAGCCAAGGTAGGTGCCGAAGAAGCCGGAGGCGTATTTCTTCACGATCACCAGATCCTCCGGTTTCCGGTCCAGTCGTGGGTCGAGTTCGACCAGATCACTGCCAAGCGTCAGCAGCCGCAGAGAAGGCACTTTCTCCGGCCATAACCCGGCGTCGTCTTGACGATGCGGATCGTACCCGACGACAGTAAAAATGACAGGAATGTTCTTCTTGCGGGCGACGGCGATCAATATATTCGTGGCCGCCACTTCATCGTCGAGATTGCCGGCGAGCGGCGATAGTTCCGGCTTGGTGAAGCCAAGCTGAAAATCCACCACGACAATCGCCGGACGTTTGCCGTACCCCAGCGTGTGCCCCAACTGAGCGCGTTTATAGATGGCGTGTTTGTCTTCTTGTGGCGGCATGATTCCCTCCTGTAGGAATTGTCAGTAGTCAGCTATCAGCTTTCAGTCAGACAGGGAAGAATGAGAAAAACCGAAAGACTTTTCTTCCTTTTATCCTTTCTCCTTTTCCCCTTCTGAAAAAGCTGATAGCTACAAGTTCAAAAGGAGGAAGGTTATGCCAGCCAACACCGACCTGACTGAAACGCAAGTGCGCGAGTTTTTCTCATCGCTCAGTAATTGGGGGAAATGGGGACCGAATGATCAACTTGGAGCTCTCAATTACATCACGCCGCAGAAGCGACAACGCGCCGCCGCCGAAGTGCGCGAAGGCGTGTCCGTGACGATGTCGTTGCCTTTGGCGACGCAACCAGGACCGGACAATCCGACGCCGGTCATGCATTTAATGATGCAAACCGGCTCGTCAGGCGAAACCAGCATGGTTCCGGTGCCCTACAGCGCCGACTATTTTGCGATTGCGCCGCATGGGTTAGCGAACACGCATCTTGATGCGCTCTGCCATGTGTTCAACCAGGGCAAAATGTACAACGGCTATCCGTCCAGCGATGTGACCGCGCAAGGCGCGAAGAACGGCGCCATCGACGCCCTGAAAGAGGGCATCGTTTCTCGCGGCGTGTTGATTGATATTCCGCTGATCAAAAATCGTGAGTGGTTGGAGCCTGGCGAGGCGATTTCTCCTGCTGACCTCGAAGCCGCCGAACAATATGGTGGGTTCAGTGTGGAAGAGGGCGATGTGCTGTTCGTACGTACTGGCCGACATGCGCGGCTCAAGGCGAAAGGTTCATGGGATTCGTTCAAGGAAGGCATGGCTGGTCTTGGCGCCGCGTGTTTGCCATGGCTGCATGCGCGTAAGGTCGCCATGATGGGCGGAGATGGGGCCAGTGATGTATTGCCGAGCGGCTATGCGAAGCTCATGTTGCCGATTCATGCGGTGACCATTGTGGCCATGGGAATTCATTTGATTGATAATTGCAATCTCGACGACGTCGCCGCCGCCTGTGTCGCGAAGAAACGCTGGACGTTCATGCTGGTCGTCGCGCCGCTCGTGCTCGTGCGCGGCACAGCCTCGCCGGTGAATCCGATCGCGATTTTTTAGTCCTGAGTACCAAGTGCTGAGCAGGGCGGGCTTTGCCCGCCTCGTGATCTGATAAATATGGCTGAGAACTCAGACCTTGCTGTCCCAAGCAAGCTAAAACGCGATCATCTTCTCTACGATTGCACGCGGATGCCTTCCGACATTTCTACGAACGTTGACCAATAGGCGTCCGCTGCCTCTATGTTATGAAACTGTTCCTCATGCGCAGTCCAAGCATTGTTAAAGATTTGAACACCTCGAAGAAGAACTGGTGGAAGGTTGGCAACCTCCTGTTCCGCCAGTTCTCCTCCAAGTTCCTTGACTTTCTCCATGAAACTATCATTTGTTTCTGCCCGCTCAGGGTAACGCTGGTGCACCGCACTTAACGCCACCAATAGAGACTCAGGAATAATCTTCCCATTTGCCGCCGGCTTTCCATTCGTCTGGACCACAACGATTGGTCGCGCCGTCTCCTCTTGTGGCCGCTGCAGCATCGCCAGATAGCGCACGCGATTCAGGAACCGTTTGACCGAACGCGGTGTGTTTTGTTTGGCGGTGATGACCGGTAGCCAAATTTTCAGCGCCTCGACGAATTCAGGGGAATCCTTGACGACAACCTCCTCCTGTTTTCTCCAGGCAACCCACGCCACAACGACAAGCATGAGGATAAGCGGCGTAATCGCTGGCCACATGGAAGGGTGACTGGACTGACCGGGGACAAACTCCGCCTTGCCGGATGAACGCTCCTTTTCGTTTGTAAGCTGAGCCGTTGGTGTCGACGGAGCTGCGCTGACCTGTCTGCCTTTTGGGAGATCTTGCTCCGCGGCTGTGGATACTGGCGGGATTTGTGGCTTCTCCAGCATATCGAATCGTGCGCCAAACCAGAAGCTGCTCGTCACAATAAACATGAGCAAGAGCCAGGGCGCGAACCGACTCAGGCGTGTGGTTGCCGTGGCGAGTGGCAAGGTCCAGGC
>JBFWZL010000168.1:0-11765 GCA_050185455.1 Binatia bacterium | reverse complement strand
TCCATACCGTCGAAGCCTCGCCGCAGCCTGAGCGCGCCGCGCCCTTTGCTGATCGCTTAGGCAAGCTGACGCCTGGAGCGGGACACCTGGTCCACATGCCGTCGCACATCTATATACGCGTCGGACGCTATCATGATGCCGCCGAGAGCAATGCCAAAGCTGCGGCCATCGATGCCGCGTACATCGAGAAGTACAACATTCAGGGCGCGTACCGGATGATGTACTATCCGCACAACATCCACTTTTTCTGGGCGGCGGCGACTCTGGAAGGCCGGAGTGCTGAGGCGCTACAGGCCGCACGAGATTTTTCTGCCAAGTTGCCGGTGGAGATGGTACGGCAGATGCCGATGGTCGAAGCCTTCGTCCCGACGTACCTGTTTGCGTTAGTACGGTTCGGGAAATGGCAAGAGATTCTCAAACAACCCGCGCCACCGGCGGACCTGACCTACAGCACCGGCATGTGGCAGTACGCGCGTGGGCTGGCGTTTGCCGCCAAGAAGCAATGGAAGAAAGCAGCGACTGCACACGCCACACTCACGGAAATCGCCAAGGCCACACCCCCGGAAGCACGGGTGATGATGAATTCCTCCGCCGCCTTGCTCAATCTGGCGGCAAGCGTATTAGCCGGAGAGCTGGCGGCCAAGCAAGGCAAAACGGCTGAGGCGGTGCAATCTCTGGAAACGGCCGTGCGCCAGCAAGATGAGCTCCGCTACGAGGAACCGCCACCGTGGTACTACCCCGTGCGGCAATCGTTAGGCGCGGTACTGTTGAAAGCTGGTCGGGCGGCTGAGGCGGAAGCGGTGTATCGTGAGGACCTCCAGCGCAACCCTGAGAACGGCTGGTCGCTCTATGGTCTCACGCAGAGCTTACGAGCGCAAAAGAAGCAGGACGAAGCTGACGCGACGGAACAGCGCTTTCGCAAAGCCTGGGCGCGAGCGGATGTCACGCTCACCGCCTCGCGGTTTTAAAGCCGGCATGGACAGTGTTGCTTCATGGTGAGAATGGAAGAGGTCAGGAGGTAGCATGCTCATAGAGAAACTTTCCCGGCAGTCACGGGCTGTTGTTGAGACGGCCGAACAGATTGCGCGTGAGGTGGTGGAGCCGCTGGCGGAGACCTGGGATCGTGAAAACCGCTTCCCGCACGAATTGTTCGCCGCGCTGCACACAGCGCGCCTGAATGCCATGTGCGTGCCCACAGCCCAGGGCGGATTAGGACTCGGTCCGGATACCGACGACCCGCTCCCCGTCTGGCTGGTGACGAAGACGCTCGCAACCGCGGACAGCTCAAGCTGTCACAGCCAGCAAGTCCACACCAATATGACGCACCCAGTGGCTCTACTGGGCACGCCTGAACAGCAAGAGCGGTACTTGCGCGCCGTGGCGGCAGAGGGAGCCATCTTTGGTGGCTGGGGGAGTGAACAAGATGGGCGACCACCTGCTGGCGGTTCCCGCGCTTTTACCCTGGCGCGAAAGGTGAAAGGTGGGTACGAAATCACAGGAAAGAAGTCCTACTCCACCAACGCCGGCGCGGCGCAGTACGCGGTCGTCTTCGCCTTCCCCGAAGGAGTGCCAAACCCGTTTAGCCACTTGCTACTCTGTCTCGTGGACTGTGCAAGCCCTGGGGTCACCATTCATCCGACGTGGTGGGAGCAGGCGACAGGCATGCGTGCGACGGTGAGCCATGAGGTGCAGTTCGATCGCGTGTTCGTGAGTGACGAGGCGATGATTGGACCACCCGGCGCCTACTGGACCCAGCAAGTCCAGGCCCGTTACCTACCGCAGTTCTCTGCTAACTTCCAGGGGGTGGGCGCGCACGTATTCAACTATGGCATGGCGTATGTGCGTGACCGCCGCCGGGTGAACGATCCCTTTGTCCAGCATTACCTGGCCGAGGCCCGTATTGCCCTGGTCACGGCCGAACTGCTCCTGGGTCAGACGGCCGACCTGTATCGCGAGCGACGGTATCCTGAAGCGTTCCACTACAGCCGCATGTTGCGCGCCTACTCCGAGATGGCGATGCGTCGCGTCATTGACCTCGTCCAGGCGTGTTGTGGCTCCTCGATCTATCTCAAGCCGAGTCCGCTGGAGCGGGTGCTGCGTGACTGGCAGTTTTACTGCCGCCACGAAAATCTCGATCTGATCCTCACTGCCATCGGCAGGAGCGAATTTGCCCTGGGTGGTGAGGACAGCCCGGAGGCGTTCGGCTTCGGCAGGGCCACGCTGCCCGGGACCGCCAAGAGCTGAGACGCTCTTGTGCAGGTGGTACCAGGTTGTCATGTGGACCAACACATGAGCGACACACGCGAACAGAAATTAAAAGAAAGTGAGGCTCCACCTCCGAAGCGCCCCTCGGCTCTGGATTACCGCCATGAGTGGGAGGAGCCGCTGGCCAGGCTTGCCGAGCGCAAGGCTGCTGGCGCGGCCCAGGGGACACCCGACCGGATCGAACGGCACCAAGCGCGGGGCAAGTTCACCGCACGCGAGCGTATTGCCCTGCTGTGCGACCAAGACACCTTTGTCGAATATGGGGTGCTGGCAAGCGGTGCGCTTACCACGCCTGGGCGCGGTACAGAGACCGTGCCGGCTGATGGCGTGATCACGGGCTATGGGCTGATTAACGGCCGCCGGGTCTATGTGGTGGCTGACGACGCGACCGTTGCGGGTGGCTCGGCTCGCGGGGCGGCGGCCTACCTGAAGGTCAGCCAGATCAAGCGGCGCGCCGGTGAAGAAGGCTGCCCAGTCGTCTCGCTGCTCGAAGCCTCGGCAGGTCGGGTGCAGGATCTGCTGGGGTCGCAATTTGCGATGAGTCGGGGCGATTTCATCGAGGAGGTCCGCGCCTCTGGGCTTATCCCCCGCGTGGTCGCGTTGATGGGCGGCGGTTTTGGCCAACCGTCGTTCCTGGCGATGTTGTCGGATTTCCGTCCAATCGTGAAAGGCACGGGCTTCATGGGCATGTCGGGTCCACCGGTGGTGGAAGCGGCGATCGGTGAGCAGATCTCCCAGGAAGAGCTGGGCGGCTCGCACCTGCAAACAGTGGTGACCGGGCAGGCGGATTATGAAGCGCAGGACGAACATGATTGTCTGCGTGTCATCAAGGAATTCCTGTCGTACTTTCCCTCAAGCTGTTACGCAGCCCCGCCGATCGTTCCCGCTACCGATCCGAGTGATCGCCAGTGCGACGAGCTGTTTTCCCTCGTGCCGGTGAACCTGCGCCGGGGGTACGACATGCGCCGTGTCATCGCGGTGATCGTCGATGACGGCCGCAGCCTGGAAATCAAACCGACCTACGCCCCCAACATCATCACTGCCTTGGCGCGGCTGGGCGGGATGCCGGTCGGCATCATTGCCAATCAACCGTTGTATCTAGCCGGGACGATTGACCGCCCGGCGGCGCAGAAGGCGGCCCGCTTCATCGACCTGTGTGATGCGTTTCACCTGCCGCTGGTCTTTCTTCAGGATGTGCCGGGTTTCCTCGTTGGCAGGCAAGTCGAGGAAGATCAACTGTTGACTGAAGCCATCCGGTGGATGCAAGTGCTGTGTGAAGCAACCGTACCCAAAATCACCGTGGTGGTGCGCAAGGGATATGGTCTGGCCTATTTCGCCATGGGTGGTCGTGGGATCGAGCCGGACGTAATTGTTGCCTGGCCAAGCGCCAGTATCGCCATGATGGGACCAGAAGCCGGCGTGAACGTGGTCTATGCGCGTGAGCTGGCCCAGGCCGCAGACCGCCAGGCGCTGCAGCAAAAGCTGACGGCAGGCTACCTCGACGCTGCGGCTCCGTATCGCGCGGCGGAACTGTATGCCATTGACGACATCATCGACCCGCGTCAGACTCGGCAGTTTCTCATCTCGGCCCTGCAAGGCGCCCAGCGCAAGATCCAACGCCAACTCCACCGCAAGCACAGCATCGGTCCGTAGGAGACATTATGAGCAGGAAGAAGCACAAAACAACCAAGTCTCTCGATGACACCCGCAACCTTGAGATGAGCTGACCCGATCATGTGAAGGCGGGGTAATTGCGCAAGGTAAGGAGAGGCACAAGAGATGAACGATACCCGGCGTGCGCGCGTCGAAAGCCGCCACTTTATGGTCGGGCTCTTTCTGCCCACGATGAGTGGCGGGTGGACAGTATCCCACGCCACGAACCTGGCGACCTATCGCTACGAGTACCTCCGCGAGTTAGCGCTCTTGGCCGACCACTTCCAGCTCGACTACCTCTTTGCCGGCGGTGGCTACATGCCCAAGATCACGCGCGCCTTCAAGTTCCGCGACCGCATGACCGATGCCGTGGCTCTCGCGGCGGCCTTCGGTGCGCTGACGACCTATCCAATGGTGATCTCTACCGTGCATATCCTCTACCGTCATGCGCCGCTGTTTCTCGCCAAGCTGGGAGCGGGGATTGATGAGATCAGCAACGGCGGCTGGGGCATGAATGTGGTTTGTGGGTTGACGCCACGGGCGGCGGAGATTTTTGACTTTCCCGACCTCGACCACGATGAACGGTATGCCGCCGCGACCGAGTTCGTCACGATTCTGCAGCGACTGTGGTCGAGTGCCGAGCCGATCGATTTCGCCGGGCGGCATTATCGGACAACGGGCGCTTTTTTGGATACCAAACCGATCCAGCAGCCCTGGCCGCTTTTAGTCAACGCGGGCTTCTCCGACGCGGGACAAGACTTTGCCGCACGCTTGTGCGATTGGATTTTCATCCTGTCTGACCGGCCGACGGACTACGACTCGATCGCGCGCCGCGCCACTGATATCAAAGCGCGGGCAGCGCGATTCGGGCGCAACGTCAAGGTGTGTATGCACCCGTACGTGATCTGCCGTGAAACCGAGCGCGAGGTGAATGAGGTGCGGAACTCCATCATCCGTAACGCCGATCAGGAGACGCTGGAACAGGAGTATCAAACCTACATGGGCCCGCAGGCGATCACCCACTCCCATCGGCAAACGCAACGGGTGCGCGAGGACTTCATCTTTCTGGGAACCTTTCAAATCTTTGGGACACCTGAGCAAGTAGTGGAACAGTTCATTCGTCTGAAGCGCGCCGGCTGTGATGGCGTGCACCTGGTGTTCCTCGACTGGGTCAACGACCTGAAGTTCTTCGGCGAGCGTGTGCTGCCCTTGTTGCGGCAGGAGGTGGGCGATACGAGGTGAGTTGGGAAGAGTCAATTCTGCCAAAAAATAGCATAAGGAGGCACGTATGAAAGTAAGTGGTGCGATGGCCTGGCATCCAAACGTAGCCATGACCAAGGAAGAAATCGACGACTTTCTCTCCGGGCGCTGGATCGCCCGCTTGGCCACAATTGGTCAAGACGGGTACCCGCATGTTACCCCGCTGTGGTACTATTGGGATGGACAGTGTGTGTACTTTGCCTTGACCCGTAACCGGCGGCCGTTTAAGCACCTGAACCGCAACCCGCGCTGTTCGGTGGCCATTGATATGGATGAGCGCCCGTTGATGGGCATGCGCAGCAACCTGGCCAAGGCCGTGATTATCACCGGCGATGCCGAACTGGCCGAGGTGGGCTCGGGCAAAATGATCCGGATCGAAGCCGGTCCCTGGCGCGGGGAATACACCCCCGAGCAAGCCGTGGCGATGATCGCCAGCCGTTATCCTCTTTCCACCCGGGACGGCTCGCTCGGCTTCACCCGTGAATCGTATCGCGAGCTTTTCTCCCGGCCTGACATTCAGGAGAGCCAGATTTTTAGAGACAACGAAGGCCGGGTGCTGACCAAGCTTATCCCCAAGAAGATCCAGGCCTGGGACTTCTCCAAAGCACCGATTGGCACCGTCAGCAACCAGTGAAGGCGTCCAACACCAGGGCACCTAAGGAGGAACGTCATGACTCGTAGTCTGAATGTCGCAGCGGCTCAGTTGGGACCGAGCTCATCCAACAAGCCCGACACGGTCGACCGGATGGTCGCGCTGATGGAAGAGGCCGGCCAACAAGGAGTGGAATTCGTCGTCTTTCCCGAACTTGCGCTCTCTCCCTACTTTGCCACCAAAGTGCAGCAGTCGTGGGAGAACTTTTTTGAGGAGACGCTCCCGTCGCCGGTGACGCGGCCGCTCTTCGAGGCCGCCCAGCGAGCGAAGCTCCACTGGGTGCTGCCCTACGCCGAGCGGGAGAATGGCTGCTACTACAATAGTGCGGTGTGTATCAGTCCGGCTGGCACGATCCTAGGCAAATACCGCAAGAGCCACATCCCGGGTACAGTCGAGCCGCGCTGGGAAGGGCTGAATATCCTCGAGAAGCGCTACTTTTCCCTGGGGAACATGGGCTTTCCGGTCTTCGCGCTCCCGCAGGTCCGGCTGGGAACCCTCATCTGCTATGACCGGCGGTTTTCAGAGGGGTATCGCGCACTGACGCTGGGGGGAGCGGAACTCATCTGTGTGCCGTACAACACGCCTACCTTTGGCCAACCTCCAGAGGTCGGGCAGGAAACCTCGGAGATTCTACTGCGCGCCGCCGCGATGGAAAACCAGCTTTTTATCGTGGCCGTGGGGAAAGCCGGGGTGGAAGACGGGGCGGAGTACATTGGGGGCAGTGAAATTATCGCACCGACCGGGCGGGTGATGGCCAAGGCCCAGACCGACGGCGACGAGTTGGTAATCGCCGCCCTCGATCTCGATGAGATCACGCGACTGAAGGAAAAATGGGATTTCCTGCCGGATCGGCGGCCTGATCTGTATCAGGCGCTGATGCAGAAATAGAGGATCACTCCTTCAAAACGGCCGCGAGCCGCCGGCTTGGGCGCGGTGCATCTCGCGCAGGTAGTTCCCGTCCCAGGTGTCGCGGGCATGGTTGACGCAGCGATTGTCCCAAAAAATTACGTCGTGCTGCCGCCACACGTGAGTGTAGATGAGGTGTGGCTGGATGAGGTGCGCCCGCAGCCGCCTCAACAACGCCTTTCCTTCTTCGGGATCGTCGAAACCGAGGAGCTCGATGGTGAAGCTGGATATCCACAGTGCCTTGCGACCGGTTACCGGGTGTGTCCGCACGACGGGCTGTGTCACCAGGGAGGTATCGACTGGCGTGGTGTCCGCCAGCGCTTTGGGTTGCTTGACTCTTTTCATCGTCTCGTAGGTGCTGGCTGGACGCCACCGCAAGTCGTTGACCAGCGCCTTGGTTTTCGCATCTAGCTCATCGTAGGCGCGGTACAGGTTTACGAAGTAGGTATTGCCGCCCGCCGAAGGGGGCGGGATCTCGACGCCGTGGAGCACCGTCACGTCCGGTGGGACCTCATAGTCTTGCACGTCTGAGTGCCAGTCGAGAGGTTGGGTGGCCGCGCCGGTGGGGTCCTGGAGCACCTGCTTGCCGGGCTTACGGGTGTCCCGGTTCGACAGGAGCTGGAGCGGCAGATCGCCGACCATCGACAGACGGTCGATGGCGTCCGGCGTGGCGCCACGATAGAAACGGCGGCCAAACCATTCCATGATCTGGCAGTGCCGCTCGGGTGTAAGACGGTGCTGGTCGCGCAGAATCATGACGCCTGCGTGGTTGAAGATGGTCAGGAGCAAGAAGACCACGTCGCCAGGCAAGTCGTCTTGCAGATCAACGCCTTGAACGATCACTCCACACGGGCCGCCGGTGGGAGCAAGCTCGATTCCCGGCGCGAGGCCGAGGATTGTTGGATCTGCCCCACTCATGAGTTGCGTGACACGCAATGTATAGGGAAGGGAGACAGCTGAAGCGGCCATGGGAACACCTCCTTTTCGTTCGATAGCCGTGGCGTGAAAAGCGATGCCACCGTCGAACTACGCTGCTGCGATGGTGGTTTGTCTAGAAGCCGCTCGGGGCTAAAAGGGCCGTGCCGACCCTGCCTGACTTCGATGCATGGTGCGCCGCAGCGCTGGATTCCAGCCTTCTCGCCAGTGGTTCACGCAGCGGTTGTCCCACATGACCACGTCGTCCTGACTCCACTCGTGCTTGTACCAGAAGTGGGCCTGGTTCACGTAGTCCTTGAGCCGTTTGGTGAGCGCCTGCTCGGCCTGCTCGTCGCCTAGTCCGACGACGCGCACCGTGAAGGTCGATACCCAGAGCGCCTTGCGTCGGGTCACCGGATGCGTGCGCACCACGGGATGGCGAACGTCGGAGTCGAGTTTGAGGCCGTATTTTTCCACGTCAGCCTTGGCCTTCTGCATGCCGACCCTGTAGGCCGTGGCTTGCGTGCTGGCGGGCATCCACTGCATGCGGTCAACCAGTCGCTTCGTCTTCTCATCGAGTTCCTCATACGCCTGATAGAGATTTGCCCAGTAGGTGTTCCCACCTTCGACGCTTGGAACCACTTCGACCGCGTGGAGAATCGTGAAATCCGGCGTCACCGGGTAGTCCTGCACGTCGCTGTGCGGGGCAAGTTCCAGGCCATTATCGACATCGGCTGCTGGTACGTTGCCGCCAGGGTCCTTGGCCTGACTGCCCAGGATCTGCACCGGAGTGCGGTTCACCATGGCGATGTTGTCGAGGCCGCTGTCCCGGAAGAAAGGCTTGCCGAACCACTCCGTGACGATGCTCTGGCGTTCCGGAGTGAGTCGCCGTTGTCCCGGAAGAATCATCATGCCTGCGTGACAGAGCACTGAGAGCAGAGCGCCGATAGTCTCACCGGGAAGGTCGTTGGCGAGATCAACGCCCCGGACGATCGCACCACAGGGCCCACCCGTGGGCTCGACCTGGATCTCCGGTGGCAGCGCAAGATCCTCGATCGCTACCCCACTCATGAGTCGATCTGAATTATGTAAAGACACTCTTGCTTGGTGCATACTCTCACCTCCATATTGTAAAACTTGAGGATCCACTCACGCCGGGCTCGTCGAAGCGTCCGAGGAGTTGCGTGGTCTCGGTTAATGAACGAGTCATGCAGCCCTCCGGTTAGGCGCGCTGGCGCCGGATCTGGTCGAGTTGTGCGTGAGTTGCGGCAGAGACGGGAGCCGCCACCGCCGCCGCGATCGCATCCGTCAGAATACTCACAAAAAGCGCAGTACGCGCCACCCTGGCCTTTCCGCTCGGTGTTCGCAGGCGACGCTCCCAGTCCGCCAGTGCATGAATCATCTGACCCGTGGCCAGGGCAAGACGCGTGGCAACGACCTCCCGCGGCACATGCGTCAGAAGTTGGCGGATCAGCTCCTCAATGCACCGCACGCTCTGCCCGTAGCGCCCCCGAAACGTCTCAGCAATCGGGATGCGGGGGTCGCCGTAGACCTGCGCAAGCAACTGTATGTAATGGTTCCCACCCGATCCATTGTTGAGCTGCTCGGCTAGTGGCCAGACCATTGCCTCGACCACCGCCTGCAGGTCGCTCACCCGTCCGCTTTGTTCGAGCTCGCTCAACATAGCTAGGCGTCGGGTATTGATCCCCGCCATGCGCCGCTCGATGATCGCCGTGATCAGCGCTTCTTTGGAACCGAAGTGATAGTGAATGGCCGCGACGTTGCGGCACCCGGCTGCCTCGTTAATCTGTCGCAGCGAAACTCCATCGAGCCCGCGTTCGGCGAAGAGGCGTTCTGCTGCCGTCATGAGCCGCTCCTGCGCATCGTTCTGTGACATGGTCTGGTATCTAGCAGGAAAGAAATTATAAATCAACTGATTTAATCGGACTCCTCGGCAAGCTCTCTTTTCTTCCTGTGCAAATGGTGCAGGCCGAGATGTTGCGTGTATGCACTGTGCGCGCACAATCCTTTCTGTCACCTGCTGATCTGAGAGGGAAGGTCTCGTTTTGTCAAGATTTTTCCGAAAATGCTCTCGCCCTTAATAGCGGCATGGCGCTTGCTATTACCTCATTGACCACCTGTAATCTACGCGTGCGACTAAAGAAGGAGTTTAGACAATCATGTCTCTGCGGGCCATGCAAACTGCTATACCGAGGTGGGCAAGCGTGTGGAGGCGTGCGTATGGAAAGTCGTGTGTCGGGCATACGAGGTCGGCGTATCGAGCCGTACCTCTGATGCCCAAGCGAGGCTGGAGGGAATTATGACTTGGTCGTGGTTAGAACGCGAGAGAGAACGCCAGATGGCTGAACTTGAAGAGATACTCGCAGAGCTTGTCGCTAGGGGATTGGTGCTCGAGTGCAAGGGGAATGACACGCAAACTCGCTACGATGTGAATCCGTGGAAGGTGAGTGAAATCCGCGCGCTCCTCAAAGAAAGAATGAGGGAGGGACCCTACTCGCTAGAATCCTCCCTCTGCGCACTCTCCTGGGGAGTTGTGCGGTTGCATCGGGATGTTGATACAAAGCGAAACCACGGCGGATGCATTCGGGGGCTGGGAGCTGGTGACAAAGATGATATCCGGTAACGGCAGGTACACCCAGCGGCTGGTGACCCGCCTCCATGACGACATAGAAGCAGGCAAAGCTTTAGCTCGTGAAGCATCTGGGATTGTTAGAAAAATGAAATAATTAGTTCAGTATTGCGCGTCTCGCGAAAGGAGAAGTTTGTGTATCTATCTCTATCCCGGCAAGACCGGAACATTTCAGGCTTCGGGCGCATGCTCCTGGCTGTCACTATCATCATGGGGACGTTGCTCGCCGCTATCAGGCCGACACCTCGGGATGGAAGTTTTTAACTGGCAGCTCCCCGGAGATTCTCGCTGTGACCTTCCAGTATGGGGTAGACCATTATGGGGAGTCTGGTGGAGAGATCAACCACCTGGTGGCCACTTACATCATTGATCGGGTTGGGAACGTGGCCCGGGTACTGAAGGGGCCGAATCACACGGTGGGAGAGCTTTTCTCTGAGGTCCAAAAGCTGCTTACCCGCCTGCACCCAGCAGAAGGTTGAGGACACTACGAGGGGACGAGGAGCTGTAGGATGATCTTTGAGCTTTGGACGTGATGATACAAAAGGAGGGAGTACCATGACCGAAACCTCACGTTTTCCTTATACCGGCGCCATCGACGCTGATGGGCATATTTTAGAACCTCCCGACGTATGGGAGAAATACATTGATCCCCAATATCGTGACCGCACGATTCGCCTGCGTAAAAACCAGGATGGACTGGAAGTCCTGGAGGTGGGCGGAGCGCCGGCAAAATATATGCGGCCTGGGCAGTTGGCGATGTCCGGCGCCATGGGTAAACGCGGCAAAGATCTTGAACCCAGCCCTGAGAAGACCTATGTGAATCAAGCGCCGTTTGGCTCCATGTACCCCAAGGAGCGCCTGGCGCGCATGGATGAGGAAGGGCTGGAGAAGGCGCTCATCTATCCGAGCCTGGGCTTGAGCTGGGAAGCCGAAGATCTTCCCGATCTCGAACTCCAAGCCGCTTACGCGCGCGCCTATAATCGGTGGGTGGTGGATTTCTGCGCGGACTCGGATGGTCGTCTTGTCCCCATTGCCCATATCTCCTTTGGCGATCCGCAAGAAGCGGCCCGTGAGCTAGAACGCGCTGTGAAGGCTGGATGCCGAGGGGCCTTTTTCGTGCCGTTTACCCCGACGTACAAATCGCACGCGCATCCGGATTACGATCCGTTCTGGGCACGGCGCAGGAATTGGACGTCCCCGTGGGAATTCATCCCAGTGGCGAGCCGCCAGCCAAGCGCGTCCACCAGCGCTTCCGGGACATGAAGTGGGCCTTGTGGCACCACAACGTGCACGGGGCGCAGGGACCGCTACAAGCATTCACGGCGATGTTCCAGTATGGCTTGTTTGACCGCTTCCCCAAGGTCAAGGTGGTTGTCTTGGAGTCCGGCGCAGGATGGGCAGGGTATCTGCTGAACCGCATGGACGCGGTGTATGACAGTCCGTTGGGCGACACGGTGCGGCTCA
>JBFWZL010000167.1:0-11775 GCA_050185455.1 Binatia bacterium | reverse complement strand
CCGTACGGCGTGGTCGGCGTCTCGGCGGCATACAAAAAACAGCCGCACCTTGTCTCCGGCGCAGCAGCGAATACCGAAGCCGGCATCCAACTTGTTGAAAAACTCTCCGGAATGAAAGCATTGGACTTGTTGGATAAAAGATCGTTGCCGCAGTTACGGACGATTCTTAAAGAAACGTTGGGATTCTAAAACCCAGAAAGACAAGAAGAAGCAACGCTAAGGGCGCTTCAGAAAAGCGGCCGTTCAACACGAGCTTGACTTCAAGGGAGTGCAGCACAAGCTAGCGCTCGGGAACATGTTTACTCCGCGATGCGCCAGTCATTCACTGTCATCCGCTACGCAATATTCATCCCTTGCGCACGAAAACTCGCCGCCAAGTCCACGGCGGGATGAATCTCAAATTCGACTTCTTTCCAGTAGTCGATCATCCTACGAATATCTTCATGACTTGCAGCCTCAAACACGTAGACATCCGGCGTTTCCGAACTGAGCGCACCATAAAATCCCACCGTCCTGAGTCCCTCTGGACGGTCGCCTTCGTTCCACCACTTACGTGACTTGGCCATAATGTCCACGTTCCCTAGAATCGTACCCGGTTTGCTCTTGATAAAGGCAATGTACAACATCGAACGCACCCTCCTTTCATGAGCAGTTCATTTTGTTTTCTTTTGCGCTTGAGGTTCAGCAGCGGCGGCGGGCTTTTCCTGAGTAGACGGACTGGCAGAGGTGGTCGGTTCATATGGAGGTACGGCGAGCGAGCGAATATAGGCTACCACATTCCAGATTTCCGAATCCTTGATCTGCGCACCCCAGGCGGGCATGAATTGTGCCTTACCGACGGCGGCTCCGCCTTCTTTAATGATCTTGAACACGTAATCGTCCGTTAGAATGTTCATATATTGCCCATCAGTATGGTTGCGGGGTTTCGTCGGCAACACGGCGGCGGCAGGGCCGTCTCCCTTTCCCGTCGTTCCATGACAAGTCGCGCAGATCTTATCGTAGATAACCTTTCCCGCTTTTTGGTCTCCCTGCTCTGCAAGACTACTCGCCACTAGCACCCCACTCATCAATAGGCAAAAGACAGAATTGATAAACATCCAAAATCCTCTCATCAACGCTCCTCCATGTAAAAAATTTTCTTGCTCTATCTCCGGCAAGCGCCAAGCCCAAAAGTAAAAACAAACGACACTATCGTTTCGGTGATAATCGCTCAGCCGAAATGCCGAGTTTGGCAAGCGACGCGGGCATCGGCTGACCAAGCAGGATCGCGCTACACGCCTGCCCCATCGCCGCCGCCGTTTGAATGCCATACCCGCCTTGCCCGGCAACCCAGAAAAATCCAGGAATCGTTGCGTCAAATCCGCCAACTAACTCGCCGTCAGGAACAAAGGAACGTAGGCCCGCCCAGGTGCGAGCCGGTCGGCGGATCGTCATGGTCGTCGCTTCTTCAATACGCGCAATTCCCGTGGCGATATCGATTTCTTCAGGGCGAACATCGTGCGGCGGCATAGGATCAACGTTGGCCGGTGACCCGAGCAACATGCCAGCCTCAGGCTTGAAATAAAACGATTCGTCGGCTCCAACCACCACCGGCCACGCAGACACCTTGTCCGCACCTTCAGGAGGTGTGAACGTAAAGGCGCTGCGCCGCTTGGGCACAAGCCCGATTGGCGGGACGCCGGCGAGCTGAGCAATCACATCGCACCAGGCGCCGGCAGCATTGATAAGTGTCACAGCTACGAATTCGCCAGCCGTCGTGGTAACGCGCCAACCCTCATTGCCGCGTGCGAGAGCGGTGACTTCCGCCGAGGTCACAAGTTTACCGCCGTTATGCCGCACGCCCTGCAAAAAACCTTGGTGTAGCCCGTGTACATCAATATCGGTTGGGTCTGGTTCATACGTTGCCCCGAGCAAACGTTCTGCTCGCAACACCGGCACGCGTTCCCGCGCCTCTAAGGGAGAGAGTCGGTGAATCTCAACGCCGAGCTCACATGCGATTGTGTAGGCCTGATCGAGAAGCTGCGATTGCACTTCCGTTGCAATCATCAATACTCCGCGCGGCGTGAGGATTGGGAATTCAGTAAATCCAGAGGGAGGAGATTCGTAAAAGGCTCGACTGCCAACAGTGAGTGCGCGGACCAGTGGTGGGCCATAGGTTTCGATAAACATCGCCGCCGAACGACCGGTGGTGTGATAACCCGGCTGTAACTCACGTTCGAGGACAAGCACGGATTCGTGTTGCGATAACCAATAGCCAACAGAGGTTCCTGCGATTCCGGCGCCGATGATGGCAAAGCGATATGGCATACGAGCCTCCCTCGATCCGTGGACTATGCTTGTTTGTTTATATCCCACTCCTGCCTAATCCGTCATGTCCTCTACACAAACTTGCTGGCCTCTTCGTTGGGAACATGTTAAGCCTCCAGTAGACGTTTTCTGATTTTGACATAATGGAGGGACATTATGGCTGAACAATCACTGACCTACCACGACCCGCAAGCGCTGGTACAAACCGATTGGCTTGCCGCGCATTTAGGTGATCCTGAGCTGCGCATTTTCGACTGCACGACGCATTTACTTCCAGCCGACGCCACCACCGACGCGCCGTATCGTATTGTTCCCGGTAAAGCCGAGTACGATGCAGGGCATATTCCCGGCGCGGGATTTCTCGATATTCAAGGCGAACTCTCGGACAACACCACGAAGTTGCGCTTCATGCTGCCGCCGGCGGAGCAATTCGCGGCGGTCATGTCGCGCTACGGTGTTGGCGATGGAACCCGCGTCGTGCTGTATAGCGCGGGCATTATGTGGGCGACGCGGGTGTGGTGGATGTTACGAACATTTGGGTTTGATAATGCGGCAGTGCTCGACGGCGGCTGGGATAAATGGAAGGCGGAAGGTCGCCCAGTGTCGATCGCGCTGTGCACCTACCCTCCGGCGCAGTTTACGCCGCGGCCAAGACAAGGATTGTTCGCGGGGAAAAAAGAAGTCTCGGCTGCTATCGGGAGGGCCAATACCGTTACGGTCAACGCCTTACCGCCAGACCTTCATCAAGGACGGAACCCGAGTCGTTATGGTCGGCCCGGGCGCGTGCCCGGTAGCGTGAATGTCCCTGCGGGAACGCTCCTGGACCAGAACACCAAGGCATTCGTGCCACTCGATGAGGCGCGGACAAAATTCACTCAAGCCGGGATTGAAAAATCCAAGAACGTTATCTGCTACTGCGGCGGCGGCATCTCAGCAACAGTCGATTTGTTTCTGCTGCACCAGTTGGGCTATGACAACCTCACCTTGTACGACGCATCGATGGGAGAATGGGCCAAGGACGAATCATTACCGATTGAAACCGACTAAGGAAGACTTAGGGCGGGCTTTGAGCTAGAGAGAGCTCGCAACGATAGGGGAAAGGCCCCTACCGTTGCGGGCGTTTATTCAGAAGGAGAGATGCAGAGAATCGATCGGCGAGCGATCCACCACAGGTAAACGCTGAGCGCCAGCGTACGCTTTCACGCTGCCAGGATCACGTTCATAAGGATCAGGCAGATCAAGTTCTTTGGCGTACTCGCGGACTGCGGGAGAGACCTCTTCCGCGAGCAACCGCATGCTAGTCATACGGGCTTGGTTGTCGACGGGGCCTTGTACGTTGAAGAAGATAAAAATGCCCGGACGCAGGATTTGCAACATGGATTTGATCTTTGGCAATACGCTCTTGGGTGTTCCGCAGATCACTTGGAAATTCCGCTGCGCCTTTTGGAAACTCCCAGCGAGTTTCTGCCGCACCTCGTCGTAATTCCCATTTTTCTGTTCTTCATCCTCGGCTTGAGCCTGACGTAGTTTATCCGGACTCACCCCCAACCAACTTCCACCGGGTTGTCGCGCGAGCATGCGCACCGCGCCCTTGGAATTATAACCGGGAGGGAGGGTAAATTCGGGGCGAGAAAACGCGTTTTGTCCACCGCCGTATACAAACCCTTTGCCCAACTCTTGAGCTTTCTCTTCTGTCTCCGCTACGAAGGTCGGGATTAGGTAACCAAAGTTTTCCGGTCCCGCCTGGTAGCCTTGCTTGGCGGCTTCATCTGCATAAAGATCCCACAGGTCACAGCTTGGCCCGATTGCCGTGCCCAAGCCGATATAGGGGTAGCGATGCTCAGCGCACCACTTGACGGTTTCCGGGCTCAGCACCCCGGGAATCCAAATAGGCGGATGCGGCTTCTGGTACGGCAAGGCCCACGGGTTCACATGACGATAGTGAAAGTGTTTTCCCTCGTACCGCCACGGTCCCGGTTTCGTCCACGCTTTAATGATGAAGTCATGCGCTTCGTTGAAATACTCCCGGTTGTAGGCCGGATTCGCATTGTTGAAAAACTGCTCGCTACCGGCGCCGCGCACCCAGCCCGTCACCAAACGGCCGCGCGAGATGAGGTCGATTTCCGCTAGCTCTTCCGCCATCCGCAAGGGATGCTTGAGTACTGGCAGCGGATTGCCGATCAACACGATCTTCACCTTTTTGGTGATGCGCGCAAGAATCGACGCCTCGACATTCATCACACCGCCCATGCAAAACGGGTTGCCGTGATGCTCATTCAACGCCACAACATCGAAGCCTAGCTCTTCGGCATAACAGGCCTCATCAAGGTAGTAATTATAATCGTCAGCCGCTTTCTCACGATCGAAGAATTTATTCGACACGGCAAAGAACGCATGGTTCTTGAACACTTCGTCTTCCGGCACCCAGCGGTAAGGACGCTCGGTAAAATAACCAATCTTCATCGTCGGACTCCTTGTTCTCTGAATTACTGCACCAGGCGAAAGACGAGAAGCGAGTAAACAGTTTCCCTACTCGCCTCCTCGACTTTTTCCGCCGCCGTTGTTTGGCTGACGGTGCTATGCTGCAAGGAAGGCCTTCACCGACCGGACGAACTCCGTGGAGTTTTCAATCTCCGGACGATGGCCAACGTTGTTGATGGTTACGACCTGCGCCGAAGGAATCGCTTTCTTGTAGGCGTCAATACAACCTTTAGGCACCACGGCGTCTTTATCGCCCCAGACGAGAAGCGTTGGGAGATTTTTCACTCCGGCCAAGAGGTACGGGAGACTCGGATTGTGCATATACGGTTCCCAGCCAATCCGCGCCGCTTCCGCTCGTGCATCTTCAAATGCTTCGAACTGCTCGGGCGTCATTTCACCGCCGTAAATCTTGCCAAATTCAGGAGTCGTCTGTTCAGCAACCGTTCTACGGATCAAGGTGCGAATGGTCAGAGGAAAGATGTCGAGAATCTCGCCTTCCAAGGGTTTAAGCCCCATCGGAGCCACGAGCACAAGGTGTTTGAAAATTTTCGGATCAGACGCCGCCATTTCCGCCGCGGCATACCCGCCCGCGGAAAAAGCAATGACATCGACAGGATCGAGTTTCATCTCGCGCACGACCATAGCGTAGAAACCGCCTAAGTCACGGTAGCTTCTGATCCAATCGAGTTTGGGGGTTTTACCATAACCAGGTTGGAGCGGAATGATCAGCTCTCGATCTTTCGCTAATTCTTCGTTCCAGGTCATCCAGCCCGGGTAACCAAGTTCCTCGTGGAGAATAAGTAATGGTTTGCCCGAACCGCCTCTAACCAGCGTTAGAGTTGTCCCAGCGATATCGGCCGTGGTTTCGGTCCAATTTGCCAATGGAGGCTCCTCCTTTTCCAAAGATTTCGATTCGCGCGTGGAAACGCGCTCTTTTCGATAGCATACATAGCACAGGGTCGGAAAGCCCACGGACAGTAAGGAGAACCCCAACAAGGATGCTCTCCTTACTGTCCAGTTTGCAGTGGCCGGATGTATACAGCATCTTGCCCCGATGGCAACTCCTCACCAAGAGACCATCCCGTCTTTATCCCTAACACAAACCACCCCAACGAAAGAGCGCCGGCGGCAAAAATCGTGTCACCGATTAACCGCAGCCAACGCAAGGTATTCATCAGCTCCGTCTGCAGGAATTCCGCAGAACGGGCGTACCATAGCCCATGTTCAACGCTAGCCCAGGTCTGCAGCAAACCAATGGGCAGCAAACTGAGCAACACCATCAACACGAGCCCAATATTGAGCGTCCAAAAAGCAAAACGCAACGTTCCGGTTTTCCACACTCGCTGGGCCGTCAATCCACGGAGGCAGAACAACATCAAGCCAATCCCCAGCATGCCGTAGACGCCGAAGAGGGCGGTGTGGCCGTGCACGGGCGTCGTATTGAGCCCCTGCATATAATAGAGTGCGATCGGTGGGTTGATGAGAAAGCCAAAGAGCCCTGCACCCACAAGATTCCAGAATCCTACTGCAACGAAAAAATAGATAGGCCACTGGTAGGCCTGCACCCAGGGACGCATGCGGCTGAGCCGCAAGTGGCCGTACGCCTCAAAGCCGATGAGGACAAGCGGCACCACTTCCAATGCGCTGAAGGTCGCGCCCAATGCCAGGATCGCTGTCGGTGTCCCGGTAAAGTAGAGATGATGAAATGTTCCAATGATGCCGCCCGACAAGTAAATAGCGGTCGAAAACAATACGGCGCGGGTCGCCGTCTCAATCGCCAGTAATCCCAGCCGCGTGAAGAGGAACGCGGTAACAACTGTCGCGAACACTTCAAAGAACCCTTCGACCCAGAGATGCACCACCCACCAGCGCCAATACTCAACGACAGCCAAATTAGTGTGCTGTCCCCACATCATTCCGGCTCCGTAAAACAAGGGAATCGCAATAGAGGCAAAGAAAAAAACCACTAGCAGATGTCGCTCTTTATCAGCCTTATACAGCGCCTGTCGCATAGGACGATCCATCAACAACATCCACAACACCAAACCGACAAGCAGGAAAATTTGCCAGAATCGTCCGAGATCGACGTATTCATACCCCTGGTGACCAAACCAAAAATTTGCTGCTAGCCCTAGCCGTTGTTGCACGCCGAGCCACTGTCCGATCATCGAACCCACGACAATGATAAGCAAACAGACAAAGAGAAAATCGACGCCCAAACGTTGATAGGGAGGTTCAAAGCGTGACACCGCCGGCGCGACAAAGAATCCGGTCGCCAGCCACGCCGTCGCTATCCAAAAAATCCCGAGTTGCACGTGCCAGGTGCGCGTCACAGAGTACGGCAACCATTGCGCGAGCGGAATCCCGTACAATCCCGACCCTTCCACACTATAATGCGCTGTGACGGCGCCAAGGAGCACTTGGACAACAAGTAACAAGATAACGACCCAGAAGTATTTTACCGTAGCCAGCATTGAAGGGGTGGGAGAAAGACCACGTAACGGATCATCGTCCGGCGGCTCGTGCCCTGCATGGTCCGAAGCATAGCTCGCAGCGGCTAAATACCACGTCAAACCACCGATCCCGGCCAGAAGCACCACAAAACTGATCACTGACCAGAGAATGATAGAACCAGTAGGGGTATTACCAACCACGACGTCGGCCGGCCAATTGTTCGTATAGGATATGGAGCTTCCCGGGCGATTGGTCACGCACGCCCAAGCCGTCCAAAAGAAAAACGCGTTGAGCGCATGTTGACGTTGTGGGTCCTTAATCGTGTTCACTGGCATCGCGTACGCATCACGCACTGTGTCGAGGTGCGCGGCGTCGCCAAACAACGCGGCATAGTAGGAACCTATCGCCGCAATCGCTTCCGCGCGCCGAGGAGAGATCACCAAGTCGCCCGAGGTCGCCTGATAGGAATTGGTGCGCAATTCGCGCTTCAGAACGACGAGCAATGTGGCTTGGTTTTCTTCGTCGAGCTGCGCATACGGTTTCCCGTACTTCTCCATCGACCAGCGCTCAAGTAACCATATTGCCTCACGATGCAACCAGTCGGCTGACCAGTCAGGAGCGACATAGGCGCCATGCCCCCACACGCTCCCCACTTCCTGCCCGCCCAGCGATTGCCACACGTTTTGGCCGTTGTGAATGTCTTCCTTCGTAAAGATGACCACGTTATCGGTTGTCACTACTCGCTGGGGAATCGGAGGCGCCTGACGATAGATTTCCAATCCGAAGTAGCCAAGGACGCTAAATGCCGCCACCACCACAACGCCAAGGACAATCCACAGTTTGAGATAGTGCACCGTTACTTTTTCCTCCTCTCTCGCAAAGTTTCTCTTCAGTTATCCCGCCGCTCTCGGATGTCAACGTTTCATTCTACCGCGCAGCCCCGGTAGTCTCATGGACATTCGCCCAGTAGCGATCCACCTGCTCTTGAATTCGCCCGATAGCGTCCTCGTTGCGGGTGGGCTCGAAGAGATGTCGATACCGCCCCTGCCCTTGCAGATATTCTTCCACCGGTCGTTTACGGCGCGGCACGTAGGTATGCGTTACAACCCCCTCCACCGCTTCCTTAAGAGCGAATATACCCGTTTCCACCGCCGACCGTGCATAATCCGCGGTTTGCTCCGGATCATATAACCAGCCAGTCGGGCACGGCGCGTGAGCGATAAATAACTTGGGTCCGCGAATACGCTTCGCCTGCAAAAATTTATTGGTCAGATCGAGAGGAAACCGCGGAGACACGGTTGCAAGATATGCGGGACGATGCGCACGCCAGATTTCAAAAAGGTCTTTCTTGCCGTGTTCCGTTCCAGCTCTCGTCTGGCCGGTGACCGGCGTCGTCTGCGTGCGGGCGCCATAGGGGGTAGCGCTCGACATCTGCATGCCGGTATTGCCGTAGGATTCATTGTCGTAACAGAAATACCAAAAATCGAGACCACGAAAGATGGCGCCGGACGTCGCCGAGAGCGCTATATCGTAGGTGCTGCCATCACCGGCCACGACCACCACCTCAACGTCATCTTCCGCGGGAAGCCTGCCCCGAGCAATTAAGACGTCAAGCGCATCGCGGACGCCTTGCGCGCCTGCTGGCGCACTCCCCATAGTTGTGTATAACCAGGACCCTTTGAATGGCGTGTACGGAAATACAGCAAGCAGCGTGAAACAACCCGCGGCATTCACGAACACCGTCTTTGGCCCCAGCACCTTCGCCGCTAGGCGTAGGGCTTCGAGCCCGCCACAACCTCCACAAATAGCCGTGCCGGGAAGAAGAAATTCTTCTCGTGCTATCTGCTTGAGACTTTTTACCGCTTCGAATTCCGTGCTCGTTGGCGTATTCATGGCCGCACCTCTTTTCCCGCTATCTTTAACAACGTCCGCATACGCCCCTGTTCGGCGCGTGTGTAGAGTAAACGCGGACTCATGGCCCGCTCTCCCTGTGCCACGCGTTGCAGATCCGACAGTATGGCGTCGAACTCACCATCAGAAATGTCCTTCCCACCCAGCCCGCCAATGACGCTCACGAGCGGCGGACGACGGCTCTCCTGGTACAGAGCCGAGGCAATTTCTTGATAGGTAATCCCTCCTGAGCCTGGCGCCAAATTCTGATCGATAACCGCCACGGCGCTCCGTCCGGCTAGAGCCGTGGCGATCTGCTCACGAGGAAACGGACGGACGACGCGCAAACGCAACAAACCGGCCTTGATCCCTTGCGCGCGCCAGCGTTGCACGGCGGCTTTTCCTTTCGTAGCGAACGCGTTGGACATGACGAGCACGTACTCGGCGTCATCAAGCATAAAGGCTTCGATCAATCCGTAGCGTCGTCCGAAACGCGCGGCAAAATCTTCAGCGACCTCCGCGTGGACGGCAAGCGCGTTCTCTTGCGCCAGGTGTTGCTGGTAACGGAAATAACTGTACGGCGCGCCGCCAAGCACCGCGGCCCCCTGCGCCATCGGTCGATCTCCACGAATGAAAGCATGGGCCGGTTGATAAGCCGGCAGAAATTCGCCTACTTCGTCCGGAGTCGGCAACGCGACCGGTTCCCGCGTAAAGGACAAAGTAAAACCGTCGAGGTTAACCAACACGGGCAGCATCACTCGTTGGTCCTCGGCGATCCGGTACGCCATCAGAATTGAGTCAACAATTTCCTGACACGTTTCGGTATGAATCTGGAGAAACCCCGTGTCCCGAGCCGAGAGGATATCGTTGTGATCTGCCTCCAACGTGATCGGTGAGGAGAGCGCGCGGGACACATTGACCAGCACCAGAGGCACGCGCCAGCCCGCGATAGTGTAGAGCATCTCGAAACCATAGAGCAGCCCTTGACTTGAGGTCGCGGTAAACACCCGAGCGCCGGTTGCCGCCGCGGCGCCGGCGGCAGTCAGCATTGAGTGCTCGGAATCCATCGAGACGAAGCGCGCGGGCATTTCGCCGTTCGCCGACCACTGTGAGAGCAATTCAATAATTTCGGTCTGCGGGGTAATAGGAAAAGCAGGGATGTAGTCAATATCCGCTAAACGAGCGGCCCAGGCGGCAGCCGCATTACCGGTCAACAGCTTACTGTCGCTCATCGCAGCTCCTTCTCCGCCGTAAAAGCACGGGTGGGGCATTCATGCACGCAAAGGAGACAGCCCTTGCACTCGTCGTAGTCCACGACTGGGTAATCATTAGCGTCCAGAGAGATAGCCGCCTCGGGACAGCGTACGAAGCAAATCCAGCAACGTGTGCATTTATCCACGTCCAGCACTGGCCTGAATTGACGCCAGTTTCCCGTCTTGCGCTCCGGACTGTTGCCGACGGCGTAAATGCTCGGCGCGGCGACGCGCGGAGGATCAAACGTCACGTCAACCAACGCCGTTACAACCGCAGAGGAGTTTTCATGCTGCTCCTGTACGAGATCCCATTGACTCGCTAATGCGAAAGCGGAGCGCGCCAGCTCTTCATTGATTTTCTGTTGAGTCGCGCTCAGCTGTTCAGACAATTCGTCATTAACACCAGCAAGGACATGTTCTAGCGACAAACCGAGCAGGCGCGCGGCGGCTGCCCCCAACACCGTGCTCAGACTCGCCAAGGTTTTCGCCGTTCCTAAGACAAGGGCGGTGAAGTCCGCCATCATGAGACGGTCACACTCCCCAGTAAGTGTCCGCAAGATGGTTTCTTCTTTTGTCGAATTGATCAGTAAGGAAGTGTTGGCATCACAGTCAGCCAGAGGCAAAGCAGCCGGATCAGTTAGAAGGCTGTCATCCGCCACAACTACGAGATCAGGCCGCGTAATTGCTCCACGTTCGCGGATAGGTTCGTTCGCGATACGGGTAAACGCGGCCATTGGCGCGCCGCGTCGTTCGGCGCCATAGATCGGCGAATCCTGTACGACAAACCCGGCATGGAACGCCGCTGACCCCACAATACGGCTGGCGGTTTTCATTCCTTGACCGCCGCGGCCATGAAAACGGATGCGGAACATACAAGTTCTCCTTAACTTGTAAGAAGAGCGAGAACTATGCCACTACTGTCTCGTCATGGAACGCTAATCAATCCTCCCTCGTTTCGCAAGTTTGCAAAAACGCACGAAGAAATTTCGCAAGTTTGCAAAAAATTTATGCGACTTACTCGCTGCGTCCTTGTTTCTTGACGGCATGGGTTCTGCTGAGTCAATATTGAGAAGGAAAGGAGTATCACATGGCTAAAACCGTTCGCGACATTATGGCCTCTGAAGTCACGACTTTGAATCGTAATGATTCATTACAGCTCGCCAAAGACATCATGAGTTTAGGGCGAGTCCGCCACTTCCCCGTCGTTGATGACGATAAAGTTGTCGGCGTCGTTAGCCAACGAGATCTCTACAAGGCCTCGCTTGGCTCCGTCATGAAATATGGCGAAAAAGCACAACGCGCCTTCTTGGAAGGCATTGCCATTAAGGAAGTAATGGCGGATCCTCCCATCACCATAGCGCCGCACGCCACAGTACAGGAAGCGGCGCGT
>JBFWZL010000166.1:0-11847 GCA_050185455.1 Binatia bacterium | reverse complement strand
GCGTCCACCATGGTCTCCCCACAGTTGAGGCCGAAACGAAGGCGCAATTGTTCATGAGGAGGGACCGTCGGATTATGGTCACGGAGGTACTGAAGGATTTGTACACTCGAGCCCACGGCGTCGTGTGCTCGGGCAAAAGTGACGAGATATCCGTCTCCCGTATTCTTCACGAACTGAGCGCCCCACCGCCGAACGATCGGTAAATAAAGCCTGCGCAATTCGCGTTTCACCTTCATCGCTTGTTCGTCACCGAATTGGTTGGCAAGCGCCGAAGAGTTACACATATCCAGCACCACGATCGCTTCGCGGAGGTGCGTCGCAAAAACAGACGAAACCAGCTCTTCCGGAGCTGAAACAATCACCGTGGAGTCTTCACGAGGTAGGTCTTGCTCCTTAAGGGCAAAGCGAAAGGTGGTTTCACCACAAACGAAATGATCGCCATGAAAGAGTTCCGCCGCCTGCAATACCTTCGCGTTACGGAGAAACGTTCCGTTTGTGCTGCCAAGATCCTCAAGGAAATAGCGATTATCCCGCTGGACGACTTTTGCGTGTTGCCGAGACATCTTACGATCAAGCGGCGCATGGAGGTCATTGTCCGGCGCTCTCCCGATCAACACCGGGAGTTGTTCAGTCCGCAGGATCTTTCCCTTATCTACCCCCTCAACTACAGTAATCTCGATCCCGCCGCCACGAAGACTCGTCAAACCAGCAAAGGCAACATCACCTGAGGGGAAGGTCTGCCGTTTCTCCATGGGTTCCCCTTAGCGTTCCTGTTGTGAAATCACAACTCCCCTTTTGGGGAACATCGATCGTGCTCTGTGTTCCACAGTCCGTGAGAAGATGTGATGCATAATGCCTGGAGCCTTCCGTTTTCTGCTTTTTCACCCACTCACCTTTTCATCTTACATCTTCCGCCTTTCATCTCTCATTTTACGTCTCCCGCTTCCCGTCTCCGTCAATCACTTTCCTAGCGTGTAAAAAAACAGCGTGGAACATTTCCTTAGTCAGTCTTCCGGTAAAAGTATTTTGCTGACTCGGGTGATAAGAGCCGATAAGCGTGACCTGCGCAAAAGCATGCAGACTGCCGTGCCCAAACCGAGGTAAAGGAGACGGCACGGGGAGATGGAGTTCCTTACGGGCAGTGAGGTAGGCGGAAAAGGCAATTTGGCCAAGGGCAAGAACAACGCGCACCTGTTTCAGTAAGACCAATTCTTGCAACACGTAGGGACGGCAAGCGATAAATTCCTCTGGTAAAGGCTTATTATCCGGAGGAGCGCAATGAACCGCCGCGGTGATGTAGCAATCAAGCAGTTGCAACCCATCATCTTTGTGAGTAGACGTTGGCTGGTTAGCAAAACCCGTCTTGTAAAGCGCGCCATAGAGCCAGTCGCCACTGCGGTCGCCGGTAAAGACCCGGCCAGTGCGGTTCCCACCATGCGCCGCAGGAGCCAAACCGATAATGAGCAGTCGAGCTTGCGGATCGCCGAAACTTGGCACCGGCTTGCCCCAGTAGTTCCAGTCGCGGTAACGTTTTACTTTCTCTTGGGCGACACGTTCGCGATGAGCGACAAGCCGGGGGCAGAGGGAGCATGCGGCGACTCTTCGTTGGAGTTGAGATAAAGAATCCATAGCTTACGCGATTACAAGGGCATGTTAAGTGTACTATTTACACCTGAGCGAAGGGAAGTTCTATGTTAGTGGCTTTGTTACACGGAAAGCTTTCGCGTGAGCAAGAAAACATAGAAGACATTCTCACCTCAAATGTCTTCGGCGTTCTGAAGTATCTGCCACCAGGAACCGTATTAATCCCATTTTTATCCAAAGCCTCTACGCCAGATGAAAAGCATCCTTAGCTGACTTGTCCCTGGAAGCAGAGGCTACATATGAGTTCTGGCCTTGGTTGGAAGAGCCGACCTGCACTCCTTGCGAGCCAGATCTTCTCATCCGAATAAATTGCCCTGATGGCGAAAGAATAGTTGTTCTCATTGAGGCGAAGTATCGTTCAGGGAAATCTTCTGAAGAAGAGACTAGCTCTCTCACCGAGATTTCTCGTAATCGAGAGGAGTCTGATGTTTTGACTTCCTCTCAAGACGAAATTCCATTAAAAGACCAACTTTCACGGGAATGGGAAAATCTTCAAAGTCTTGCCGATAAAGAATCCGCACAGCCCGTGCTCGTCTATCTCACTGCAGATGTAGGTTGTCCAACTAAAGAGATTGAGGATTCTCAAAAAGCTCTTGAAAGCCGAAAGAAAGAAACGGGAACTATTTGTTGGTTATCTTGGCGGCATCTTCCCTCCCTCATCGTAAACAGCGAGAACGAGATGCTCAGGGATCTAGCCACCGTCTTACGCAGATTGAATTTAACCTTTTTTGAAGGATTTTCTCTCGTCTCTTCTCTTGGACATATTCAGTGGCAGTTTTTCCCTGAACCCATTCGCTTTAATTGGGCATGTCGACGAATAGACAAATCCCTGAGATGGAAATTCAACAAATGAACGAAGACGGCAAGAATATCTTAGGATTGGTGCGGCAACTCCGGAGAATCTGCCAGCAAATTTCATTACTGTTGAGAACGACAGACACACTTATGGCAGACACAAGCTGGGAAGCAACAGGCGGCAACCTCGCTTTCAGCGGCATCTCGTATTCGCTTTTGAAGTCACATTTGGATTCCCCAAGATTTCTTTAGAATCTATAAGAACGACAACTTGCCACACATCTCTCCTTTTGTGTCAGTCATAATAGACGAGATAGAAAATGGGAACGACCTGCAGGAACCACTTCTCACCGCAGGATGGTTCGACTATGATTCAGGACGCCAAATAGGAAGGAACTTTAATTATTCGTGGCCGCATTGGCATTTGAAAATGCCGAACCGTAACGATGAAGGACGACTGATAACAGCTGAGGCAAACCCCCTTTGGCCCAAAGAGCCTTTTAAACGTGTATCAACGCTAGGTGTACCTCTGACATCAATTACTGGTTCTGAAGAACTCAAAGCTAAAGTCATCAATCCGCTCCTACAGGGGATAAAGAAGGAGCATAGCTGAGATGCCTATTGTGGGGTCCAAGGTTAAAAAGAGACGTCCATTTCTGGGAGCGCAGGCGTCTCGATACCGCCCGCGCTCCCAGCTACAAACTCAGCACATACCGCACTAACGTCCGCACGCCGAAGCCAACACCGCCCTTAGTGACATAAGCGTTGTCTTTCTCCGAAAAAGCGGGACCGGCAATATCCAGATGCGCCCAAGGTGTTTCGCCAACAAATTCTTGTAAAAAAAGCGCGGCGGCAATGGCGCCAGCGTTCCCGCCGCCAACGTTTTTGATGTCGGCAACGGAACTCTTGATATCATCCTTGTACGCCTTCACGAGCGGCAGACGCCACAAAGGCTCACCGCTCTCCTTGCTACATTGCAGCAGCGCCTCGGCAAGGTCGTCATTGTTGGCGAATAGCCCAGCGATTTGTCCTCCCAATGCGACCACACAAGCGCCGGTCAACGTTGCCAGATCAATAATGACATCAGGTTTCTCCCGTACGGCCTCGAGAAGCGCATCCGCAAGAATAAGGCGGCCTTCCGCGTCAGTGTTCAGCACTTCAACCGTCTTACCATTTCGATAGCGAATGATATCGCCAGGACGTTGCGCCGTACCGCTTGGCATATTCTCGGTCGCCGGCACATATCCAGTAACCTGCACCGACGGCTTGAGTTTCGCGATGACTTGCATCGCGCCAAGCACGGTGGCGCCGCCGGACATATCCAACTTCATGGTCTCCATCGACTTGGGCGGCTTAAGAGAGAGACCACCGGAGTCAAAGGTTAACCCTTTCCCCACAAGCGCAACTTTCTTCTTGGGTTTGCCAGCAGGTTTATAGATCAACTTAATGAACCGTGGTTCTTCGGCGCTTCCCTGCGCCACCGCCAACAAGCCGGTCATTTTGGCGGTTTTCATTTTGACCGGTCCAAAAATTTCGCTTGTGAGCCCGCCGCCTCGCGCAATCTTCACTGCCTGTTCAGCGAGGTATGACGGTGTCGACACGGAAGCCGGTTCATTAATCAGGTCGCGCGCCAGAAACACACCGGGGATGGTTTTCTCAACGACGTCAATCGCCTTCGTTAAGGTCGTGGTTTTCCGCAACTCCGGCCCAACGAAAGAGAACGTCTCGACCGCAGGCTTCCCGTTCTTCTCCGATTTGTACCGATCAAACAGATAACTGGAGAGTAACGCACCTTCAGCAATCGCGGCAAGGCGTTGGGCATCCTTGTCCTCATTTTTTACAAACCAGGCAACCCGTCTTGCCCCTTGATTTCTCGCTTCTTTCTGGATTTTGCCGCCCGCGCGACGCCATGTCTCACCATCGCGACTGGTGCTCTTCCCCATACCAACCAGCAACACCACCGCGTTAGGCAAGCGTCCGTGCGTAGGGAACAAGAGCGATTCTCCCTCTTTTCCCGTAAATTTCACACGTTCAATTTGCGCTTTCAGCGCGCCGTTCACAGTCTGGTCAAGCGCCTTTACTTCGTCTCCATTTTGTTCTCCTTGATCAACGGAAACCACCAGAAGGTCAGAAGCAATAGAAAGTAACGATTGTTGCTGGACACGTATATTCATAAGGGCGATCCTCAATGTCGCAATCCTTACTAAGAGGTCAGAGTATGAAAGGTAAGGGAAAGTCAGGAGGGGTAGGAGGACTTTTGTATATGTCCTCCTACGCAAAATTCACTGACAAACAGGGTGGCCACAGTTAGGACGAGGCTGGGGCCGCGGCAGCGGCGGCCTTTGCGGCCTTCACGGCCCGCGCCAAAACGCGAGAGCGACGTTTCAGGGTGCGGATGCCGCGGCGAGATTGTTTTGCGTCTTTATAGTCGTTGCGTCCGGTTGCCTCATCCCGCTTCGCCTTTAGCGCGCGGATGTGTTTCTTCACTTCGCTTTTCTCTACGATAGGGTCTTTTGCATCCATTCTTTCTTCCTCAAGCAGATTTACTGAACGGTCCACACATCGCCGCGATGTAACAATTGGTCGAGGTCTCCCTCGCCAGACTTGGCGATCGCTTCTTGAACTTGGTTGTTCATAAGCGTGTCAAACGTTGGCTTCTGCACCATACGGATCACTCCGATGGGCGTCGGGAAGGCGGGCGGCGCCATACGACTGAGCAAGAACCCAAGGACAGAATCTTTCTCATCATGGACAAGAAGATCATCGACGCTAAGACCGTTTCCTAACGTTACCACTTCGGGAGTGAGTCCCTTGAGTCGGATGCCGCGATCTTTATTTTTGCCGAAGAGCATCGGCTTACCATGCTCAAGGACGAGCTGGGTGTCCGCCTTCATTTCACGATCAGTAAGCGCGGAGAACGCGCCATCGTTAAACACGTTGCAGTTTTGCAAGATCTCGACAAACGCGGCGCCTTTGTGTTCAGCCGCGCGTTTGATGATCTCTTGTTGATGTTTCGCCTCGACGTCAATCGTCCGCGCGATGAAAGTCGCATCCACTCCCAACGCCAGCATCAAAGGATTCAAGGGATGATCCGCCGACCCCGCTGGCGTCGACTTCGTCACTTTTCCCAGCTCTGAAGTCGGAGAATATTGTCCTTTGGTAAGGCCATAGATTTTATTGTTAAACAATAAAATCTTCAGATCCACGTTGCGCCGCAAAGCGTGCATCAAATGATTCCCACCGATGCTCAGGCCGTCTCCGTCACCTGTCACGACCCACACCATCAAATCCGGACGCGACACCTTTAAGCCGGTCGCAATAGCAGGCGCGCGACCATGAATCGAATGAAAACCATACGTGTTCATATAATACGGGAAGCGGCTGGAGCAGCCGATGCCCGAGATAAAGACAACTTTTTCTTTTTGCACCCCCAACTCCGGGAACACCTTTTGCACTTGGGCAAGGATCGAATAGTCGCCGCATCCAGGACACCAGCGCACGTCTTGGTCAGAGGTAAAATCTTTTCTTGTCAACTTTGGCGCAGCACTTGTGCTCATAGTCTTATTCCTCAAGCATTCGCGCGATCTTCGCGGTTACTTCAGAGACTTTAAACGGACGGCCTTGAATTTTGTTTAAGCCCACGGCGTCCACCAAATACTCCGCGCGCAACACACGCAGGAGTTGCCCCATGTTCATCTCCGGCACCAACACTTTTTCGAAGCGAGAGATGACCTGCCCAAGGTCGGACGGAAGCGGATTTAAGTAACGCAGGTGAACGTGAGAAACTGACTTTCCTTGCGCCTGAAATTCCTTCACGGCAGCCGTGATCGAACCATGGGTGCTACCCCAGCCGATCACCAGGAGCTTCCCACTGTCAGGACCTTCAATCGTCGTGGGTGGGATTTCTTGCGTGATTTTCGCCATCTTACGATAGCGCACCCGCACCATCTGCTCATGGTTGGCCGGCGCGTAACTGATATTGCCGGTGAGATAATCCTTTTCCAATCCACCAATACGATGCTCAAGCCCAGGCGTACCAGGCCGCACCCACGGACGCGCCAAAGTGTCTTCGTCGCGGAGGTAGGGGAAGAACCCCTGGGGATCGGTACGAAACTCAACTTGGAAATCCGGCAGGTCAGCAGCTTTCGGCAGCAGCCACGGCTCGGAGGCATTCGCCAGATAGCCATCGGTCATCAAAATGACCGGAGTCATATATTTCACCGCAATTTTTACCGCTTCAAACGCGGCGTAAAAACAGTCAGCCGGCGTAGACGCCGCGATGACCGGCAAAGGGGCCTCACCGTGACGCCCATATAAAGCTTGCAGCAAGTCGGCCTGCTCCGGCTTGGTGGGCATGCCTGTACTGGGTCCCGCACGTTGAATGTTCGTAATAATAAGCGGGAGTTCGACCGCTGCGGCAAGACCAATCGTTTCAGCCTTCAGATTCATGCCGGGACCAGAAGTCGTAGTGATCGCAATAGCACCCCCAAAGGCGGCGCCCAGCGCGGACCCTACCCCGGCAATCTCGTCTTCCGCTTGGAATGTATAGACGTTGAAATTCTTCAACGTCGACAAATCGTGCAGCACGTCACTCGCGGGCGTGATCGGATAGCTGCCGAGAAAAATCGGTAGATCCGCTTTTCTCGCCGCTACGACAAAGCCGAGGGCTGTTGCGGTGTTTCCAGTAATATTACGATAAACGCCCGGAGCAATCTTCGCAGGCTTGATCTCAAATGAGGAAGCAAAAATTTCCGTATTCTCGCCGAGGTTGTATCCCGCCTTGAGCGCTAACGTATTTGCTTCCAAAACATCGGGGTTCTTGCGGAAGCGCTCGGCAATCCACTTGAGCGAAGGTTCGATCGGTCTATGGAACAGCCAGGACACCACCCCGAGCGCAAAGAAGTTACGGCAGCGCATGACCGATCGATTGGGCAAGTTCATGTCCTTGAGCGCCAACGTGGTCATCTTGGTAATTTCAACCGGATACACTTGATATTTATCAAGTGATCCGTCGTCGAGCGGACTACTCTTATATTGCGCTTTTTTCAGGTTTGGCTCATTGAATTCCTCTTTATCGAGGATCAAGATCCCATTCTGGTGAAGATCCGCCAGATTCGTCTTGAGCGCGGCGGGATTCATGACCACCAACGCGTCGAGATCGTCGCCTGGAGTATACACACTGTGGCTACTAAAATTGACCTGAAATGCACTCACACCGTAAAGCGTGCCAGTCGGGGCGCGAATCTCAGCAGGAAAGTCCGGTAACGTACCAATGTCATTCCCTGCAAATACTGACTCGGTAGTAAACTGCATTCCAGTCACTTGCATGCCGTCGCCGGAATCTCCAGCAAAACGGATAACAACATTTTCCCGCTCTACAACAGGTTTTGGTGGGAGCGCTCCCACCGGGCTCGTGGCCATTTGCTTCCCTCCTAAAGTTACAATACCGAAAAGAAAAAATATTGTGGTATCAAGTTGGGGACCATACGCTAGGTTCCCCCCAAAGACAAGCGGTTTTTCCTACTCGCCGGAAAGGCATTATAGACATACACTAAAAAAACCGCAAGGAAATCGGCAAGATTGCCCAAAAACGTTCGCGTGTCCACCAGAAAGTCTCTGCGTGCGAGCGTGGTCTTAAACGCAGGCGGGCAGGCAGCTTCCAGAGAGAGAGAGGTTTAGGAAAACGTTCGACAGCAACTGGAAGATCCGCCGCTACTCCGATCCTGTGCTTCGCCTCGGCAAGCGCGGTCTCTACGCCTCCCATGGCATCCACCAATCCTCGCGCCCAGGCTTGCCGACCGCTCCAGACCCGCCCTTGCGCGTTCGCATCAGCAGCTTCAACGGTTAAAGAACGTCCGGCGGCAACTTTTTCCACAAAGTCTTGATAAAACGCGTGAATCTCAAAATCGACTCGCTCTTGCTCCGCCGGCGCAAAAGCCAGGTAATCAGAAAACAAGGCGGCGCGTTTTCCGCGCGTGAGAATTTCCTTGCCAACGCCAAGAGTCGTATATAAATCGCGCAGCACTGCTTTTCCGGCAATGACTCCGATTGAACCGGTCACCGTCCCTTCTTCGGCAAAGACCATGTCTCCGCCAAGTGCAAGATAATATCCTCCCGATGCAGCAACATCACCCATTGAAATAATGACCGGCTTGCTCTCACGGGTTCGTTGTAGTTCACGCCACATGAGATCAGAAGCAAGCCCTGAGCCCCCAGGACTCGCCACGCGTACAACAACAGCTGAAACGCTATGATCGTCCCGAGCCTGCTGCAGGTCGCGGATGAAATTACTTGATCCGACCGCCCGCGGCCCGTCCGGTCCATCGACCGTCTCTCCACGCTTGATCGGCCCGTTGACTGTAATCAGCGCAACTTTGCGAGGATTGACGCGCAAGAGTTGTTGGCGCAGTTCGTTGGCGCGCCGCAGTCGATACGGTGCCACATCGATGAACTGCAACTCTCCCAATTGCTTTTCGAGTAAGTGGGGCAGCTCGTCTTCATACCCGATATGATCAATGAGTTTCTCGGCGAGCGCTTCTCGGGCAATGAATAATCCCTGATCAATGAGCCGCCGGATGTTTTCTTTCTCTTGCCGCCGAGCAGTAGCAATGCCGTCGACGATCTGGCCATAGAGGTCGTCAAGCAAACTATCGAGCATCTCGCGATGCGGAACGGACATCGATTCACGTGTAAACGGTTCACCAGCCGACTTGTACTGTCCAGCCTGGCTGACTTGCGCTTGGATGCCGAGTTTATCAAGCGCGCCCTTGAAAAACATGGTCTCCGCAGCCAAACCAGTGATTGCTAAATGGCCTGCCGGCGCTAACACAACCGTATCAGCGGCGCTGGCCAGATAGTACTCTCGCGTACTCGCCTCGGGCAAAAAAACGCACACATGTTTTCCTGCCTGCCGCAAAGCCTGGAGAGAACGTCGCAACTCCTGGAGACGCGCCCAGCCCGTATCCAGGTCAACAAGAGCAATAGTGACCGCGCGTAAACGCACGTCTTCACGCGCCCAACGCAGCAACGAGAGAACCGACAAGAAATCGGGGTCCGGCGTTCGCCAAAAAGCTGTTAGCGATGGCGTGGATTCTTCAGGAAGAGAGCCGCTTAATTCGAGGTGAAGAGCGTTATAGGGAGGGCGGCGTCCACACAAGCGAGCAAGGCGTTCCTTTCCCCACAGAAAGGAACGCGCCCCAAAGCGAAGAGTTCGTTGCAACACAAGAAGCGAGAGCAATCAGAGAACGCCATCTATGCGGAAGGCGGTTACAGAATTGAGGGTTTTCTCATCTTGCAAGGGCACAAGCGGAGAAATCCCCGCTCCGTCAACCAGCGCAGCGCGGCGCGCTAGTTGACGCTCTTTCCAGATCATAAGCCCACGGCGAATAAATCCCGGCTCTAGATCAAGCGCGTGACACACATTGATGAATGAGAATGGCCAGCTGTCATCGTCCGATAAAAACCAGCTTTCCGCCTCCAACCGCAAATTGCGGCTGCGATTATCTTTTGCCCAGAGATATTTCTGGAAGCAGTCAATAGCGTCTTCTAGGATAGCCGCCATCAGCCGACGTTCGCCACAAGCCTGAGAGCGTTGCTTCAGAGAGGCGAAAAATTGCGCCGGTAAAAGCGAGTCCGGTTGAAACAACGACGCTCCAGCGTCAACAACCGATGATTGTGTTTTCATGAAATCCTCACCCTTTCTTGGTCGAGAACGCGCCCCCAACCACATAGCATGCCACATCCACGCGCGCCGCGCGCCGCGCACGATCAACCACGAGGGTGTTAGTTGTTCTGTTCTTTGAAAAGTTCTAGCCAGGCCATCTGGATGGCTTCGAGTTTACCTTCGCTCGATTCTTTGGGGTCGTCCGCGAAATCCGTGAGTCCGGTCACCCAGCTGTGCAGGTCGGTAAACCGCACCCCGAGTGGATCAAGATCAGGGTGGTCTTCGAGCAGCCGTTCGGCGATGTCCTCAGCATCCTCCCAGTACAACTTCATCCTCGCCTCCAACTGTGCAGAAATACTATAACAGATTTCATTCAGATTTCCGAAAGTTTTTTGTGCCCTAGAGTTTCCCGAATTGAAGCATCCATAATGCGCTGTGCAAGAGGAGTTGTGACCTCACTAAGATTCTCAGTCAAATCCCGAATACTATTATAATCCTCTCCTTGATAGGCGCTTTTCAAGCCCTGTACCGCAGCGAGAATTTGTTCCTGCTCTCCGGCAATAAGAAAGGATGCATGTTCGCGCAAAGCCTTCTCCGTGGCATGTATCACGGTGTCGGCCTCGGTGCGCGCTTCGATCAGCAGTCGCCTCGTGACATCTTCTTCAGCAAAATCGATCGATTCTTCTAGAAGGTGTTCAATCTCCTCGTCCGTTAAGCCGTAAGAAGGTTTCACTTCAACCGAACGTTCACGTCCTGTGCGCAAATCCGTGGCGATGACATTTAGGATGCCGTTGGCGTCAATCATGAAAGTGACTTCCACACGCGGCACTCCGGCGGGCTGTGGCTCAATCGGGATCTTAAAACGCGCCAGGCTTCTACAATCTTGCGCTAATTCACGCTCGCCTTGCAAGACGTGCACATCCACGGCCGTTTGGTCATCCACCGCCGTGGTATACATTTCCTTTACGCTTGTCGGAATCGTGGTGTTGCGATCGATGAGCCGACTCATGACACCGCCCATTGTTTCGATGCCCAAGGAGAGCGGCACGACATCCAACAACAGCATGTCTCGGCGGCGGCCGGAGAGCGTATCAGCCTGCACTGCCGCCCCTAACGCCACTACTTCGTCAGGATTGAGATCGGTAAGCGGAGTACGACCGAAGAATTCACCTATCCGCTGACGTACGAGAGGCATACGCGTGGAACCGCCAACCAACACCACCGCTTCGATATCACGAGGCTCCAACCCGGCATCTTTCAAGGCTTGTCGACAGGGCCCCAGCGTGCGCTCCACAATATCCTCGACCGCAGCCTCCATCTCGTGGCGAGAGAGTGAACAAACAATATGAATATCTCGCTCAGGGATGCGAAGTGTTAATTGTATTTCCTTAGCCACAGACAGCGCCGTCTTCGCCTCCTCCGCTGTTTGCAAGGCCCCGCGCAGGACGTGGGGATCATGTTGCAATTCTATGGACAGCGAAGGAAAAAGAAACCGTTCGGCGATGCGCTGATCGATATCATCGCCACCCAGGCGTGTATTGCCATTCGTCGATAACACCTCAAAGATGCCAGTGTGCAAACGGAGAACGGAAATATCGAAGGTCCCGCCGCCGAAGTCATAGACGGCAATGAGCCCTTCTTCCTTTTTATCAAGCCCGTATGCAAGCGAGGCCGCAGTTGGTTCGTTCAGCAGCCGCACTACCTCCAAACCTGCCAATCTCCCGGCGTCCTTGGTTGCTTGTCGT
>JBFWZL010000165.1:0-11855 GCA_050185455.1 Binatia bacterium | reverse complement strand
GTGGTGACGGCGGTGGCGATCAACGTGCGGCGTCTCATTGCCTGGTTTGACGGCGTACCAAAAGCCACCACTCGGACGTCCCATTTTGCCGCCCTGGCTGCGTAAGAACGTAGGCCAACAGTATCTCGTAACCAGTCGGATTATTGGGTACGAAGATGAGACGCGCTTAGGAGGCGATTTCGTAACCACGACCATCGACAAATTTACCCCCGACGACGTGCGGCTCTTTCTGCAACAGTGGCATCGACATGTAGCCGAACTCGAAGGCGCGTCGAGCGAGCGCGCTTTGTCGGAGGCGCTGCAGCAAGCGGAGACATATACCGCTCGCTTGCTGCAGGAGATCGAAACCCATGATCGGCTCCGTGAGTTTGTCATCAATCCGTTGATTCTGACGGTCATTGCTCTGTTGCACCGCGAAGATCTGAAGCTGCCCGAGCGGCGCGTTGATTTGTACGCCAAGGTAGTCGAGCTGATGCTGGGACGCCGGGATGAGCGGC
Organism: Binatia bacterium; assembly: GCA_050185455.1. Taxonomy (GTDB): domain Bacteria; phylum Desulfobacterota; class Binatia; order Bin18; family Bin18; genus SYOC01. The sequence continues at coordinate 11,358 of JBFWZL010000165.1, read as the reverse complement.
GTGGTGTCGAGAGCCGCGCGGTTTTCGACCACCTCCTTTTTGGCCTAGAAGAACGACAAGAAGTGTTTCAAACGATTGCGCTGCACATGCATGCGAGAGCAGCGAAGGAGATCGACGTTGGCGATTTAAAGGATTTGCTGACCGCCGATTTTGGGCGTAGGACAACGGAGTGGAGCGTAATAGAGCGTGCGGTGAAGCGTTTTCTCCAAAACGTGCTGGAACGCACCGGCTTGCTGGTTGATGCCGGAAATGAGAGCTACTCATTTCCGCATCTCTCCTTTCAGGAATATCTGGTGGCGCGGCAAATGGCGGATAGCGAAACTTATGTGGAGGATACGTTGAAACGCCTGGCCGATCCGTTCTGGCGCGAAGCGATCCGGCTGGAATTCGGTTGTCTGTCGAAAGACCGCAGAAATCGCTTGCTCCAGGCCATGTATAACACTTCGGTCGCTTCGGAGCAGGGGAATCCTCTACAAAACCTTATGCTAGCAGCGGATTGTCTGTATGACGCTGGTTTGGAGAAAATTGATGTAGCCGTGCTCACGGAGTTGCGACAACGATTGCACCGCGTAGTGGCGGAGCCGCTTCCGGTGGAAGATGAAGCGAAGGTGGAGGAAGCTGAGGTGCGGGAAGAACGCCGGGCTTTTGCCGTCCGACGAGTGACGGCAGTATGGGCGCTGGATAAGATCGCTGATGAAGTGAAGCTTCCTGATGAAGCGTTAACGCTGAAGAGTCCATACTGGTCTCCTCCCTTCGGAGAATCCGAATGGGTAACAATCCCGGCGGGAGAGTTTTCCATGGGGAGCGAAGAGTATGATGACGAAAGCCCTGTGCATCGTGTCTTTGTGTCGGAGTTTCGTATTGCTCGTACGCCAGTGACGAACGTACAGTACTGGTTTTATGTTCACGACAAGAAAGTGTCTCCACCACGCTATTGGAACGGAGAACGGCCGCCGAGGGAGGAATTGAACCATCCGGTCGTAGGGGTGAGTTGGGAGGATGCGCAGGGGTACTGTGCCTGGCTGAGCGAAAAGGTTGGCAAGCTAGTACGCCTTCCTACCGAGGCTGAGTGGGAAAAGGTTGCGCGCGGCGATCTTGGCGCTTGTCGTTATTCATGGGGCGAAGCTTTTGACGTAGCCAAGTGTAACAGTGGAGAACTCTGGGAATCTGGACAAGGGGGGACAACCCCGGTTGGTTTGTTTCCCGAAGGGTGCTCTTTCTATAAGTGCCTTGATATGAGCGGTAACGTGTGGGAGTGGGTGCAGGATTGGTATGGGGAACATTATTACCGAAAGAGTCCAAAACGTGATCCAAGGGGACCGCAGAAGGGAGAAGCCCGAGTTCTGCGCGGCGGTTCGTGGGTCGATGCTGCCAGGAACCTGCGCGTTTCCCGCCGCGTCGGGTACGACCCAGGCTACCGCAACGTCGGCATCGGTTTTCGTTGTGCCGTGTAGCAAATCGTTCTGGATTCTGAGTTCTGGAGTTCTGGATTCTGGGGTCCAGGGGCGTAAGCCCCTGGTCGCGTTTTTAGAGTGACCAATGAAAGAATCGCCTATCTTCCTCAAAAGCTTCGAGACACTGGAGTGGATTCTCCAGCGCACTCAGAAATTTCCCAAGCCGCAACGGTTTGTGATGGCTAAGCGCATTGAGGAGGCTGCCCTCGACTTTCACGACCACCTGATCGGCGCGAGTAAGGCGCGGGAAAAGATGCCTATGCTGGCTGGGGCGGACTTTCACCTGGAGCGACTCAAGGTGTATAACCGCTTAGCCGTGAAATTAAAGCTGTTGAGTTTTGCGCAATACGAGTATCTGGCGAAAGAATTAGACGCCTTAGGCAAGCTGCTGGGAGGATGGCGGCGGAGCCTTCAACGTTCCAGCGTCAGTGATGATGGTGGAAAGGGTGCAGGGGGATCGTGAGGATCGTTTCGTGCGCGGCGGTTCGTGGAACAATGAAGCCAGGAACCTGCGCGTATCCAACCGCAACAGGAACGACCCAGGCAACCGCAACGACAACATCGGTTTTCGTTGTGCCGAATAGCTCCCATTCAGAGGTTTCTCTCTGGCCGCGATGCCGCATGCTCCATGGACATGCGGACCGGCGCGGAGAGCTACACCCCTTCATCCTGGCCTGGTAGCTTTCGTTGCAAAGCGAAGGGCCGAAAATGGTCCAGCTCCCCGACCTGTGGTAGCGCGAGCGAAGCCGGTCGGGGCAGACTCTGATTCTCACCCTCACCCTAGCCTTTTCTCCTCAGGGGAGAGACAGAAGGTAGCCTGGATGAAGCAACGCGTAATCCAGGAGCGAACGGGGAAGGAAATAAGAATCCCGGATTCCACTCCGTTCTATCCGGGCTACCGGCTGTAGGGGCGCACGGCCATGCGCCCCTACTTTTCACCGGAATGACGGAGTAGGTGGTGCAACGTACACACGATCTCTGGCAAAGAGTCATTTCCTTTGAAAACCTCTACCGCGCTGCGTATCGAGTGCTACGCGGCAAGCGCGGCAAAGTGCACGCCGGAGACTTCTTTCTCAACTTAGAAACGAATCTCTTCCGTCTCCAGCGAGAAATACGCGGCCACACTTATCGGCCGGGAACCTACCACACCTTTTGGATTACCGAACCGAAGCCGCGTATGATTTCAGCCGCGCCTTTCCGTGACCGTGTGGTCCATCATGCGCTCGTCAATGTGATCGAACCCATTTTCGAGCGCCGCTTTATTCATCACAGCTATGCCTGCCGAACCGGGAAGGGGACGCATCGCGCACTGCAACAGTTTGTCGCGTGGGCGCGGTCGTCTCGCTACGTGTTGAAAATGGACATTCACAAATTTTTCCCCACCCTCGACCATGCAATTCTCAAAGAACGGATTCGCCGGACGATCAAAGACTCAGACGTGCTCTGGCTGTGCGACCTCATCATTGACCGCTCGAATGAACAAGAAGTGGTCATGCAGCATTTCCCTGGCGATGATCTCTTTACTCCCTTGGCGCGGAGACGCGGTCTTCCCATCGGTAATTTGACCAGTCAGTTCTTTGCCAATGTGTACCTTGATGCATTAGATCATGTGGTGAAAGAACGGCTCCGGGTGAAACGCTACCTGCGTTATGCAGATGATTTTTGTTGTTTTGCTGATGACAAAAAGAAGCTGTCTGACCTCCGCGCCGCCATTGTTGAGGCGCTTCTCGGGTTACGACTGCGTCTGAACGAGGGAAAAAGTCGAGTCCGGCAGGTAAAGGAGGGCATCGAGTTTCTTGGATTTGTCGTGACGCCGGACCGCTTGCGACTGAACCAGACCGCCGTGCGTAGGCAACGACGCCGACTCAAGCGGCTCCAACGGGACTATGCCTCTGGGTTGCTGTCCTGGCGTGAGGTTGTTATGTCTCTGCAAGCGTGGAATGCGCATGCTAAATTCGGTACAACGTGGAAACTGCGCGCGCATGTTTTTGATCAGGCGCCTTTCATCCGATCAAGAGGCGGGTAGGGGAGTATGAACAAGCCGAATATTTTCATTAGTTACAGCCACAAGGATGTGGAATGGCGAGATAAATTGGCGGTACATCTGCGGGCGCTACAACTCCAGGACTACCTCAACTTTTGGACCGATGCAGAAATTGGAATGGGTGACGCCTGGCTCGAGAAAATCCAAGAGGCGATGAATATGGCCAGCGTTGCCGTCATGTTGGTCTCGCCGGATTTTCTTGCGTCGGGGTTTATTATTCGTGAGGAAGTACAACGATTGCTGGAACGGCGTGAGCAAGACAAGATGCCCATCTTTCCTATTTTAGTGCGTCCCTGCGTATGGAGGCGGGTGCCGTGGCTGGCGCGGTTGCAAATGCGGCCTAATAACGCAGCGGCGTTGTCCGCAGGGTCGCCGCATCAGATTGATGCAGACCTGACTGCTATTGTGGAAGAAATCGATGCTGCGCTCGGTCGAGTGATGGAGGAGAGAGAGGAACCGCAGGTGGTGCGGACTGCGCCTCTGGTTGAGACTCCTGCGCCGACTTTTCGCAACAGCATCGGCATGGAGTTCATCCTTATTTCCGCTGGTGAGTTTCGCATGGGGTCTGAAGATGGAGCCGACGAAGAGAAACCCGTGCATCGGGTGCGGATCACGCGACCTTTTTATCTGGCCAAATATCCGACCACGCAAGCGCAATGGGAAACGGTGATGGGGAACAATCCTAGCCATTTCAAAGGTGACCTGAGCCGTCCGGTGGAAAACGTCTCCTGGGAGGACGCGCAAGAGTTTTTGCGGCGGCTGGGTGAAAAGGATGGAAGGCCGTATCGGTTACCCACTGAAGCAGAGTGGGAATACGCGGCGCGGGCGGGAACGACGACAGCGTACTCTTTTGGGGACGATGTAAAGCTGTTGCGAGAATATGGCTGGTATGAGGAAAATTCCGGTAGAACGACTCGTCCAGTAGGGCAACTTGATGCGAACGCCTGGGGGCTGCACGACATGCATGGCAATGTCTGGGAGTGGGTGCAGGATTGGTATGCGAGAACTATTATCAGCAGAGTCCTGTTATCGACCCCCAGGGTCCGGAGAGTGGGACGTATCGGGTGCTGCGCGGCGGTTCGTGGTACGTTGGTGCCGGGTTCCTGCGCGTGTCCTACCGCGTCGGGTACGACCCAGGCTACCGCTACGTCCGCGTCGGTTTTCGTTGTGCCGTGTAGAAAACAGTTCTGGATTCTGAGTTCTGGATTTCTGGATTCTGGGGTCCAGGGGCGTAAGCCCCTGGTCGCGTTTTGTGAAGCGTGAGGGCTAGGTTATCGTTCGGTTTCCCACAGTTTACACTATAGGTTAAAGTGTATCGCCCCTGCAGGGCTCAAGAGATCAATTGAGAATATAGCCCATGGCGTGAGTCATGGGACATTGAGGAATGATTGAGCAATGCCTATGAAAATTGCCGCTGGTCGTAGTTTTTATGATTTGGTGAAAGCCCGCGCGCATGCGCTCGTGCCGGATTTGCAGTGGGCCTTGGCCGATCCACATGGATCGTGGTCCGAGTCCCCGGATGAGTGTGACCTACTCGTGCTTGCTGGAGATGCATACACCAGCGCGTTTGTCGAGCGCGTAGTGCAGATTCCCGCTCTACGCTGGGCGCATACGGAGGACGCAGGAACGGACGGGTTCTTTTACGACTCGATGCGCACTCGCGGCGTGGCCGTGACTCATAGCCCCGGAGCGAATGCGATCGAAGTCGCCGAGTTTGCCTTCGGCCTGGTGTTGTGGTCGGCGAAACGGTTCGGGGATTTTCAGAAACAACAGCAAGCGCATCGCTGGCAATTGCTTGGTCTCGACGGTCTGAGTGACAAGACCCTGCTAATCATTGGCCTTGGCGCTATCGGCAGTCGCGTGGCGGTCTATGCCAAAGCCTTCGGCATGCGCGTGTTAGGGGTTCGCCAATCCACCGAGCGCATGGCCGAGATTGATGAACAAGGGACGTTGGCAGATCTTGCTCGCTTCTTGCCACTGACGGATTTCGTGGTGCTGGCAATACCTGGTACGTCTGTGACTCGCAATCTGTTGGGCAAAGCTGAGTTTGCATTGATGAAACCGACGGCGACGGTGATCAATGTGGCGCGCGGCTCGGTCCTTGATCTTCCGGCGTTACGAGCGGCGCTGGACGAAAGACAGATTCGTCAGGCGTGCCTGGACGTTCTACCGCAAGAGCCCTGGCCCACTGATGATACGCTGTGGGATCATTCCCGAATTTTCTTGACGCCTCATAATGCCTGGTCCTCGCCGCTCTACGTGCCGCGCATGGCTGAGTTGTGGCTGGAGAATTTGCAGCGATACCTGAGAGGGGAGCCGTTGCTGCATCTGGTCCAATAACGGAAACCCACTTTTGCCTCACAAGGATAGGTTTTTCCTGGAGGCCGCAGTTTTTGCAAAATTGCCGCACCGTTGAAAAGTCTGTAGCCCGGATGGAACCCTGCGACTTCGCTCAGGACAGGCTCCGTGGAATCCGGGATTCCTACTCCGCTTTCCGTTCGTTCCTGGATGACGCTTCGCTTCATCCAGGCTACATGCTGTCTCTTTTTCGGGACAATGACGCCTCTCTGGGATATCAGGCAAAAGGTCTCTGTTTGATTCGTTAATTATTGACTCTAAAGTCATATATGGTTAAATGGACAAATATAGTCAGCAGGTCGAATTGGCTCATCTGAAGAATGTGGTCGGTAAAGGGAGGGGCCGTCAATCAGGATAATGCTCGTGACCACAGAGGCCAGCAAAAAAGCACTGCTGACCGATATTGAGAATATTTTGAGGAGGTATGAAGTATGACGACTGAACAGATGGAACGGAGTGAAGCACTGGCAACGCCTTCTCCCACACGCCAAGAACCAACAGGAATAGGAAAACTCTGGCAACGTCTTTTTCGCACGCGGAGTAGGGAAGCGCTCGAACGCGCGCGTCGTCGCCTGGCGGAACATGAGGAAATCGACGAAAAGAAAGAAGCATTCTTGCGCTGCCCGAAATGCGGAGAAAGCTTGGAAAAGATTTCTTCCTGAAGAGAGACGTCATTGACCCAGGATTATGAGGATTGCGCGCGTTTCTTTTTGACGCTGGGGATTTTCTTGACAAGCGCGGCGTAGAACTCCTTCTCCAACTCTCCTCGTGAAGGGAGTAGCAAACGGGAAGAGTCGCTCCCTGTCGCCGCGCTGCTGATCCACGAACCGAAAGGTACGCTAAGAAGATCCAGCGTTCCGCCGGTCAACTGCGACAGGGTTGAGGCGTCAGGGATAGCCTCAACGACCGCTTCTATATTGATTTCCGTATTGCTCTCGCCGACAGGCGTTACGCGAATACGATAACGCCACTCGATGCTTTTAAAGTCGTAACTGAGCGCCGGCGGACGCGCCACGCGCGTAAGTTTCCCGACTCCTTGGAACCAAGAGCGACTCGCCTTCCCCAACGAGACGCGTTCGGTCTCGATAAACCCTACCTCTTCGTCGGCGGTCTTAAAGCTGAAGCCTCCATCGATAATGGTTTGTTTCGTCGCCCGCCAGACCCGAGAGAACGGATGAGAAAAGCGCTGGACCAACGGGCTCACCGGCTGATCCTGAGTGTTAGAACCAGTGAGGTAAGCGAGTACTCGTTCTTTCACGCGGACGGCGAGTCCTTCGTCAGGCGGGAGAATAAGCATCTCGCTTCCCCGAGCGGTGGGTGTAATGCTGACCCGCCGCTGGATACCGAGAGTTGTGCCCTCACTTATGACGACCGTATAACTTCCTTCACGTTCTTCTTGCAGGATGAAGTGTTCTTTCCACCCCATGTCCGCGGCGGTTTCGTTGGTCAGCACGGCGAGGGTAGCTGGCCGAACACCAAAGCTTAGAGGGTCCAGCGCCATCGGCTTACTCACCGTTTCGCCTTGCTGGGCGAGCTCTTCGGCTGACAGACGCGGCGGAGCCTCCAGCGTTGGTGTGACCCGTCGTTGCGTGGAGGAAGAACAACCAACGAATATGACGCCCAAGCCACAAGCACATCCGACAACACAATAGGCCCATAATGGCATCGAGCGTGTGGGCGAGGCGCCCACGGAAAGATAGCGCCTGTTCATAAGAACTCCTATTTTCATATTTATTCAATCTTTCTAAAATCGCATTCGCCCAGCGGCGCTTTCCCCTTCTTTCAAGACAACGATCTCCACCCGGCGATTTTGCTGACGCCCCGCCTCGGTGTCATTGGATGCTACCGGATACATCTTGCCATAACCACGAGCGATCATCCGTTCGGAACGAATACCATTTTGCAGCAAAAAGCTCTGTACCGCCTCAGCCCGACGTTGAGAGAGATCGAGATTGTACGAGTCTGAGCCAATACTGTCAGTATGGCCTTCAATGAGCAAGTTACGTTCAGGATTCTCCCTCAGAAAAGTGACCAGCTGGAACAGGTTCTGCATCGCGCCAGGCTTCAGATCCGCCTTATTATATTCGAACAGGACATCGCCGAGTGTGAGCACCAAGCCGCGTTCGGTCTGTTTGGCTTTCAACGCAGCCAGTTCTTGTTCCAGTTGTGTGGCCCGAGCCGTTGCTTCCTGAGCCTCTCGTCGCGCTTGTTCCGCGGCGAGAGCGCGAGCCCGCGCTTCTCCTTGAGCGTGTTCGGCTTCGCGCGTGCGCGCGTCGATCACTACTTGCTCTCGTTCGTCGTTTAACCGCCGGGCTTCAGCCTCAGCTGTTTTTTGCGCGGCAGTGGCGCGAGCAATATCGACCTTTTTCTCCGTTAAGTAGGCCAGATGTTCCACCTCTTGCGCGTCTTTTGAACTTTCCCACGTCTGCTCGGTTTGACGCAAGGCAGCCTCGGCCTCGTGCAGCGCCAGTGACGCATTGGTGGAAACTTCCGGATCTTGCTGCGCTTGGGTGTAGGCGGTGCGAGCGCGCTCAAGGGCGGCATTCCTACTCGCAGCGCATCCGACAACGGCGGCGCTCGCAAGTACCGCCGCGCCGAGCGCCGCATACCGGACATACTGATTCATCATGACGGGTATCATTAGATGGGAATCTCCTCTGTGCTTACCTCGGGGTTAGTAGCTGGTCGGCGTCCGTTCCGCCTCACGCCGTAGAGCTTCGATGCTTTTACGGGTCTCTTCCGCATTCTGGCGTGCGCGTTCGGCTTGGGCTTTGGTTTCGGCGAATTGGGCGTCTACTTGCGCTTGTTCCGCCAGACGACGGGCCCGGTCGTATTCCTCTGCTGTCATGGCCCGTTTGGCGCCGTCAAGTTTTTCCCGGGCGATTCGCAATTCAAGCGGTGCGTACTGCGATGCGCCGCTGTCGGCTGCCCGGGTCACAGTGAGTTCAGCGGTTGAGAGCGATTCGGTCGGCGGCCTCCCAGCGCTACAGCCCGTGAACCCAAGAGCGCCACAAAGAATGATGGCGTTTGTCCCCTGTCGAAAGCTCGTCTTTTTCGTCGGCATATCTTCTCCATTTTCTTTACGGTTAGCATCTCTCTTCAGTTAGATCATTAGATCAAGAGCGATGAAGAAAATAGCTACTCTAAGATTCTACAGAGCATCCATCGGCTCCTTTCTGTTTCTTTGCATGGCGGAATATGTTCTTAAAAGTCTATAATTGACTATTTAATCATAATTGACTTAAAAGTCAATTATATCATTTTCTCCTGAAATTACAATAGTGAGCTTCTCTATTTCCACCTGAGGAGATGAAAAAGAGGGCCACATCAACACATTGTCGCTGTAAGACGAGAGAGGAGAAGGGACTCTTTCTTGACCTCTGTTTTGACACGTCGCGCCTTACTGTGCTGCAAGAAGGGCGGGACTCCACACCTTTCGCCGGCATTGATGTTCCGCAAGTGACAATTCTCTACTGTCGGTTTAAGGTCTGAAGCATGACACAAGATTTTCATCAAGAAACTTGGGAACAGCTTGAAGCCATTCTCAATGCCGGAGACGCGCAAAAGCTAAACGCCTATTTAGACTTGCTGCCGCCGGGTGAAACTGCCCGCGCCCTCTCGCGTCTTCGTGAGGAGGACCAAACTCGCGTCCTCATCTTGCTTCCCCCCGAAAGAGCCGCACATCTCCTGGCAGAGCTTTCCGCTGCGCAGGCGGCTGATCTTCTCGAAGAACTGCCCGCGACTCGCGCCGCCGCGATCGTCGATCGCTTGCCTAGCGATGAACAGGCGGATTTATTAAGCGAATTAGACGAAATCGACGCCGCCACCATTTTGCAAGAGATGGCGCCAGAAGAAGCCGAAGATGTCCGTTTACTGAGTCAATACCCTTCCGACAGCGCGGGAGGGTTGATGATTACTGAGTATCTTGTCTATCCAGAGAATGTGTGTGTGAAGGATGTCCTGGATGATATGCGCGCCCATGCCGAGCAGTACGCCACCTACGATGTGCAGTACGCGTACATTACTTCTCAGGACGATATCCTGGTTGGGGTGCTGCGACTTCGTGACCTGTTGCTGTCCGCTCCAACCACGCCGCTCGTGACCATTATGATTACGAATCCTTTGCATGTTGCCGCCGCCGCTGCTCTTGACGAGTTGCAGCAGTTCTTCGACCGTTATGCTTTTTTCGGCGCGCCGGTGACTGAACAGAATAGGAAACTGGTGGGGGTCGTACGCCGTGCTGATGTTGAGGAAGCCGTCGGCGATCGGGCCGACCAGACGTTGTTGAAAGTCAGCGGCATCGTGGGCGGTGAAGAACTGCGGAGCATGCCGTTGACGGTCCGCTCCTCTCGACGGCTCTCCTGGCTGAGCATCAATATCGTACTCAATTTAATCGCGGCCAGCGTCATCGCCGCCTATCAGGATACCCTTGCGGCGGTGATCGCGCTGGCGATTTTTTTACCTATCATCTCTGATATGAGCGGTTGCTCGGGGAATCAGGCCGTGGCGGTCAGTTTACGCGAACTCACTCTCGGGTTGGTGCGTCCGCATGAGCTGTTGCGGGTGCTTGTAAAAGAGGCCTGGGTGGGGATCGTGAATGGGCTAGTGTTGGGGGTGTTGCTTGGCGGTGTCGCATGGATATGGAACGGCAACGCCTATCTTGGTCTCGTGGTCGGTGGGGCGTTGGCGCTTAATACCCTGGTTGCCGTTGCTTTGGGCGGCGCGATTCCGCTTATTCTCCGGCGTTTTCAGTTGGACCCAGCGCTGGCTTCTGGACCGATTCTGACGACTGTCACTGACATGTGCGGGTTTTTCTTCACCCTGAGTTTTGCCACTGCGGCCCTTCCTGCCTTGGCAAAGTAAAAAGGAAGGACCGCCACAAGCAGTTAGAGAATAGCCAGGAGCTGAATGTCAAAGACAAGATCTTTCCCTGCCAAAGGAGGATTCGCGTCTAGCGTTACCCGCGAAGGCAAGACCTTGGTGACCGTGACGACCGTGCAGCGACCATCCTTTTGACGCACGCGTAAGCGCTGTCCAGCTTCCGGCTTCAGATCTTTCGGGAGGCGGCGACGATCGATCGTTTTAACCCTTTCTTGAAGATGGGGGCCGTACGCTTTCTCTGCCGGAATGTTGGTGGTTTTTGCTTCGCCCGGTTGCATGCCGATCACCGCTTGTTCAAGACCTTGAATGACCTGTCCCTCGCCAATCGTGAACTGTACGGGGTCGTTGCTTTCCGAGGGACCGAGCGTTTCGCCCTTGGCGAGTCTTCCGACGTAATGGACCTGGACGGTATCCCCTGGCTTTGCTTGCTTCACGCGTCTCCTGTTCATATCTCTCCTTTCTGGCAGGCGTGCTGACCCTTGTTGCCTGAGAGGTTGTTACTCCAGGATAGGCGCCTGGGACAGCTGAGAATGGAGAGATTATTATAGTCATAAATGACTTAAAGGTCAATTATTTTCATTGGGTCAACTTTAGCGCTTGATCTTCTGACTCCGCTCTTTG
>JBFWZL010000164.1:0-11882 GCA_050185455.1 Binatia bacterium | reverse complement strand
CCCGGGAGCAAGTGGCCAAAGACTTTGCCGGGATTCCCGAGGCGGAGATCTTTCAAATGGTGGCAGGGAATGCCGCCCGCCTTTACGGTTTGACGACGTAGAAGATGAAAGGGACTCTGGAGAGCCAGTCGCGCTGACTCTCCTTTTCTACAATTTCTTGCCTGAGAGGACTACTGACGGAGGAGCATATGCCGACAGTCACCGCGAATAATTGCGAGATGTACTACGAAATCGATGATTTCACTGACCCGTGGGTAACCGAGAAAGAGACGGTATGGCTCCAACACGGCGTCGGGCGCAGCACCAAATTCTGGTATCACTGGGTCCCTGCGCTTGCACGCCACTACCAAGTCCTACGCCGCGATATGCGCGGGCATGGCCAATCTGCTGACCCCGGTCCGGATCATAAATGGTCCATAGAGGAACTGATTACCGATATGCACGACTTTATGGACGCCATCGGTCTTCAGCAGGTGCACTATCTGGGTGAATCGATCGGCGGCATCCTCGGCGTTGCGTTTGCCGCGCGCTGGCCAGAACGGCTCAAGAGCCTCACCATTTGTAATTCCCCGACCACGATTCGCCCAGCGGGTACGAAAGCCTTGTCCGGACAGCACGGCAACGTAAAAAGCGCACTGACCGAAGGAGGATCGCGTGGTTGGGGTCGACTACTGATTGAGCAGAAGATCATCAGCGGCAAAAATCCCGCGCACATCGAGTGGGTAGTGAACGAATGGGCAAAGACTCCCACGCATGTGTTGCAGGGGATTACGCGCACGTTAGACGGCGCGGATACCGCACCGCTACTGCCGCAAATCAAAGTCCCGACTCTCATTCTGGCGCCGGCGCGAAGTCCGATCACACCGCTGGCCGACCAGCTCACGATGCGCACGTTAATTCCCAACGCACGTCTTACCGTAGTTGAAGGCCCCGGCCACGAGATTTATGTGGATGAACCTGAGGAGTGTATTAACGCACTGCTGAAATTTTTGCGCTCGTTAAACTGACGGGTTAAGAGAAATCTGCGTCGTCTTCTCAGTGCCTATCCCCATAACCTGGGGAAAGAGTATCCAAGGGCAAGAATCCCTTTGCCAGCCGCGGAGCGGTTGGCTGCCCCTTTGGCAAAGAAGGCAGCGAAGGCGCAGCCGAGCGGAGGATTTTACAAGCCAGCGAGCCCAAGAGAGTGAGAATTATTCGGATAAGCTTTAAACACAGCTAAGAAGGTCGAAGACTCATGTGCTTCATTCCCTGTCGTCGACGTCCACCACCTCCACGCTCTCAAGCAGGATTTCTTGCGCGTGAGGGTCGGTCACATCAGTGAGCGTTTCGATCTCCAAGCGAGCGCCTCCGGCTACCGTCCCCTGCGCCGCTCGTGCAAAATGTTCACGCAAGTGTGAAGGAGAAAGATGACAGAGCGCGCCAACTCTCACGGTCACACGCGTAACGGCGTCAGCCTGTTCGCGTCGCGCCACAGATTCTATTTTGCGGAGCAGATCAGCAAGGAGTGAAAGCTCGTGCATATCCGGTCACCGGACGGTCCAGCGCTCAAGCTCTTGTCGTACGCAGCCGACCGCCTCTTCCACCGCGATCTTGGCTTCCACAGACAATTCAGAGCCTGTCTCGAAGTTCTTCCCTTCGATGCCGTAGACAATGAAACGAGCGGGCAGCTGTCCTAAAGCGCGGGCGAGTTCAATAGCCTCGGCGACGCCAAAGGCATGAGTAGAATAGCACAACAGCGTCGCCGGTAAGGACCGAGCGGTTACATCAAATCGGTGTAGCGTTCCTGGCGACGTCCCGGAGCGCGTGGCGTCCACGAGAATCACGGCTTCCGCTTCTTTCCACGCTTCCATCAACGCCGTCCCCTCCCCGTTCTCTTCCCGACATCTGATATGGTCGCCGAGCGCTTCCCGTAAGCGCCGGACAGCGATGAGTCCGGCCGCATCGTCGCCTCGATATTCATTCCCCACGCCAAGGATCACAAGGCAAGGTTTCTCCAGCTTCGCTTCTCCACGCGTCATGTGCGTCATTCCCGTTCAAGATTCAAGGTCAGGAAATGCGTGGCGCAGGAGATACACGGGTCGTAGTTGCGGATCGCTTGTTCACAGCGCCAGGTCAGTTCGTTCTTTGGCAAGTCGAGATAGCGCGGAACAAAGCCAAACAAATCGTTCTCGATAGTCTTCTGATTCTGCGAGGTGGGCGGAACAATCTGCGCGTCCAGAATCACGCCTTGCTCGTCGATGCGATAGCGGTGGTAGAGACTCCCGCGGGGCGCCTCCGTACATGCAAAACCTGTGGCCGCCCGGGGATCAACTTGTACCGCAGGCTGGTCCGGCTCCTCATATGTACCAATGATGCGCAGCGCTTCATCGCAGGCGTAGAGAATTTCGACGCTCCGGACGATGATGCTCTGAAAAGGATTGAGACACGTCGGCCCCAGACCGGCGTCGCGCGCCGCTTCTTGGGCCACGGGCGAAAGCTTGTCAAAATTAAGATTGTAGCGCGCCAACGGGCCAACGAAATACGCGCCACGCTCCTTCAGAACGGAGTGGAGCGCGTTAGTGTAAGAAACATGCTGCTCAACGAAGTGCTCGTCATACGCGCTCACTTCGATATCCAATCCTTTATTCGACACCAACCGCCCTGCGTTGAAGGGATATTCGCCGGCATGGCGCAGCGCGACAAATTCATAGTCTTGAGTGAAATCAGGAAATGGAAAAGCGGCGACCCAGCGCACCGTCTCCAAGGCGGCGTCGCGCGCCCATTGCAAGCGCTCTATCAACGTTGCCAGTTCTTTTCGGGTTGGCGTGCGATAGAAGCCGCCGACTCGGACGTTGATAGGATGGACCTCTCTCCCACCCAAGAGACTCAAAATTTCGTTTCCAGCTTTTTTCAATTGGAGGCCGCGCTGCACAATCTCGGGATGATCTTTCGCCAAATGAATCGCGCTCTCGTAGCCGAGAAAGTCCGGCGCGTGGAGCAGGTACACATGGAGGGTATGGCTTTCAATCCATTCGCCGCAATAGAGAAGACGACGCAACGCACGCAGTGGACCATCGACCGCCACCCCACAGGCGTTTTCCATCGCATGGACGGCGCTCATCTGATAGGCGACAGGGCAGATACCGCAAATACGAGCAGTGATATCCGGCGTTTCAGTAAAGCGACGACCGCGCAAAAATCCTTCGAAGAAACGCGGCGGCTCAAAGATTCGTAACTGCACCTCCGTGACCGTGTTGCCTTTGATTTTCACTTGTAACGCGCCTTCTCCCTCGACACGCGCCAGGTAATCGACCTTAATCGTTTTGCTTCTCATGTCGTTCACTTTCCCGACGAAACGGTTCGGCGTAGGCGTTAAACCCGCGAAAGGCGCGAACAAGATCCTGGTCTACAACGCCAAGCTGACGCAACCAGGCGCCAAGCGCCTCGGTATTCGGCGTTTCCACGGGACCGAAGCAGCCGTAGCAGCCACGCTGATAGGCTGGACAAATCGCTCCGCAGCCCGCATGAGTCACAGGACCGAGGCACGGCGTTCCGTGCGCCACCATCACGCAGACCGCGCCGCGACGTTTGCACTCCAGGCACACACTGTGCGGCGGCGTGTTCGGCTTGCGCCCATGCAGGAAGGCGCTGAGCACTTCAAGAAGCTGTCGTTTGTTGATCGGGCAACCTCGTAATTCAAAGTCAACACGAACGTGCTGCGCAATCGGCGTCGACTGAGCTAGAGTCTCAATATACTCCGGCTGGGCGTAGACAATGGAAATAAACTCTTTGACGTTCGTAAAATTGCGTAACGCCTGAATGCCGCCGGCAGTCGCACAAGCGCCGATTGTCACCAAAAATTTAGATACCTGACGCACGCGCTGGATACGTTCGGCGTCATGCGGCGTGGTGATCGACCCTTCCACCAGAGAAAGGTCATACGGACCTTTCACGGTTGCGCGTGAGGCCTCAAGAAAGTAGGCAATCTCCACCTGATCCGCCACCGCCAGGAGGTCATCCTCACAATCAAGCAGGCTCAATTGACAGCCGTCACACGAGGCGAATTTCCACACGGCGAGTTTTGGTTTGCGTCTTCCGTGCATATCATATCTCCCGCTTGCCAAACCACGGCAGGATGCGGTCGTAGCGAAACACCGGACCGTCTTTGCAGATAAAGGTCGGGCCAAGCTGGCAATGGCCACAGAAGCCGACGGCGCATTTCATGTTGCGTTCCGTGGACACAAAAATGTTTTCCGCGGCCACGCCGCGCCGTTGGAGTTCCGCTACTGAAAAACGCATCATCACCTCCGGGCCGCACATCATGGCTACCGTGTTTTCGGGATCAAACGTTGCTCTGGCGACGAGTCGCGTCACCACGCCCACGTGGCCAGGCCAGGAGTGAGCGGCGCTATCGACCGTCACTTGCACGTCGATAGAGAAGCGTCCTCGCCACTGTTCGAGTTCACGAACATAAAGGAGATCGTCCGGCGTACGCGCACCATACAGGAGCACCACCCGACCATACTGCTTGCGGTTACTAAAAATATGATGGAGCACGGGACGTAATGGCGCTAACCCGATGCCGCCGGCAATCAGCACGACGTCATTCCCGTTCGCCTCTTCCACGGGCCAAGCGTTGCCGAACGGCCCGCGCAGACCAATCACATCTCCGCGTCGCAATTGACGCATAGCGCGCGTCACCACGCCCACGGCGCGAATCGTATGAACCATCACCGTGGTTTGTGTCGGTGAACCGCTAATCGAAATGGCGGATTCCCCCACACCGAAGAGATAAAGCATATTGAATTGCCCTGGCATGAAGGGCGGGATAGCGCCATCGACCGGCGCGAGGTCAAAGGTGAAGGTATCGACGGTTTCCTTCCGCACGCGCTGAATACGATACGGATGCGGTTGCATCGGATCGATCAGCATGCCTTCTCCCTCAAGGACGAGCGCCATAGACATCCAGAAGTTGCAACCGTGTGGCTTGGAGCCGTTCCATAATAATCTGGGCAAAACGCTTCAACAGTTCGTAACCGAGTTCGTGATCTTCTTCGCACTTTCTCCGCAGACAGGCGCCATCCAAGGCAATAGCGCGCGTGAGGGAGACCGCACGCGCATCAAACACCCACCGGTAAGGAGGAAAGAGCCAAGACCAACCGAGCACGTCTCCTTCACCAAGTGTTTGGATGATAAGCGGCCCTCGTTCAGGGACAAAGACTTCAAGACTGACGGAACCATGACGAAGGAGATAAAACTGATTGGCGTCGTCCCCTTCATGAAAGATAAATCGACCAGCCTCGAATCGGACATTGGCCGCGCACCCAACGATCAATTGCAGGTAGCGGGAATCGAGATCCTTGAAAAACGGATGTTCCGCTAAAATGGGCTCAAGTGTGTGAATCATGCGGCTCCTCTCCTCCGGCGTGAGGCGAGTGCTCACTACCGCGTATGGCGCGGACTTCTTCCGTGATATCGATCCCTACCGGACACCAGGTGATGCACCGTCCACACCCGACACAACCGGAGGTTCCAAACTGATCGATCCATGTGGCGAGTTTATGCGTCAACCATTGACGATAACGAGACTTGGCGGACGCTCGCACACTCCCGCCGTGCAGGTACGAGAAATCCAGTGTGAAGCAGGAGTCCCACTTGCGCCAGCGTTCCGCGTGTTCCCCGGTTAAGTCGGTCGTGTCCTCTACCGTCGTACAAAAACACGTCGGACACACCATAGTGCAGTTGCCGCAGGTGAGACATCGGTTCGCCACCTCGTCCCATCGGGGATGCTCGTAGTTGCGGTACAACAGCGGCTTTATATCAGCAGTGTCCAGACTGCGCCCCATGTGCGCGGAGGTGCGCGCGATCACTTCACCCGCTGCTTGCTGCTCATCCGCGCGCGCTTCGCGGTGAGGAACCTCGTGTAAGACCTCCGCCCCTTTCTCCGAGCCTGCCTCCACCAGGAAATAATGCCGCTCTCCTTGCATAACCTCGGTGAGAGCCAAATCGAAGCCAAAGGTCGCTTCGGGACCGGTTTGCATGGATACGCAAAAACAGGTCCCCCCAGCCTGCCCACAGTTGATCGCGACAACAAAGATACTCTCTCGGCGAAGTTTGTAAGTAGGATCTACGTGAGGACCGTGCAGGAAAACTCGATCTTGAATCGCGATGGCGTGTAGTTCACAAGAACGGACGCCGATGAAGGCGAAGCGAGGAGTTTCTTGCGACTCAGGCAAGACCTGAAAACCTTGCCCCTCGCGCCGGGCTTGCCATAACCGCAGCGTTGGCGGATGGAGAAAGTGCTTCCATGAGCGTGGTCCCACAGCATAACCGAACAACGCAGAGTCATCACGTCGAGTGAGGCGGTAAGTCCCCCCGTCCTGAGTGTCCGTCCAACCCGCAGGGAGATCCGCCGTGGACGCTAGCTCATCGTAGGTAATGGCTCCGTCGCGCACGGTGGGACCAAGCAGTCGAAAGTTCCGTTGTTGTAGCGCGGTAAAGAGAACGTCGAGAGTATCCCGCTCGATGACGTACATCCTGTCTCCTCATCATGAATCGCCGTTGGATTCAGTATGGTTTCAGACTCCTGGCTGTTCAGCAAGCATAGCCCGCCTCTCACCTCGGCAATGAAGCGAAGCGGAGTCGAAGGGCTCCTGCTCAGAAACAAAAGCTTCGACCCGTACCGGCCATTCGTGGCGTCGTCATTCCGGGCGAGCCACGCGAGACCCGGAATCCAGGAACAAAAGACTGGATTCCCGCCTGCGCGGGAATGACGAACCGGGAGCCGTCTGATGTTTCTGCCTCTGCGCTTAGCGCCCGCGCTATGGGGGACTCGCAATGACAAGCGTTCTCTAGCTTAATGGCATTGCGCTGAGGGCCGGATACCAGGTCGCGTGGATGGACTGACGGGGTGAACCTCTCAGCGTGGCGTCAGCGGCAACGTCACCACGAACGTCGCGCCTTTGCCCACCTCGCTAGTGTAGGTAAGGGCGCCTCCATGCACGTCCACGAGCTGCCGCACAATGGGCAGCCCCAAGCCCGTCCCTTCTTTTTTCGTCGTCACGAAAGGTTCAAAAATGTTCACGTCCTCGGGAATACCCGCGCCAGTATCGGCTACTTCCATCTGCACCTGCTTTCCTGAATTATGGACTCGCACGGTGAGGGTTCCACCATTCGGCATCGCTTCGGCCGCATTTTTACACAAATTCAGCACGACCTGCTTGAGCTTGTCTTGGTCTACTTGGAGCATGGGTAGATTGGACGCAAAGCGCTGTTCCACTGCGATCCCTTGTTGCATATACAGAGGCAGCTCCGCAGCAAGGACATCTTGCACGAGCTCGCACAGGTTCGTCAGACGAAACGTCACGCGTTGGAGACGCGAGAGGGCGCTGAATTCATGCAGAAGGTGAGAGAGACGTAGAATTTGGCTTTTTAACGCTCCGACCGACTCACGCAGGGTTTCATCTTCTTTAAGCTCTCCGAGCCGGAGTTCTAACAGTTGGGTCGCCAGGGACATGCCATTAAGGGGATTACCGATCTCATGCGCGAGTTTTGCCGCTGTGGCGCCGATCGCGGCCAATCGTTCCTTCTCAATGATCTGTTCTTGCAGTTTGACTTTTTCAGAGACGTCGCGAAGAAATGCGACGTAGCGCACCTCTTCCTCCACTTTGACTTCGGTCACGGACAGCTCAATAGGAAACACCTCGCCGCTCTTCCGCCGCGCCGCGACCACGCGAATACAGCCAATGGCGCGTCGCTCTCCCGTGCGTTCGTAACGCGCAACGTAGCTGTCAGGTGCGTTCGCATAGAGCTCCGGCATCAGGAGCTGCACCTTTTGACCCACGACTTCCGCCTCAGTATAGCCGAAGATCTTCTCCGCGGCCGGGTTGAAGCGTACGAGGAGTCCTTGACGATCAATGGTAACGAGGGCGTCTTGCGTCGTGTTGATTAGACCCTGAAGCCAGGCCTGGTTCTCATGCAAGCTCTCATTTGTCTGCCTCAGGTCCGTGGTTTGTTGCGCCACTTTATGTTCGTCGAACGCCGCCGCCAGTTGTCCAACAAGTTGACCACTAAGTTCTGTACTCATAACGTTTTTCTTCGTACGATGCTGACTCATGCTGCGAGAGCGAAAATGGCATTTAGTGAACCGTTCTGCCATTGCCAGCGACTCATAGGCGGGAAGCAATCCTTGTCTCCTAGAATAGAGATTGCTTCGTCGCTGGCGCTTTTCGCCATGACATCCCCTTCCCTAACTTAATGGCATTGGGGCCACCCTCTTCTAGCAGCGCGCTCAGGAATGCCCCAAACTCTTCAGCAAAGTTGGTCTTATCGAGCACCCCGTCTAGCTGAACTGCTACCGCGGCGTCCCGGTACGCGTTCACGAAGTCCATCGTCATCAGCACGACCTGCGGCGCATGAGGTCGAGCTTTCAGCCGACGCGTCGCTTCCAACCAGTTCATGTCCGGCAACCATAGGTCCAACAGCACCACGTCGGGCTGCCAGGTTTGCATCTGTCCAAGCGCCGCGTGCGCCGTCTGTACTGCCGAGACCTCGGCAACGCGATCATCATAGCTCAGCAACTCTGTCACCGCATGCGAAAACGCCGGGTTGTACGCGACTAGAAGTACGCGGACCGATTGCATAATTGTTTCCCCTTACCTCTGACGCTCCTTAAGGTTGTACAACGAACAGCACCAAGGATGAAACGGAGAAATTCCTGAATTTCGCTGAAGGAAATGACTAAGAAAGACGAAGGAAATCCTGCAGAAGAGGAAAGGAAATTCTTCGTTTCTCTGGCAACATCATCCACTTGTGTGGAAAGTTGGGCAATGTCATTGCTTTGTCGCTGGCGCTCCTCGCCATGACATCAATTGTGTTCAGCAAAAGTGACGGGATCATTCCTCCGGCGGTAGGATCCCCATCCGTATGGCGTAGCGCACTAACCCCGCGACATCGTGAATGTCGAGGCGGTCCATCAATCGCACCCGGCGAGACTCCACGGCTTTGGGAGAGACGTGGAGCCGGGCGGCAATCTCTTTGGTGGAACGTCCGTCCGCAATGAGCTGCAACAGTTCGCGCTCGTGCGGACGGAGCAAATCTGGGGTAGTAGCGATTTTGTCGTTTTCTGATCCTTTGTTTTGTGACTGACGATAACCGTTGGCTACGTATCCAGCGACTGCTGGACTCAGATAGGTCTCGCCATGCACCACTGCCCTGAGCGCCTGCTCCAGTTCAGCGCGGGTAGCAGACTTGGGCACATAACCTGCAACGCCCGCACGTACGGCGGGTAGGACATAAGCCGCAGTCGTATGCATCGAGAGAATCAGCACTCGGATGTGCGGATAGTCTTGTGTGATATAGCCGGTCGTGGCCACTCCATCTAACTCCGCCATCGATACATCCAGCAGCACCACGTCCACCTCGGATGAGCGAGTCTTGAGAAACTGCAGCGCTTCTCGGCCATTCGCGGCTTCGTCGACGACCTGGACATCAGCCATCTGTTCCAGGAGCGCGCGAATCCCTGCGCGCACGACGGCGTGATCATCCACCACTAACACGCGGATCGGCGGCATGGTAACCCTCCCCAGCGGAATTGTCGCCACACACAGGCACAGAGTAATGGCATTAAGTTAGCGATATTTATACCCTTCGACTCCGCTCCGCTCAGGGCGAGCGGAGGAAGGGTGAAAACGTTGAACAATTTCTGCTCATGCTGAGCGTAGCCGCGTAAGCGGCGAAGTCGAAGCACGCGCCCGCTCCTTATCTTAATGTCATTGAGGCGCCGAAGGGTCGAGCGGCGCCCACATGTGAATCTCGGTCCCGTGTCCCAGGGCCGAGCGGATGTCGAGCCGCCCATCAATCAGCCGCACACGTTCGTCCATCCCTTGCAGACCTACCCCTACGGTTTGTGCGGCGCACAGGCGACTGGTCCGGACATCGAATCCTATCCCCTGATCCCGTATGACGAGATGGAGGTTGTCGTTTTCATTCTGGAGGTCAATCCAAACAGTGTCAGTGTGGGCGTGCTTAGCTACGTTGGTCACGGCTTCTTGGACGACACGAAAACATGCCGTTTCGACCGCAGGGCTCGGACGGGGTAACACGAACGCGCACGTGTAGTGGACCTGCAGACCGAGCCGCGGAATCTGCTGTCGGCAATACCACTCCAGCGCCGCCGCCAACCCCAGTTCGTCAAGTATCGTGGGGCGCAATTCCAGCGACAGAGTGCGGACCTGATCCACCAGATCATCTACCAAAGCCATGCTCGTGAGCAAGGGGTCGGGGATCGCCAGCGAATCATTGGCTAAGAGATCCAAGTTCATCTGTAGAGCGGTGAGGGTTTGCATCACCTCGTCGTGCAGTTCACGCGCCAGATGTCGCCGCTCGTGTTCCTGCACGGCCAGGAGTTGGCGCGACAATTGCCGCTGCAGCTGTTCCGCCTCTTTGCGAGCCGTGATGTTGCTTAAAACCGTGCGGTATTGGGTCGTGACGCCTCGTTCATCGCGCACGGCAACGCTTTCCAACTGAAGCCAGAGCCGTGATCCGTCGGCTTGGGACACGGCGACGTCGCAGGTGCAGATGTTGCTCGCGGCCTTCAGTTGGCTGAGGTAGCAAGCGAACGTGTCGCGCGCCTCCATCTTCAGGAACCGGAACAGCAAAGAGCCAATCAGGTGCGCCCGGTCCGTTCCCAGTAACCGAGCTGCCGTGAGGTTTGCTTCCAAGATGACGCCTTCGGGTCTCAGAGTCAGATACCCGACCGGGGCAAAATCATAGAGGTCGCTATAACGGTCACGCGCCGCTGCTAGTTCCGCGTATGCTTGCTGGAGTTCTTCGTTTTGCAGTTGCAGGTCAACTTGGGTGACTTGCAACTCGTATACCAGCCGGCGCACCTCCACCGTGGACATGCGCCGTATGTCGCTTTCAGTAATTCGTAGCTGCTCCTCGGCCCGCTGCCGAAGATTACGTCCTTGTTCCGCGGCGACACTCTCACCGTTTCTCGCTTCACTCACCGTCATCTCTGCTCCTCTATCGCCAGCAAAATGAGCATGGGCAACTCGCTCGTCTGCTCAATTCTGCGTGCGTTGAGCGCCAGAACCTTCCTGCCCATGCTGGGGAGCGTGAGTTCAATCTCACAATCCTCCACGGTCGTCTTTCGCGTTAACACTTTTTCCAGCAGTTGGCGCAACCGTGGACTATTCCACCCTCCCCCATTCAGCTCAAAGAGACGTTGACCCACGACCTCGTCCTGAGAAAGTTGAAACGTGCGAGCAAAGACGCGATTGGCCGAAACCACTCGCAAGTCGGCGTCGAGCACCACCAACGCTTCGCGCAGTATATCGGCAATATACTCGACGTATTGCCTGGCGTCCGTGCGGCGCGTCTGCTCGGTCTGCTTTTGCCCGGTAATATCGATGAAGGTAAGAACGAGTCCGTCGATCACGTTATCGCTGGTGCGATAGGGGAGCATGCGGATCGCGTACCACGCGCCCTCTTGGGTGGTGACCTCCAATTCCTTGAAGATGAGCGTGCGCAGCACCTCCCGGGCGTCAGTCTCCAGTTGCTCGTACCGCAGGGTAGATACAATATCTCCAATCGGCCGCCCCACATCGGTGGGAATCACCTTAAACACCTGCTTGATCTGCGGCGTAAAACGTTTAATGCGTAACTCATTGTCGAGGAACAACGTGGCGATGTCCATGCTGTTGAGCAGATTCTGCATGTCATCGTTCACTTGCGAGACCTGTTCCATCTTACTCTGCAGCTCGCTATTCACCGTCTGCAGTTCTTCGTTGAGGGATTGCAGCTCTTCCTTGGCGGTCTCTAACTCCTCGTTGGCGCTTTGTAATTCTTCGTTGGTCGATTGCAGCTCCGCGGTGGTTGAGGTGTGTTCCTCGTTGGCGGTG
>JBFWZL010000163.1:0-11930 GCA_050185455.1 Binatia bacterium | reverse complement strand
TGAGCAGTTCTCGCTCCCCGTGAAAACCTATGTTCGCGACCAGACTTTTTCCGGCGGCAACCCCAACCGCTCCCTCAAAATCTCGCACCTCCTGAAAGACGTGGTTAAACACGTCATAGAGGTAGGAATTTAAGCTAATGGAAAGGAGGACAACTTGCGTGGCCCGTGTGGCTTCATCCCTATAGGGTTTATAGACCAAGCAATGCAGACGCGCCCCTTGGAGTTGAATGGATTGGGCTTCGGGTGCTTTCATGAGGTCAGCCTGTGCGCGACGGAGCACACTCGCCGCACGCAAGAGTTTTTTCAGTTTAAGGCTGTCGCCCTTCGCATCAGCTACCGCCGCGTGAAAATTCGGGACGTCTGCGTAGAGGTGGGCCCCGGATACACGGCGAACGTCCTTTGTCCCAAGATTGTGGAAGTCCATCTCGCGTGACAGATCAGAGACAGTCACATCAAAATCGCCGAAGTCATGCTGCACGACCCGTTCTCTCGCTCGTTGTTCGTCCCAAGACATTGCGTGTTTCTCCTATCCTAAGTCTTTGAAAATTCTATAATTTCGCTGATTTTCTCTTCTTTAAATTCTGGCGTAGCAGCTACGTACAGCAGAACCAGAACAAACGTGCATTCACCACTGCCACCGTTGTTTTCTTATCGCTTATTATGTTAGAATTTATAACATAATAAGTCAATATTTATTTTAAAAGTTATTTTATATAACTCCACCATGGAAGGGCTAAAAGGTGATTGAGCGGTTCGAGGGAGGAGAAGGCCAACGTCGTTTGATCGCTGCGTTGCGCGGTCATGGTCAACCAATATCATAATCGCTATACGGGGGAGAAGGCCAACGTCGTTTGATCGCTGCGTTGCGCGTACAGCGTCTCGTGCAAGATGATGACGCAGTTGCCCGAGCACTGGCCAAAGTGGTCTCGCTTCGCAAACTCGAGGCAAGGAGCGAACTCATTTCGCAGCATAGGAGTGATAGTGACCTCTATTTCATCCTCTCTGGAAAAGTGGAGGTCTTCGTCAATGGTCGATTGGTTTCTACGCGAACCACCGGCTGTCACGTCGGTGAAATGGCGCTCATTGACCCGACAGCGCCGCGAAGCGCCACGGTCAAGGTGACGACGGAGACCGTCGTTGCGCAAGTGAGCGAACCACAATTTACCCCTATCGCTGAGAAATTTCCAAAGCTGTGGCGATGTCTTGCAATGGAGCTCGCCACGCGATTACGAGAGCGGGAGAAATTTCACTCACCTCCCAATGCGAAACCATCGGTCTTCATCGGCTCCTCCTCGGAAAGCCTCGCGGTGGCGCAGAAACTCAAAAAAGCTCTCCCATGCAATACCATGTCAGTGACACTGTGGACTGATGGCGTGTTTCGCGCATCGAGTTTTGCGGTCGAGGATCTTCTTGCTCAAGTAAAGGGGGCAGATTTCGCCATTCTCGTGCTCGGACAAGATGACACGGTGATTAGTCGGCGGATAAAAACGTCAGCGCCCCGGGATAACGTCGTCTTTGAGCTTGGACTCTTCATGGGGGTACTGGGACGGCTCCGAACGCTTATCGTGAAACCAAAACGGCTCGTTACAAAAATCCCATCGGATCTCTTGGGGCTCACGCCCTTGGAATATGAACCAGCCTCAGGTCGAGGCTTACCTGCCAATATCGCTCCTGTCTGCAAGGAGATTCGGAACATTATAAGCCAGCTCGGCCCCAGGTAGCGCCTTCTAGACAATGCAGAAAGAATGACAGCGGTAACCTGTTGTCGCTAGCTGTTCCTCCTAACAAAAAACCGTGCTCAGTCGGCAGACCACATTCTTTTCAGTACCGATTGTGTAAGCGGGCAGGATAGTCCATATTCCTGCTGAGCAAGCAATCGTGCACACCTGGGAAACTGCGATATCTTGGCCAACCAGATCAGATCAAAAACCTCCGTCGCATCCTGGAGTATTTCTGTTGCCCAGGTTTCATCAACGCCATCCGTGACCATCAGAGCAGACTCCCCAACCATCCTGGAGACCAGATCTACAGAGGGGTGGACATACTTGTTCAGGGTTTGCCAGAGTTCTTCATAATGTCCCAGGACTTCTTTTTCCCAGGCGACTAACGGCAAGACGTTTTCAAGCGCTGGCCGTATACACGTCACCCAGTTAAGTTGGCGCTCATGTTGCCGCAGCCATCCAACTTTCCCTTCAAGAGATACATCACCCGAGGATTCGCCTGCGTTGGTGCAAGAAGCCAAGCACGAACTGAAATCCCTGCCCGCTCGTGTGCCGTGACGAGTAAACAGGCAGACGCGGCTATGCGGTCTGTTGCTCACCAGTGGCGAGTCCCTCAAAAATGCCTGGACCAATGAGAGATCGGATCCTTTTGATGCTCGCCGAATCGCCCTTTTTCGTTACCACCTACATCCCATCAGGCCGCACAGGTCGTCCAGCGCGGGCGAGGAAGTACGCCACCTCGACCATAGCCCATGTGTCTAGTCGACAGTATTTGCTCAGCTGTGCTTCCAAGCTCGCTTTTCGCTCCTCGGTCGTGTTCGGGTCTAGCGTCGCGTACAGATACGCCACCTGTGCGCCGACGCCCTCCCGTACCTCCTCAAGCTCCCCATAATCAAGGTCTGAGGCAATAACCGGTAGAACATGCTTAATGGAAAAGGACCCATGCATATGGGGATGATAAAAGTGCTGCTTCACGATGGGATGGAGGTCGAAGAGACGAGCAACATACGCTTGCATCATATCATTGTGTTCAGGGTGCCGAATGCCTAACTCTTCAAGCCGTAATTTCTCATACACCTGGTAATACACAAAAATAGGGCCATCGCCGTCTGAAGGGATAACCTCTCGCATGCGTTCAATACAACCGAGCGAAGGATCGTTTCCTGTTAAATCTAAGAACTCGGCATGCTCGAACACTCCGGGTGAGTGTTCAATATGGCACGACCACTGAAAAGGAATTTGCTCATACGGTCGTACCCCCTTCCACCGGGGCACGGGTAGATCAATGCCTTCAAAGTCAAAGTAGTACCGTGGATAGGGTAATGATTTCAGCAGCGCATCACTTCCAGGTTCGAGAATCGCCTTGCCCGTGCGATGGGCACTCTGAATGCGGCGGAAAAGATCGGCCTGTTTGCCGGTCAATTCTCCAGGCTGCGGATCAAGAATAGATGTATAACCCTTTGTTTCTCGTAGTTTCTTTGCCAAACCTTTCCCAGCAACATCCGGCAGGAGTTCAATAGGGTGCGCCGGGCTAGGCGGATCCAGTGTTTGACAGTGTCCCTGAAATGGGCACGCGTATGGATCAGAGCAATGCTTTCCCGTCACCACTTGCGGCATATCTGCGGAAAGAATGGCCTGTGCTTGTGTGAGCCATGTCGGCACGTCGTTCTTGCGCTGGAGTACTTCAGCAGTGACATCATACTGTCGGAACAGGTCAGCGTATGCTCCGTTGCCAGGATACCGCCACTGGTTATTAAGAAGATTCAATTCAACGCGAGAAAGAGAGAGTCCCGTCCCCTCCATCACCCACGCCTGAATCGCTGCATCGTTGAGATGGTGTTCCTTTGGCTTATCGGGCGTCACTTTGTCACTTTTTAGAGGGAAAGAAGAAGCTTTTGTTTCCCGAAGCACATACCCGTTACCGTCGGGCACAAGCGCGTCCGCCTCGACATAGAGCCCGCCGTGTAGCATAGGTACCTCGACAGCAGGTTTTCGAGGTTCTTGATGAAGGATACTTTTTGCCCGTGCGGCCGCCGTCGTTTTGTCTTCTTCTTTTGACAGCCCGACGTACACACCGTCTATGAGTTCTCGCGCTTTCTCACCTACGATAACGCCGTCGGTTGCTCGTCGATAAAAAACCGGATCGTCTTCCGGTAAGAGGTGGGGTTCATGGTGCTCCAGCCATAATTTTCGCGGGCATTGGAGAAACGATTGTAAATCAGACTTGGTGAGTACGGTCGGTGGTGTTTTCATCTTCGCCCCCAACAAGTAGCACTACGCCAAATCTCTCAGCTCTGCACATCATTCCTAGCGTAGTTCCTATCTCTAAAAGATTTTAACAACCTGAATATTTAGCAGATGAAAGTCTAGTCGCAACAGTTACTCTTCAGTGCTACCTAGCAGAATCTTCTACAAATAGGTTTCAACCTTAAGGCTTTAGCTGCAGAGGCTAACTCGTACATTGTCGTGGAACGTACGCAGGGGTGGAGCAGGACCATTCTAAGCGATGGAAACGTCTTCCTATTAACCTGGTAATTTCGGGATAATTCACGACCTACTTCCTTTTTGTCGTAGGTAAAACAGCATCGTGAGCTTATACTTATCGTGACAATTGACAGAATCTCAAAATCTCCTCGCCAAGCCGATGGAGTGCTGAGGATCGGTGTCCTTGCTCCCAGGCTAGGTGCAGGGCTTCTGAAATAAAGAGAGGATTCTTCTCCAAATTGCCAACATGACCATATTTCACTTCCACTTGCTCTTTGATCTGTTTCCAAGGATCCCCTAACTCTCCTGCCACTACCTCACCGATTTCGGACCTCCACATTGCACCGTTATCGAACCAGAAGTTGTCCGTTGGAAAAGGGTCTGGGCTACTAATACCAGCTATACGCAAAATAGCGGTATTATCCTTCCTATGCATTTCGCGACTTCCATTTCGATCCGGACGGAGACCATCCGAATCGAACACCACAAAAGCTGGGATGTCTAAGTGTCTAGTGATCGCTAGAGGAACTAGTAGTTTGCCTTTTCCTTCAGTGGAGACGAAGTGGCATCCAACTCTGCGTAGCGAATCTGAACATCCCATAAGCGTGAAGTACGTGACCATATAGGCAATATCCTCACGACCTTCCGTAAGAACAAGAAATGGAGAAAAGAAAATTTCTCCCAAACTAGGTTGTAAGGCTTGGTGGATTTTCGCAAGAACACCATCTTCACTTTTTGGCGGAGATCCTTCGAGCGCTTCAGTCAGTTTCTTTCCAAGCTCTGCGACCGCCATCTGGGACACGGAAGCACGAGAACGACGCAAGTCTTTGCGAACCATGCGTACGTGCTCAAAAACAAGACCAGATACAAAGTAGGGGCTATGTGTCGCCACCAGCACCTGTGCGTTTTGCTTTGCAAGGTCGCGCAAGATCGTGGCCAAGTGTTGGCACTGTGGCGGGTGTTGATACAGTTCCGGCTCCTCAATGGCTAGGACAAGAGTCGGCTGCTCTTCATTTTCGCTAGTTGACAGCTCTTGAAGAAGCGCCAACAGATATGCGCGCTGGAGTCCGTGCCCAAATCGCGCTAGATTTCCTGAGAAAGCCCCTTCTCTGACAACGATTTGAGCAAACGGCTCTTCCAGTCGGACAGATTTCTGGGCGTCTTGCTGCCACTCAATCGTCAAATGCGCTTCTGGATGAGCCCATTCCGCCAAACGTGCTCCCAGCGACGTGGATAATTCATTCAAGGCGCCTTGATGTTCAGAGAGCATCTGCTCATATTGCGCCTGCGTAGTGTCTCGTATCGCTTGAAGTCGTTCATCAAAACTCACGCGGGATCGGACAGTGCGGGACAGAAGCCGCCCTAATGCCGTATCCTTTGCCTCTAACTGTTCGGTTGAAACATCTTTCACTGCAGGAACAAAGATCCATTGGAGATAGCGAGCAAGTCGACTCACGCCTTTAGTGAAGCCATAGAATTGGTCCTCACTCGGAATCAACTCGGCTAGTTGTGGATGCCCTTCTTCATACGAGCGAAGGGCTTCGATCATTTTTGTTTTTGTATTTACTTCGGGAAGGTCAGTAAATTCGGAACGAAGGGTAGTGTATATTTCTTTGAGATCAGCAACGGATCCTCTCACCTTTTCTCTTTCAAAGAAGGGTCGAAACTTTGCCATACCCCTCCGTTGACCGAATTGTTTCACTGAGGCGCGTTCCGATCGAGTATCAAAGGTAGCCACAGCCGAAACGATGAGTTCATTTTGTCTGTAATAGTCGGCAAACTCTTCCTGAGCCTGCTCCGGGAGGTCTGTAAATGTAATTGTGATCTCGACTGGTTGATCAGTATTCCCACCGTGAAAATCTTCGCGTTGAAGCTCGAGAAGATTCGTAGCTGTCTCTGCCGTTTCTCGAAAAAACAGATTGAGAGCAGTCAAAATGGTTGACTTCCCAGCACCATTCGCCCCAACGAGACAGGTGTACGGATCAAAGTGGATTGTCTCGTCGCAAAATACTCGAAAGTTTTTAATTCTCACAGATTTAATCCGCATTATCCCTCCAAAAGCGGATAGATTACCGAACGGTCGAAGAGGCGGGGCTCCAATGCACTACTATTGAGTGATCTCGTTGACACTGCCCTCAACGAATCTTCCTGTAGGGATAGCCAGCTTTTTTCACATAAGCATCAAAGTACGAACCATGAGACGATGCAGACATCAGGCCAGCGTAGACAGGCTGAGGTACTCCCGAATACTGATACAAGCCTCCATCAAGAAACTCGATTTCGAGTGTCCGTGTGCTGGGGTCGTACCCAACGGATTTTAGATTACTGGAAGAGACAGAGGTTCTGTTCATTGTCAGTTCTCCCTTCTTTCTGACTATGACTATGCGTTCTCCCTACCATGTCGGACACTAGCCCGGTTCGTCTCCACCGGAGAGGGTTTTTCTTTTTCTCTACTTACGGTTTCAGTGCACTCCCAACGCCTTAAACACGGCGTCGGTAGGATCAGCGTAAAAGCTGGTCTGGAACTTTGCAAACAGTTCTCCCGGAATGGTTGGAATATCACTCACACTCGCCATGGGTAGCAGAATACGTTTGGCGCCTGAGTCGAATGCGACTTGCAGTGACTCGGCCAGGTTTTCCACGGGAATGATACTGCCCCCGAGGCTCATACTGCCGAGCACCACCATCTGCTGCTGGATGGGCTTTCCGAGAACTCCGGAACAAAGGGCAACGAACGAGGAGAGCGTTAGCGCTGTCGTCGGTCCAGTGTTGTGCATTTCAACCACATGCAAATGGTAGTCATGGTCTGCAGCTTTGATCGAGGCACTGATGCGGGAGGCGTTGGCGCGGAAGTAGTCGAAACCGACTTTGATCGACTCTCTTGCCGCTGTGTTTAGGCCGAGGCCGGATGTTCTGAGAGAACCGTTGCCCGCAGTGACTTGAGTTTCGAGCCGGTACAGGCCAATATGTCCTTCGCTGCCGGTAGCGACGGTGTGCATGACGCCTGGATTAAGCGGACCATCAGGAATGAGCGACCCTCCACCCTGTTCAGGTACGCTGATGAACTTCTCTTCCAGGCTTTCCTGGTCAAGATAGCTGAAGTGTACGTCGAAGAACTCCATGCCGCCGATCTTCTTGAGCTGTTCTTTGACGCGGCGTCGCGCCTCCAGAGCGTACTCCAGACAGCGACGGACGGCGTCTTTGGGGTATTCCTCATGTGGGTAGAGCAGTTTTAACAGACCAGATACGGTCCGTTTCACGGCAATGGTGTCGCGTTGGTTCAAGTCCCGGCCCAGCTTGAAGGATTTGTTGATGGCATCGCCGAAATTACGCTTGCGCATCTCTCGCATCCATTCGGCGAGATAGTCCACAATCAGACCATACTGATTGGTGAAGAACTCTGGTCGCATCTTGGGAATTTCCCAGCCGGGAATGTATGCATGGAAACGATCGAAGAAGGCGGAGTCGATCATGGTTTCTGGGAACGGCGCGAACAAGTGACTAGTTTTCACCAGGGTATCCACCGGCTGGTTAATGTTGCCGACGAAGACCATGGAGGCGTAGGCGTTGATGGCGTCACGGCCCCGGGCAAAGGAGCCAGACGCCATGTAGTCTTTCATGATCTGTACGCCGTCTTTGTCCTTGAACGAAATTCCCGCCACTTCATCAAAGGCCACAACGTCCCAGAGACCCACCAAACCAACCGTACGTCGCGCCATGTTATAGAAGAGATTTGCCACGGTCGTCTGGCCGCCAGAGATCAAGATGCTGTTCGGACTGATCTCTTTGTAAATGTGGCTCTTCCCTGTGCCGCGTGGTCCGAGTTCACAGACGTTATAATTGTTCTCCACCAGGGGAATCATGCGGGCGAGCAAGTGCCATTTGACTCGCTCGGGAAAATTCGTCGGCTCCATGCCGGTGGACCGTAACAGGACATCAATCCATTGATCCTCGGTAAACGCGCGTCGTCCGGTAAACAGCTCGTCCAAGTCCAGGTTAGGCATCTGGATAGGTTTCAGATCACGTAAGATGAAAGGCGATCCCTTCTGGCCTTCTTCAAAGAAGTATTCCAACGTGACGATGCACCAGATACCGCCGACCAGCAGTTTCTCATACTGCTTTACCGTGCTGCTACCAACCTCGACGCCTTTAACACCCAAGTTCGCGAGCAGCGCTTCATAGACGTCGCGCTTCTCATTGAGCGCCACGGTCACTTTGTCAATGATCTTGAGACTACCCCGCTCACGGATCGTGGATTTGACCTTCTCGGCTTCGTCGGGACGAACATAGTTTTCGGCAAGTATTCGTTTCACGGTAGCCAAGCCGTCGCGAATGATTTCCTCATCATTCGACGCACAGTACGAGCCTAGGAGATACTCCAAGACGTACACTGGCACGTTCGCGCCTTCTTTGACCAGTTTCGTGAGATCTTTGCGGACCACCCGACCGGCAAAGTGGCGGTTCAGCAAGTCATCCAGACTCGTATCTATCACGTTGACGGCGGTGGTTTCAGAAGTCATCACGGAATGCCCTATCGATAATCACCGGTACGCTCTGTTGTTCGATGCCGGTGTCCACATCGCGCAGAACGAGCCGATATGCAATTTTCTTGTCGTAGGTTCGGTCTTGGAGCACCAAGGAAACCCATTGCCGACGATCATCCATCTTGTCCGAGGCGCTCTCGAAAGTCACGGTCTCAGTGTTGGTGACGGGCTCTTCCCCTTCGTACACCGCGACTCTCAGCGTGATCGGCTTCACCCGTTCACTGACCGGTTCTACTTGAATCAGTTCAAAACGGTGCCGATTGGTAGTGATGCGGTGGTTGCCGCCAAGAATATGCACGGTTACCGGTTTCACTTTCGTCTCACCACGTACGCCTTTATCTTTCTTATGCCTGACGGTAATCACTGGCACGACGACCTCTTGCAGCATAGCCCCGCCATGGACAAAGCGCGCCCCGCCAACAAAATGGAACCGATTTGCTGCTCTGGGGATCCAAAACTCCATCGCTCCTTCTGCCTCAGCCGTAGTTTTGGTGTGGCCGCGCCAGACGAGTTCATGGTCAAAAAGCTGTTGACCGATCAGATACCGTTTCTTGGCAACGACTGTTCCCTCTGGTTTCTCTTCCAGCTTGCTCTTGTCTTGCTCACCGGGAGCGGTCTCGCTGAAGAGAAATCCGTGATCAGCAGTAATCACTACATGGTTCCCGTTCAGGGTATTGATGATGTAACTCACCAACGCCGCCAGTTCATCAATGGCGCTCCGCACCCCGTCGAAGGTCTTGTCTTCAGTCGCTTCGCCCGTTGCATCTACAGTGTTGTGATAGACATAGACAACGCGCTTCCCGCTAACGAACTCTCGCCCTTCTTCCTTTTTCATGGCCAGCAACTCGGAGGCTCGACACGCTTTTCCATTTACTGATTGTATGATGTCGTTGCGCTGTTCTAAGGAAGCAGTTGGCTTGCCATCGACAAGAATGTCGCCATTGTTCTTGTAGGCCAGTGTAGAGTGAGGAAGCAAACTCGCCATGCCCAGAGGTGTATATGATGGGAGGACCCCGAGCTGTGACATCAACGCAGCTTCGAAGCGATACTTGCCGTTGAGTTCTTGTGTGAGTTCCTGCGCGGCTTCATACCGGAAGGCGTCACTAATGACAACGTAGGTGCGACGGTTCTCGGCCTCTTCAAGGCGGGGACGCACATAGCGCTCATAGAAACGGTATTGATTGGGAATGGATTCAAGTTGCCAGCTGTTGAGGAGCGCTGTAGTCCCCTTGGGATCAATAAATTTTCCCCATGCCAGCGCTAATTGCGGGATGTACCAGTTCGTGTAACACGTCTCGATGGATTCACGGAGCGACTTCAGAACGCTCCACCCTTGTGCTTCGGCGTGATCAGCGGCTTCACAAAAATGCCGGTACAACTGGTCGAAGCGGTACAGGTCCGCTTCATACGCGCGGTACAGCGCCAGGGCATCCGTGCAGTCGAAGCCAAGTCGATGTTGATTACGCAAGGCAAAGAAGTCGGCGGCGGCGACTATCGCATCATAGACCGAGGAAA
This sequence comes from Binatia bacterium, assembly GCA_050185455.1. Taxonomy (GTDB): domain Bacteria; phylum Desulfobacterota; class Binatia; order Bin18; family Bin18; genus SYOC01. The sequence goes on along the minus strand of JBFWZL010000163.1, from coordinate 1,666 downwards.
ACGCACGACGCGGTATCTCAGGAGCCCCGGAGACGGTCAGCGAAGCCCAATGTCCCGCCTGGCGACGGGAGGCAATCGCACGCACCTCTTCAGCGTTGATCGTCTCCGCCGTATCTTGCACCAGGTCTCGAAGTTGACTGGCAATCGTCTGTTCAACGGCTTGGAACGTCATGACATTGAGCAAGTTGTGGAGTTCCACCCCGTGGAGCAGGTCATCTAGTTTAATGAGTGGCGCAATCTGTGCTGATAAGCGGTCGTAGCTGCTTCCCTTGCTGTTACTGTCGCGCCATTGCGCCAAACACACGACGGCGTTTGCTTGCCCGCTTCGCGGCAGCACAAGGTGTTGCAATGCGTTCGGGGCTTCGGCTGGGAGATGGTGAACATAATCCGTCACGAGCAGACGAATGAGCAATTTCTGCAACGTCGGATCGTCATCGAGATATCCGAAGGACGCGGCGATCATCCGCCACAACGGTTCCGTAAGATCGAATTTCTCCAGTTGCTCCCAGAGTGGCAGCGGGGTATCGAGATCGATCTCCTCCCCTGTCGCGGCATAGGGGTGAAAGAGCGTACGAACGATAGCGAACAATTCAGGTTGGTCCGCCTTGACCGTGACGGCGATCATCTTGCGGTCAAGATCAACAGCGGTGTCATCAGCGGTAACGAGAGGTTTCAGCTTCTGGAGCCGTTCTTTATTGTCGAAAAACTTGCGTCGGTCGGAAAGGTGTTGACGCACATGATGGTTAGCTAGCCCCAACTCGTCAAGAAGGATCGAAGCGCGGTCCGCGCGAAAATTGCGACTGTACAGACGAATATCAAGCAGCCAATCGTTCTCGTAGTCAGGTTCTTCCGTTGGAGAGTAGAGCAAGTATCGGCCTATGAGGTCTTCACGTTCGAGGCGAAGTTTCACGGCCAGGGAGCTGGCTTTATCGAGTCGGATGATCTGCACCGAGGCATCACCAAGCTGGAGAGACGCATTGGCATCAATAAAGTCAAGGAATTCACGCTCGGGATCGTTCCAGAAGACGATCCGGTGTCCCTCCTCGTGAACGATGCGGTCGAGCGCGTCGGTGACTTGCTTGAGATCACTCATGGAATTACTACCAGATGCGCGTGACTCCATAGGCGTCAAGCTGTGGATCGACGCTCACGATAGGAATCTGTTCGTACAATGACTGCGCAACCAAAAAGCGGTCGAAGGGGTCTTTGTGATGGAAAGGGAGTTCCGTTTGCACATTAGCGTAGTCTACCGAGATTGGGAGAATTGTGAGACCGAGGTCCGAGATGGCCTGCAATATCCACTGGCGGTACGGCGTGGACAACTCCAACTTTTTTGATCCCACTTTGATTGCTAACTCCCAGATGGAACCGGCGCTCAACAACAGTTCATTCGTTGGGTCTTGCAGTTCGGCAACCGCCTGAGCACCAAGCTGGGCCGGATCGTCGACAGCCCAGATCAGTGTATGCGTGTCGAGCAGCAGCTTCACTCCATATACTCCTTAAAGTCATCGAGCGGCGCGTCAAAATCAGGGGCGATGTACTTGACCTATCCGCGCATCGTGCCGAGTTTACGTAGCGCTTTGGGCTTCACGAGCAAGAGCCGAGCCACAGGCTGCTGATTATCCGTGATGACGACTTCTTCACCAGGGACCAGCTGGGAAATGAG
>JBFWZL010000162.1:0-11942 GCA_050185455.1 Binatia bacterium | reverse complement strand
AAATGTTGTTAGGATTGCAGCTCTATTTTTTTACCTTGGTTCTCTCATTGATAAGTAAATCTCACCCATTCATTTATCCAAGCTTTGGGAGAGTTTGTAGTGGTCTGCTCGTGAGTTTGTCTCATGCCGTGAGTCCGCCATCGACAGCTAACACTTGTCCGGTGATATAGTCTGAATCCGCGCAGGCAAAAAAAACGAACGCCGGAGCGACTGCTTCAGGAGAAGCAACTTGAGCCTGACCAAAGGTAGCTGCCGATTCGCCCAGGTGTTGGCGCCGAAACGCGAACAACGAGTCGGTCATGCGTGTTTCCGCGACCGGAGAAATGCAGTTCACCTGGATGTTGTACGACTTGAGTTCGCTGGCGGCGTTACGGGTGAGCGCAATAATCCCACCCTTTGCGGCGGCGTAATCGGCCACGCCAAACGAACCACGCAACGCTGAAGGAGCGATCACATTAATAATTTTCCCGCCCCCTTGCTTCTTCATGGGCGCAATGACTGCTTGGGTGCAATGAAAGGTTCCAGTGAGATGAACCGCCATTGTCTGCTGCCACTGCGTCTCACTAATCTCTTCGAGTTTACTGGGGTGAATAATACCCGCGTTGTTGACAAGGATGTCGATCCGCCCCCAGTGCGTGAGGACTTGTTGTCCAAGTCGCTCAACCTCCGCTCGATGCGCGACGTCGGCACGGATTGGCAGCGCCTCATTGCCTAAAGTCGTGATCTCGTGAGCGACACGGGAAAGGGCGTCTTCGTCGCTCACGCCAACGATGGCGACGCGGGCGCCTTGGTGAGCAAAAGCCAACGCGACTGCTCGTCCGATCCCGCGACTGCCGCCGGTAATAAGCGCAACTCTTCCTTGCAAACGCATATTTCACGATCTCCTTTGGCTCATGTCTATTCGCGCTTTGCGCACCGAGGGTTCGTCGCGTTGAAGCCCTGTGCATTTGCGAAGATACCGCCCGGCCTGTGTACATTCGGTTGGCAAATACTCCGCCCCTCCGCTACACCCTCTCCTAGAGAGATGATCGCCCTCATGTTAAGGGATAAGCAATGTTTCCGCAAAAGGGAAAGTGCTCATGCAGGTTTGCTGGTCGCGTGTTCAACTTTTACAAGCGCCGTATTCGTTGGGTATTGCCGTCGGGCTTTGTTGTCTATTGGGCTTGCTTGCGCAGAGTGGGTGTAAATCAAGCGCTCAACCGCAACAGCCCCCTGCGCCTCCCCCACCCGAAGTCATTGTTACTTCCGTTATTCAGAAGGACGTGCCCATCTACTTCGAATGGGTGGGTACGACGGACGGCTACGTCAACGCCCAAATCCGTCCACGTGTCCAGGGCTATCTGTACGCGCGGCACTATAGGGAAGGCTCGCTTGTCAAGGCAGGCGATCTCATGTTTAGTATCGACCCGCGAGAATACCAAGCCGCTCTGAATCAAGCCAAGGGCAACCTCGCGCAAGCCGAAGCCAATCTGGGGAAAACTCAGCTAGATGTCGCCCGTTATACCCCGCTAGCGAAAGAAGGCGCCATTAGCCAACAAGAACTTGATAACGCTGTCCAGGCGCATCAGGCCAATAAAGCGTTGGTGGAAGCTGCCCGCGCGGCTGTTGAACAGGCGCAGCTCAACCTCGGCTGGACTAAAGTGATCTCTCCGATCGATGGTATTGCGGGCATCTCGGTCGCGCAGATCGGCGACCTGGTTACTCCGGGCACCGTACTGACCACCGTCTCGCAGGTCGATCCGATCAAAGTCTACTATCCCATTAGCGAACGGGAGTATTTGCACTTTGCGAAGCGAATTCGTGAACTCGGGCAGGGGCGCGGCGCCGAGAGAGTGCCGTTGGAGCTGACCCTCGCTGACGGCAGTGTGTATCCTGAGCAGGGCACGTTTAGCCTCGCTGATCGTCAGGTCGATCTACGGACTGGCACTATTACGGTCCAAGGGCTGTTTGCCAATCCCGGGAATATGCTGCGTCCCGGTCAGTATGCAAAGATTCGGGTAGCAGCCGAGACCAAAAAAGGGGCTCTCCTGGTGCCTCAACGAGCCGTGCAAGAACTCCAAGGCACCTACCGCGTGGCGGTGGTTGGTCCGGATAACAAAGTAGCGTTGCGCGTGGTGAAGGTTGGGGAACGTGTCGACAACCTGTGGATCATCGAAGAAGGGCTCAGCCCTGATGAGCGTATCATCGTTGAAGGGCTACAGAAGGTGCGAGACGGCATGCTCGTCAATCCAAAACTAGCCGCGACCGAAACGACTGCGCAGGATGGCTCGACGGCGCCGCCGCCGTCTCCCGCAACAGCGGTTCCGACCACGGCGAAAGCAGAAGGGAAATAGCATGGCGCGGTTCTTCGTTGATCGCCCTATCGTCGCAATGGTGATTTCCATCATCATTACCATGGCTGGTTTGGTAGCCATGGGCCGCTTGCCCATTGCCCAGTTGCCCGACATCGTGCCGCCGCAAATCCAGGTCACCACGACGTATACCGGCGCTGATGCCGTAGCTGTTGAGCAATCCATCGCCACGCCCATCGAGCAACAGGTCAATGGGGTGGACAACATGCTCTACATGAAATCCACCAACGCGAACGATGGCACCTTGCTGCTATCCGTGGATTTCGAGGTGGGAACTAATGTCGATATCGACAATGTTCTTATTCAAAATCGGGTGGCGCAAGCTTTGCCTTCGCTTCCTGTCGATGTGAGAAACTACGGTGTGAGCGTCAAGAAGTCACTGGCGTTTCCACTGCTGATTATCTCCCTGACCTCACCGAACGGTTCCTACGACGGCAACTTCCTGGGCAACTACGCCACGATCAATATTAATGACGCCCTCAAACGGATTCCCGGTGTTGGTGATGTGCAGACGAGAGGAGCGTCCGACTACGCAATGCGCATTTGGCTTAAGCCCGATCGAATAGCCAAGCTTGGTCTGACCGTTACCGATATACAGAACGCCATCCAGAAGCAAAACGTAGTAAATCCTGCCGGCCAAGTGGGTGCGGAACCGGCGCCGCCGGGGCAAGAGTTTACCTACGCCATGCGAGCGCAAGGGCGGCTCGTGACGGCTGAAGAATTCGGCGACATCGTGGTGCGGCTGAATCCGGACGGTTCGACCATTCGGATCAAGGATATCGCTCGCATCGAACTTGGCGTGCAACTCTACGGTCAGCGCGGCCGGCTAACTGGTCAGCCGGCCGCGGTGATCCCTGTTTATCAGTTGCCGGGGTCAAACGCTCTGGCCGTGGTGACTGAGGTCAAGAAAACCCTGGAAGAGTTGAAGACCAGATTCCCACCGGACCTTGAATATGAGGTCTCACTCGATACGACGCTGCCAATTACGGAAGGTCTGAAAGAGATCATTAAAACGCTCATCGCGGCGATCGTATTGGTCATCCTCGTGGTGTATCTGTTTCTGCAGAGTTGGCGGGCGACACTGATTCCCTTGATCACTGTACCGGTGTCGTTGATCGGGACCTTCATGGTGTTCCCGATACTCGGCTTCACGATTAACACGCTTTCGCTTTTCGGCTTGGTGTTGGCGATCGGTCTCGTGGTTGACGACGCCATCGTGGTAGTTGAAGCCGTGCAACACAACATTGAACGGGGGCTCAGGCCACGCGACGCTACATTGAAAGCAATGGAGGAGGTATCAAATCCAGTCATCGCCATCGCTCTCATTCTCTCTTCGGTGTTCATTCCGGTTGCCTTCATGGGGGGCATTACTGGCCGTCTTTATCAGCAGTTTGCGCTGACCATCGCGATCTCCGTGATCATTTCCGCCATAAACGCCCTTACCTTGAGCCCCGCGCTCTGCGCCAAACTGTTGCGACCGACCACCAGGGCCAGAGGGCCCCTGGGGTGGTTTTTTACCGGGTTTAATCGCTGGTTCGACCGTGCGACCAACGGCTATATCGGTTTTGCCGGGATTCTTGTCCGCAGAACGATCCTGAGTGTGCTCTTCCTTCTTGTAATTGCGGGGGTTGCCGGGCGACTAGGGCAAGTCCTCCCCGGTGGTTTTCTTCCCGATGAAGACAACGGCTATATGGTTGTGGCTTTGCAATTGCCTGACGCCGCCTCTTTTCAGCGGACGGACGTCGTGGCTCAGAAAGTCGGCGAGATTATTCGCAACACCCCCGGCGTGCGCGGTTACAACCAACTCACCGGCTTTAACTTATTGGCGGGCAACTTGACATCGTATTCCGCCACGACGTTCGTCCGGTTTGAGCCTTGGGAGAAGCGCAGGACTCCAGAAACGAGTGTTAAAGGGATCCAAGCTGCTCTTAATCGCCAATTGGCGCAACTTCCTGAAGGGCGCGCATTTGCCATCTTACCTCCCGCGATTCCTGGGTTCGGTCGGGCAGGTGGATTCAGCATGATGCTGCAAGACCGGAGTGGCGGCTCGATTGAGTTCCTCGCAGAGCAAGTAAATCGTTTTCTGGACGCTGCTCGCAAGCGGCCGGAACTCGCCGGTGTGAACAGTTTGTTTAGCGCTTCCGTGCCGCAAATCTTTGCCCGAGTTGATCGTGACAAAGCGCTCAAACTGGGCGTGGATATTCGCGAAGTGTACGCCACACTCCAGACGCTCATGGGCGGATCGTATGTAAACGATTTCAACCGCTTCGGGCGGCAATGGCGCGTCTTCCTCCAGGCTGACCCGGAGTACCGTATCCACGCTGAGGATATTGGTCAGTTCTTTGTTCGCAATAATGAAGGAGAAATGGCCCCGCTTTCGACATTGGTGTCAACAGAACCGATTGCCGGTCCCGAATATACCATTCACTTCAATCTCTACCGCGCCGCTGAAATCCTGGGCGCGGCGGCGCCGGGGTACAGTTCCGGTCAAGCAATGGATGCGCTCGAGGAGGTTTTTCACCAAGTGATGCCGCAGGAGATGGGCTACGCCTGGAACAATTTGTCGTTCCAGCAGAAACGAGCTGAGGGGGGAACCGTCGGTGTTTTCGCGCTGTCGTTGCTTTTCGTCTTCCTCATCTTAGCGGCATTATATGAGAGTTGGTCCTTGCCATTTAGCGTGTTACTGGGTACGCCGATTGCCGTTCTGGGCGCATTTCTGGGATTGTTGATGCGGCAGTTTGAAAACAATGTCTACGCGCAGATTGGTCTCGTCATGCTAATCGGGCTCTCGGCCAAGAACGCCATCCTTATTATTGAATTCGCTAAACTTGAGCGGGAACGGGGGAAATCCGCCATGGAAGCCGCGCTCAGCGGCGCGCGCTTGCGGTTACGCCCGATTCTCATGACCTCTTTTGCGTTCATTCTTGGGTGTACGCCGTTATGGGTGGCGGCTGGAGCTGGTTCAGTCGCGCGTCAGATCCTGGGGACGGTAGTAATTAGTGGGATGGCGGCCGCAACCCTCTTAGGAATTTTCATTGTTCCGGCTCTCTTTGTCTTCATCGACAGAATGACTCACCGGAAAAAACCGGTAGCGGCGACACAACAGACGAGGACGCCGGTGGCGGAAGGAGTGGCGGACTGAGGTATGCGGATACGACTGAGTCGATTGGAAGGTGATGTTTCTCTCTTTTCTTACTTCACTTGGTGTTTTGCTTCTTTCCTTCTGTGCGGGGGAAGGTTAGGGAGGGGGGGAAACGGACTCATGGCTCTGTTTGTTCCTTGTCACCCTCTCTCTAGCCCTAGCCCCTCAAGGGAGAGGGGGGAATCGGAAAGAACATTGCCCAGCTCAAACTTTGTGTCGAACACTCTTGGGTCCTCCTTCATTCAGAGGGAAGAGAAGAAAAAGGCGGGACCAAGACGGAAGTTGGGGCTGATAACGACTTTCACGATCCTGCTTGTGATGGTTATCGTCCCAGGGTGCTCTCTTGGCCCCTTCTATCAACGCCCGACGATCGCCTCTCCTAAAACCTACAGAGGGCAGGTCGACACGGCTGAGGCCACGTCGTTTGCCGATTTACCGTGGTGGGAGGTCTTTGGCGACGATGAGCTGAAAGGCTTGATCGAAGAGGCGTTGAAGAACAATTACGATCTGCGCACCGCCGCTGCCCGTGTCGAGCAAGCGCGGGCCTTGTCCGGCGTCGCTCGCTCCGAACTCTTTCCACAGCTTGGCTATGATGGCGGCCTTGGTCGGTCTCATAGTACGTCCCAACTATCTGTGCAAACTCCGAGCGGTCAAACGAACGATGCGTTCCGAGGGATTTTCAATCTCGCTTGGGAACTCGATATTTGGGGGCGTATCCGCCGTTCTAATGAAGCGGCGTTGGCGGAACTATTCGCGAGTGAGGAATTCCGTCGTGGCGTTGTTCTGTCGCTCGTGAGCACCGTAGCCCAGGCGTACTTTGAGTTGCGCGAATTCGATCTTGAATTGGAAATCGCGCAGCGAACGACGGATTCGTTCCAAAAAACGCTTGATCTCTTTGCGCGTCGTTTACAATTAGGCGTGGCCTCGAAACTGGAAACAGCCCGGGCTGAGGCGGCATTGGCGTCGACTGCGGCGGTGATTCCGAATCTGGAGCGTTTTATTGTCGCCAAAGAAAACCAACTCAATGTCTTACTCGGTCGGCCTCCGCAGCCGATTCCTCGTGGCGCGATGTTAACGGACCCAACGCTGCCGCCCAGGACACCGCCGGGATTACCCTCGCAGCTACTAGAGCGTCGGCCTGATATTCGCCAGGCGGAACAAGTGATAGTGGCCGCCAATGCGCGTATTGGCGTCGCGGAGGCCAATTTTTTCCCACGGATCGGTCTCACCAGCCTTTTCGGAGGTGCGAGCGAGGACATTGAAAACGTTGTCAAAGGTAGTGGCAATATTTGGGCGGTGGCGGGGCAATTCACCGGCCCCATCATGCAGGGAGGACGATTATACGGCAACTATCAATCCGCGGTTGCGCAATGGGAGCAAGCAAAACTGCAATATCAACAATCGGTGATTACCGCCTTGCAGGAAGTTTCCAACGCCCTCACGAATCAACAAAAGCTCGCCGAGGTGCGGCGAGAGCAAGCGCGCGCCGTCGCTGCGTTACAGGAATCCGTCCGCTTGGCCACGCTGCGCTATACCGGCGGATTCGCAACCTACTTTGAAGTGATCGAAGCTCAGCAACAGCTCTTCCCGGCGGAGAACACCCTGGCTCAGGTCCAACGCGATCAGCTGATCGCGGTCGTGCAACTGTACCGGGCTTTGGGAGGAGGTTGGTCAGCGTATGCGGAACAGCCCGAGCCGCCACCGCTCTGGCAAGTTGTGCTGCCGTAGTGCGCCACCAAAGACTTGCCGTTGCCCGAAGAACCGACCACGGCGACGAACTGCCACTTGCTCACGGCGTTGGCGAGCGTATCGACCGCCGCCTGGCGGCCAAAGAAAAACGGCGCGTCTTCCTCGCGGAAGAACGCCAACCCTTTGTAGGGGGAAATGTGCGTAAGAGTTTCTTTGATGCGCTTTCGGTCGAGAAACACTCTGGCTCCATGCGCTTGGAACGGAGCGCAAACAAAGCCGCACAAGGATCTGTAATGATCGCAGTCTCAACTGCCTATTTCTCGACAAACTCTAAAATGTGGCGCGTCGAAATTTGGCTGTGTTTGCTTCTCCTCATCTCCTCCGGCGTTAGTCATGCCGACCTCATGTCGAACGCGACATTGGGTAATCTCACAAGCCCCGTTGATACGAACATTTTGCTGGAACATCGTCTCTACGATGTTATCTGGGGAAGCGGGCAATTCGTGGCGGTAGGGCAAGGCGCCTTCGATGAAACTGAAGTGTTTCTTTCTCCGGACGGTATTGCCTGGGAACGAGTGTCCTTGGGCAAACCGTCTCGCCCGCTTGGGGTATCCGGTGAAGGGGCTGGCGCGCTCTACGGCATCGCCTGGAGCGGCGCAATTTTCGTTGCGGTAGGAGAACGGATTTTGACCTCAAGCGATGGAAAAAGTTGGACAGTCACGGCGACGTTCGCGCCGTGTGTCTTTTCTCGTGTGATCGCTCACGGGGAAAAATTTGTTGCCGTCGGCAGCGACCGGGGGCGCGGTTGTCTGGCTACTTCATTGGATGGAAAAAAGTGGACCGACGGAACTTCTGATATCGTGGGTAATAACGCAGTCTTGACGAGTATCACCCATACTAGTGTTGGATTTATCGCTCTTGGCAGCGCCAATCTGGGAAGATTTGGCCTGGCCAGCATTTTTCTGTTTTCACCGGATGGTGGGAAGTCGTGGAGTCGTCAACTGGGGCCGCAGGATTTTCTTGTCGACCTTACTGGTAACGCTTCGCTGTTCGTTGCCGTGGGCGGCCTTGCGCAACGGAGCGCGATTTTTACGTCGCCCGATGGACAGCATTGGACTGAAAAGGCGACCACGCTTCGGCATCCCCTTCGCGCCGTTGCCTGGAACGGCGCGGTTTTTGTCGCCGTTGGGGTGGAAGGTTCCATCGCTATTTCCACGGGTGGCATAGCCTGGACGGAACAACCATCCCACATTTTGCAAGATTTATTTGGCCTTGCTTGGAATGGGTCAAGGTTTGTCGCTGTTGGGGAAGGAGTTATTCTCACTTCCCCGGACGGGAGGCATTGGCAGGAACCCGGCGGCAAGGAAAGTTCGCATTGACAATCCCCACGCTTCTGCGTGTACCAGACGCCTACTTTGAGTGTAATCGTTACGCCGCCGCGAACACACGGGCAATGAGCGCTTGGGCTTCCTCTTGGATATGGCGCAAATGCGCCTCGCCGTGAAAACTCTCGGCATAAATTTTATAGACATCCTCTGTGCCCGAAGGACGCGCCGCGAACCAACCATTTTCCGTCACGACTTTGAGCCCGCCAATCGCTGCGCCGTTGCCCGGTGCGGTGGTGAGTGTGGCGAGAATCTTTTCTCCAGCTAACTCTGTTGCGCGCAGCTGTTGGGGAGAGAGTTTTTGCAGCATTGCTTTCTGTTCCGTCGTGGCTGGTGCGTCAATGCGTTCATAGACCGGCTCGCCAAATTCGTGGGTTAAATCCTGGTACAACATGCCAGGATCTTTCCCAGTTTTTGCCGTCATTTCTCCGGCAAGCAGTCCGAGAATGAGCCCATCTTTATCGGTCGTCCATACTGATCCATCTATTCTCAAGAACGAAGCCCCAGCGCTTTCTTCACCGCCGAAACCGAACGAGCCATCGAGGAGTCCGTCGACAAACCATTTAAACCCCACCGGAACTTCGACCAGTCGTCGCCCGAGTTTCGTCGCAACACGGTCAATCAAGCTACTGCTCACGAGCGTTTTCCCGACAGCGGCGTCGGAACGCCATCCATCACGATTCCTAAACAGGTAAGAGATCGCCACTGCCAAATAATGATTGGGATTCAGCAAGCCTGCACTGCGGGTGACAATGCCGTGCCGATCCGTATCCGCGTCGTTCGCGAAGGCAATGTCGAAAAGATCACGCATTGCGATGAGGCTGGCCATCGCGTACGGTGAGGAGCAATCCATGCGAATTTTTCCATCCCAATCGAGAGTCATGAAACGAAAAGTCGGGTCGACTTCGGTGTTGACCACGGTAAGACGCAAACCGTAACGCTCCGCGATCGGAGTCCAATAATCGACCCCTGCGCCGCCAAGTGGGTCGACGGCGATCGACAGCTTGGCGTCACGTAGAGTTTTCATATCGATCACCGCATCGAGATCGCCAATATAGGCGCTGATGTAGTCGTGACGATGGGTCGTCGCCGCCCTACGCGCCTGAGCGTAAGAAATCCTGCGAACGTTTTTCAGTCTTTCCGCAAGCAAGGCATTGGCTCGCTCTTCAACCCAACGCGTCACGTTGGTATCAGCTGGGCCGCCGTGCGGGGGGTTGTATTTGAAACCGCCGTCTTCTGGGGGGTTGTGCGACGGCGAAATGACGACGCCGTCGGCCAGGCCGGTTTTCCGTCCGCGATTATGTGTCAGGATCGCATGAGAAATGACCGGAGTCGGGGTATAGCCTCCGGCGTGATCGATCATCACCTCGACGCCATGAGCGGCTAATACTTCCAAAGCACTGACAAATGCCGGTTCAGAGAGGGCATGAGTATCCATGCCAAGAAAGAGTGGGCCGGTAATCCCCTGTTGCTGACGATATTCACAGATCGCTTGAGTGATGGCGAGGATGTGCGCTTCGTTAAACGAACATTTGAAGGCAGACCCGCGATGTCCCGAAGTGCCAAAAGCGACTTGTTGCTCACGCACTGTCGGGTCTGGCTGTTCGGCGTAGTAAGCGGTAATCAGGCGCGGAATATTCGCCAGCATTGATGGTTCGGCTGGTTTGCCTGCGAGAGGATTGGTGCTCATGCCATTTTCTCCTTGCTTGTCCCGTGCAATTTCTCTAAGGCTGCATTACAAGCCTGAATTATAGCGGAGAAAGACCAACTCTGCCGCCCTCTACCTTCGAGAAAGGATTCTTGGTAGTGTAGGCCGTCGCACGAAATCTTGCGTTAGTGACAGGGAAAGAAACAGGGAGAAGTCGGTCATGACTGAATTCGCATTTGCTTCTCATGTACAAGTGGGCGAGAACCGCTATCGAGAACGGTACGGTCTCGATTTTGAAGACTTTCAAGTTGGCCAGGTGTTCAAACATCGGCCAGGACAGACGGTGTCGCAGCAGGACAACGTGGAAGAATCGATGGATTCCCTCAACCAAGCGATGCTCCATTTCGACGAAAGCTATGCAGCGAAAACCGAATGGAAAAAGCCCCTCCTGGTCAGTACGATCACGCTGCAGCGCATGGTGGGCTTGTCATGGAAAACGTTTGCTAAGAGAAAACAGATCCTCAGCTGGGCGGAGTTGACTATGACTCATCCGGTCTTTGGCGGAGACACCCTCTACGCCGAGAGTGAAATCAAAGTCAAAGAAGAAGTATCCGGAGATCCGACCTGCGGCAAATTAACGGTCGAAACGAAGGGCTTTAATCAAGACGAGAAGATGGTGTGCACGATGGCGTACGACATGCTGATTTATAAGCGTGGTCACGCGCCGTTCGACAAGGCGAACTATTAGCACGTGGTGCGTGTTACGTACTGCGTGATGAGAAACGCAAGCGGGGAGTCTTTTTTCCATACCACGCAACACGTTCCATATCTCACGTTCCATATCTCACGTAACACACTCCACCTAACACTCATCATGTACTGGAAGGCAATAGATCTATGTTGAATTTCTATTCCCATCGCAAACTAGCAGACAATGTTTTCATCGAAATTGCCGGTGTGAACTTCGAGGACTTCGAAGTCGGGCAAATTTTTGAGCATCGCCCGGGACGCACGTTCACGGCGGAAGAGAACCGCCAACATATTATGCGCTCGGCTGATCTGACGATGCGCAATGCGGATTTGTTCTACAATGAGCAGGCGTATGGTGGAGAACAGCGTATCGGTGAAGCGTGGATTCTTACCATCGTAACGGCGCTCACGACAAAAACCTTCAATAAGGTCGTTGCGAATTTAGGCTGGAAGAACGTACAGTTTCCAAACCCTGTACGCCCGGGGGACACCGTCTACGCCGAGTCAGAAATTCTTGGTAAACGTGAATCGCAATCGCGGCCTGAACAGGCGCTTCTGCATGTCAAAACATGCGCCTTCAATCAGCGAGGTGAGGAAGTTTGTTCCTTCGAGAGGCGCTTGTTGATTTACAAGCGCGGTCTTGGGCCCTACGAGGCGGCGGGATACTAAACACGGACGACGGGAGATGGAACGCGAGGCGTGTTGTGCAGTGCGTGTTCGGTGCTGCGTTATGATGAGTGGCAGTCAGGCTAAAACGAAGGTCTCTTGCACGTGAAGCACCGCCCGAACAATCCACTCCACAGAAGAGCGTTCGGTATGAATGGAATAGTAGTGGAGCCGAAGCACGTTTCGGACTTCATCGAGGAGTTTTGGTTGTTGACTTCTCATCGTGGCAGGCATATCAGATCCTCGGTATGGTATCCTGAAAATGTTGAGAACCAGTTTTTGTATAGTTGCCCGAAAACCCAATTAATATC
>JBFWZL010000161.1:0-11988 GCA_050185455.1 Binatia bacterium | reverse complement strand
AAGCGAAACCGCCCCCGCTCCAAGCGCTTGTAACTCAATCCAGAATGCAGGTGTTGCAAGCGCAGCGACGCGTCTTGTGCGCATCACGCACCCCTTCCATCCGCTCAGCGGCCAGCAGCTCGCGTGCGTGGGCGAGCGGTACAACCGGTCTGGCAGACGGCTCCTGCTGCAAGTCGATGAGGCGACCGTCTGCTCGGTTCCACCGCAGTGGACGGAACTTATAGTGCTTGACCCGGAGATCGTCATCGGCGCGCATCGAGCGCTCTTTCGCGTAGCAGATCTGCTGGAACTCGTCCGGCTGGTCGAGCAGCTTGGCGGACGCGAGTCGTTGTCGAAGGCAGAGAAGGTGTAAGGGGAATTCTGCCGCATATGTAAAGAGAAAGATGCCGCACACGGGAGGGGTCATGCGCCATATCCCGCATTGTGGGCACCTCTCTCGGTATGCTGCCGCATCCCGTGAATGAAGACGGCCGCTTGTGCGTCATAATTGCTATACGGTTGGTGGAGATTGATGGCCGCAAAGCACAAAAGCAAATCCCCGAAGGTCACGGCCCTCCTTGCCGAGGGCACGTTCAATCCCGCCGCCGAGCAGGTGCGCGATCCGAAGTTTCGCGCGCACGAGTTCTTCGATCCGCGCGACCTCGTGCAGGTCAAGTACGAGCTGCTGCGTCGCGTCTCCTTCGAGCACGCGTCGGTGACCGCCGCCACCGCGGAGTATGGCGTGTCGCGGCCGACGTACTATCAGGCGAAGGTCCACTTCGCCACTGCAGGCATCGCGGGGTTAGTTCCCCGCAAGCGTGGTCCCCGCGGGCCCCATAAACTGCAGGGGGAAGTGTTGGCGTTCGTTGAACAGCAGCTTGTCGTGGGCAAGCCCGTGCGCGCACGGGCGCTCGCGCAGCGGCTGCGAGAGCACTTCGCTCTTACTATCCACCCCAGGACGATCGAGCGCGCAGTCGCCGGAAAAAAAACTGTGCGGTGAGGGGGACAACGACCCCTTCCGCCGAGCCCTCCAACATCGTCCCCCAATACGAAACGCTCCGCCGAGCTGCCCTCGGGGACGCACTGCCACCCGAGGCGCGGGCTGGGCTGCTGCTCTTTCTGCGGCGGGGCATGTGGGGATGGACGCGAGCGGTGACCACCGGGAGTGCCGTGCCGCAGCCAGCGGGCTCTCACCCAACGCACGGGCAGCCGTCAGAGGAAGACCGGCCCCTCATTCACCTCTTGGCCGCCCTGGCGATCCGGGCTAACCACGAAGGAGACAGACCATGAAGGAATCCCTCAAAGTCCAGCCGCACCATCTCGAGCGGGGGGCGTACTTGTACATTCGGCAGTCCTCCCTACGGCAGGTGCTCGAGAACGTGGAGAGCACGAAGCGGCAATACGCCCTACGCAGTCGCGCCCTCGCCCTGGGCTGGCGCGACGAGCAGATTCTCGTCATCGACCACGATCAGGGTGAGTCAGGCGCGTCGGCCGCCTGGCGGGCCGGCTTTCAGCGGTTGGTCACTGAGGTGGGGATGGGCCAGGCGGGCATCGTCATGGGTCTGGAGGTCTCGCGCTTGGCGCGGAACAACGCCGACTGGCATCGCCTACTGGAGATCTGCGCGCTCGCGGACACGCTGATCCTCGACGAGGATGGCGTCTACGATCCCACCAGCTTCAACGACCGGCTCTTGCTCGGCCTCAAAGGCACGATGAGTGAGGCCGAACTGCACGTCCTCAGCGCCCGCTTGCGCGGCGGCATCCTCAACAAGGTCCGCCGCGGTGAGTATCGCGGTGTCCTCCCCACGGGCTTTGTCTATGATGAGGGGGGGAATGTCATGCTTGACCCGGATGCCCAGATCCGGGAAGCAATCGCCTACTTCTTCGCCACGTTCGCGCGCGTGGGTTCGGCCAGCCAGACGGTGAAGGTGTTTCGGCAGGAGGGCCTGGTGTTTCCCTCGCGCCTCCGCCACGGCGACGCGACGGTCTTCCGCCCGCTGACCGCCTCAACGGCGATGCGCACGCTGACCAATCCCCGGTACGCGGGGACCTACGTGTACGGACGCCGACACTATCGGCGGGCGGCCGATGGCAAGAAGAAGATCCACAGAAAGCACGACTCCGGGGAGTGGCTCGCGTGCATTCCCCAGGCGCATCCCGGCTACATCAGTTGGGAGCGCTTTCACGAGAACCGCCACATCCTCGCGACCAACGGGCGCGGCTACGAAGTGGCGCGTGCGTCATCGCCGCGCGAGGGAGTAGCGCTCCTACAAGGCCGCGCCGTCTGCGGTCGGTGCGGCCAGTACTTCCGCATCCGCTATGCTACGCGCCGCGGACGGCAGGAAGCCTGGTATGTCTGTGATCGGGCGCACGGCGCGCGGGGCGAACCACACTGCCAATCGATCGCCGGACCGCCCATCGACGCAGCCATTGGAGCGCTGGTGACCGAGCAGATGACGCCCGCGGCGATCGCGCTGGCTCTTGACATCCGCCGCGAGATCGAGGCGCGGTACGACGAAGCCGAGCAGTTACGCGGTCGCGGGATTGAGCGTGCGCAGATCGACGCCGAGCTCGCGCAGCGCCGCTTCATGCTGGTCGATCCGCGCAATCGGCTCGTGGCCGACACACTCGAGCGGGAATGGAACGACAAGCTCCGGGCCCTGGCCGAGGCCCGAGAGGAACGCGAGCAGGCGCGCCAGCGGGATCAAGTCGTCCTCGACGACGCACTCCGCCAGCGGTTAGCCACCTTGACGACGGACTTCCGGAAGCTCTGGGAGGATCCGTGCACGCCCAACCGCGACCGCAAGCGCCTGCTCGCCTCCCTCATCGAGGATGCCACGCTGCTCAAGCTCCCGGCCGAAGGCACGACGAAGATCCACGTCCGCTTCAAGGGAGGGAAGACCGAGACGCTCACGACGTTGAACCCCAAGTCCTCCGCGCAACAAGTGAAGACTCCGTCCCGGCTCGTCGAGGTCGTCGACACCCTTCTTGATCACCACATCT
This sequence comes from Binatia bacterium, assembly GCA_050185455.1. Classification (GTDB taxonomy): domain Bacteria; phylum Desulfobacterota; class Binatia; order Bin18; family Bin18; genus SYOC01. Next base: position 9,006 of record JBFWZL010000161.1, on the reverse strand, counting down.
ACTCCGAGATCGCTGCCATGCTTAACGAGCAGGGACTGCGTCCTGGGGGATCGGCGCGACGCGACCGCAGCGCTGCGTGCTTCACTGCCGTGCGGGTCGCCTATCTCGTCCACGCTTACAATCTCCGCTCTCGCTACGATCGACTGCGGGATCGTGGCATGCTGACGACAAGGGAGGCCGCCGTGCGCCTGGGCATCCACGCGTCCACCCTCGTCCGCTGGGCAGCGTGCGGCCTGGTTACCAGACACGCTTACAATGCCCACGCCTACCTCTACGAAGTGCCAGAGCCAAACGTACCGGAGAAACATTGCAGTCGCTGGGACCGCCTCGTCGACCGCTCGGCGGCCCGGCAAACCGCGAAGGCAGCAAAACCCTCGCATCGAACCGAAGGAGGTGTAGTATGAAGACGGTTAGTTGGCGAATAAGCAAAACCCTGTCCGATCCCAACTCACCAACTTCACGTAATTCCCCCGCCGATTCACAAACACAAACAGACTGCCCGATAACGGGTCTTCTTCTAAGACACTCTTCACCAAGCCGACCAACCCATCGATCGACTTGCGCAAGTCCACGGGTGTACTGTACGCCAGAATTCGGCGTACCTCTGGCGTGAACCACATGGCTTCATCCTCGCACTCGTAGCCGCACGCCGGTCGGAAATTCTACTTCCACTGCCCACGGACTCGCCACCACACTCGGGGCTTTGACCTCCACAAACTGCCCCTTCCCGTGCTCTGCTCGTCGTTGCCGTCGCTCCCACTCCTCAAAAGTGCGGAAGGTGAGCCCTTCCTGGGCGCAAAACTCCTTCATCCCCAACCCACTCTGCCGATACCGCGCAATGATCTCGCGCTACTGCCCCGCACTTCGTTGAACATGCCCATTACTATTCAGCCGCATACCGTCCTCCTCATATAGAGAGACACAAATTCCCGCTCCTTCTATGGACCGGGTACTCTCTTCTTGCGCGTCTCTTAATGAGAGGAAAGAACGCCGACGAATGACCGCTTACACACCAACGCGGGCGATGTACACGCTGCAGCGCAGTCGGCCTACATGGGGGCGGAACTGCAAGTCCACGGGGGCATCTTAACCGCCACGCTCTGGATGGAGCAGGGAGAGATCGAGCAGCCGCGGGCGTGTCACGCCGGGCAGGCGACGGCGGAGTTGAAGACGATGGCGCGCCTGAGTGACGGACATGGCGCCAGTTTTCCCTTAGAGCTGAAGAGTTCCTGGGCCTGCGCCCATCCCACGCCACAGGAATTACATGTGCAGGGAATGGCAGGCGCTGACGAGACACAGCGGTTGCCGCTAGCCCACGTCCAGGTGACGCCGCACGAAACCAAACCGGGAGTCTGGTTGATTGATGGCAGTCAGTCGCAGGCCCAGACAGGGTCGCTCGCGTACTATACCCATCGGGTGTTGAACCGGCGCACGGGAGAGGTGGTGTTTATCGGTGAGCGCTCCACGACGGCGGTGCGAGAGCTGACGTTGCAGGCCGGGGAATATGTGGTGGTGCTTGAGGTCGAGGATGAGGAGGGAAGGAGCAGTACGCGTCATCAGTTCGTCACAGTCCCTGAGCCGGACGAGGACAAGGGGAAAGAGGAGCTGGCGTTACTGCACTGGTAGCGCCGCTGGCGACTGCAAGGCGTCAAAGAAGGGCTCTTGGTGCTGAAAGATTTGCAAAACCGTGGATCGAGTGAGATTGATCAATGACTACTATTATACGGTTTCTCGATGAGAATCATCCATTATAGATGACCCTTCGACTTCGCTTCGCTACGCTCAGGGGGAACGGCCTAAGCTCGCTCGTGCTGAGCGTAGCTGCGTCAGCAGCGGAGTCGAAGCCTCCAGATAGTAGATAACCATCACGTGGAATCCGTATTCGAGAGTCACGCAAGGTGACTGATGAGGACGTTACTAACAACCAGTATGCAAAAGGAGGAGCACATACGTAGACTCAGTTATTTGTTCGCAGTATTGTCGGTGCTGGCAGTTGCCCACATCAGCGTGGCTGAATCGGATATTCCTGATGTGAAGGGAACTTGGGTGATGCAAGTCCAAGGAGTATTACACCATAAAACCCAAGAGACCAATCCTCATATGCACCAGGATGTCAGAACTGGACCGACCCAATTCGAACTGACAATCACCATCGACAAGCAAGACGGGTTTCGTTTTTCCGGTACAAAGGAGTCAGCGAAGCTCAAAGAAACAGTTTCCGGAGTGATCGGTTTTGACAATAAGACATTGTATATGGTGGAGGACGACGGCACGGCCTTCTGCCGACTCGTGGAGCCTGACAAGATGGAACACATCTATCTCAGTGTGACAAAGTACCATTCCGCCGCAGGCAGGGGAATCTTGATCCGAGAAAAGTAGGCGGGCTCATCATCGGTCCGCACTCCAGCTGCTTACGTTGGAGTGCGGCGTTATCCACAAATGAATGAGGCAATCGTCTTGCCCTATCGCTGCGATCAACAAACAATTCTCACCGTTGATGATACAAAGGATGTCCACGAAAAGACGTGCGCACGCGATTGAAATGGTCGCCTTCTAGATTGGCGAGAAAAAGATCTTGCAGCCCGGGCCCGCCGAACGCGCAGTTCGTGGGAAAAGCCAGTCGCGAGCCGGTTGGATCGTCAATCAGTTCTTCCCAATTGCCGTTGGTATCCACGCGAATAACCTTATTAATGGGCGCCAATTTTCCATCTTTTGGCGTACCCGGCAGGGTAATGTAGAGATTACGCTCGACGTCGAAAGCCATACCGTCCGGCAAGGCGGGAAATCCTTTGGCGTAGATTTCTGGTTTGCCGAACGTCCCGTCTTTTTTAATTTGGATTCGTACGCAATTATTACGCGAACTCTCCAGGACGTAGACCGCGTCTTCATTAGGGTCGATCGCCGTGCCGTTGGCAAAATAGATCCCAGTCGCCACGATCTCTCCACGACCATCAGGGCGGATGCGGGCGACCGCACCGTTCGGCGCGGGATTGGCAAACTCCTCAAACACCTTACTGCCCGGCTGCGAGCTGGAATTCGAGACGTACAGGTTGCCTTCAGCGTCATAGCTGCAGAAATTAGGAATCGACAAAGGCAGGTCGCCCGCGCGATCCGCGACCATGGAAACCTTCCCATCCGGCGTGCAGCGCATGACAGCTTTGTGTCTGAGGTCACAGTAGATGAAGTTGCCGGCGCGATCCAAGGTTACCCCGTTCGGAATCGCCCGGTCTGGTAACTGTGCGACTTCATGCACAACTCCATCGGGACTCACTTTATAGACTTTGCCATTGCGACCGCCGCCCCACACATTGCCGTCACGGTCGACGACTACTCCCTCAGCATGGATGACACCGGTTCCAAAGATTTCAACGTTTTCTATTGCAATTTTTGTCATGTCTTTCTCCTTTTCTTTCCTCAGACGAAAATCACGTCGTGTTTCCGTAATCTCCTTTTCTTTACTGCGTGTGCTGCGCTTGTTGGATAGCAACCTCGGCAGTTCGTTGTCCATCAAAAATCAGTTGCCCGGCTGCATCTTGCGCGCGAATGCGTTCCGCGAGCGCGGCGGGGAATTGCATCGAACGATATCCCGGGAATTTCTCCACTTCCAGCCCAGGCCGCAAGTAAAACTCCTCGGGACGGTCGACCCCCATATAACTCCGCACGGGAACCACATGCCACTGCCGTCGCATGAAGTCCGGACTGAAGAAGGTGCGCGTATCCTCCGGTGACCAGTGCATCAACCGGACGCCGTCACGGATGTTGTACGTGATAAGATCTGTGGTTATGTCCCAATAGATTTGGATGAATGGACTATACCCTCGTTCGTCCAGCTCCTTGTGGACCATTTTGGTGAGTCGCACTTCCACACGACTCAAGTTCCCATCCCGATCGTAGGTTTCGGTGCGCAGCGGATAAAACGAGTGTGTCTCCAACCAGTACAACACCCGCGAGGCATGATAATCAGGAAGCCAATCCGCGCGGGGAAGAGCTTCAACTACGTAACACCGGACGCCGTCCCCTGGAGCGTAATGGAGATAATCGTCTCCCATAAGCTTCAGATCTTTTGTCGCTCTTTCCCGAAACGTGCCATCCGCTTCAGTCGTCAAAACCTGAGGTCGGGTAACGGGAAACCGGACAGTTTCAAACAAGACATCAGTCCCAAGCAGGGCCCAAGTGTATTCCCAAGCGGAGCGACCAGAGGCGTCGTCCAGAGTGATCGCCATTTGGGGAAAGCGATCGTTGCGACGCCAGGTATTCTGGTGGCGCACTCGGCGCAAGGTCGGCGAATAGGCAAACATATCTTCCTTTTTAATAAACTGTTGGTCTGTGCGATACCGGATCACTAATGTTTGGGAAGTATAAGCTTCTGGAGGAAAAATTTGCTGCGTGAGTTGACGATAGACTTCCTCACCTGGCTTGACGGCAAGTTCGACCGCCGCGCCTTCCGGGTCAGGGTACATCACCAGGTTGACGGCCTTGCCTTGTCCTAGCAGTGAACCTTCGCTGGAGATCGAACCAAAGAGATTAGCATAGGCGCAGGACCAGCGCGGTCGCTGGGTAAACTCCATCAGGCGATACCCCATCTCTTCAGCTGTGTATGGCGGTGTAAAAGGATACGGTTCGGCGGGGAGGTAAGAATAGTCGGTTCGTCGCGGCGTGTCCGTGCGTAGGTCGACTTGTTCCAATTCCTCAGGCGACAACTCACTCATGGTTTTCCAGGTGCGCGGCGTGTCCTTCTGTTCTCCGCCTCCCCAAACCACTCCAGGAGTCGGCGAACAGAAAAAAAAGCTCATCAGCAGAACGAGACCGACCCGCGCGCTCTGTGCGCTAAACTTGAACCGAACGCTACACCTACAGCTCAACATCTGTAGCCCTCCTTTTCGGCGTTAAGGTGAAGCGCCTCAACATCGCACGTCACGTCTCACCACGTCAAGGGAAAAGCTGCGATTCTTCATTTCGCTGCTCGGAAACGAAATTTTTGACCCGTACCGATCACTCGCGGCAGCCTGTCATGCCGGGCGAGTCGTGTGAGACTCGAAATCCACACTGTTGTTTCTGTCTCCACGCTTAAGGCATGTTTGCAAACTTAAGCTACCGGGTCATTGCTGCTGGAGCCCAGCCTCTGGACCTATCCCGACGGTAATACGTGGAAGACGGCGCAGACGCTGCGCAAACACGCCTCGTCTCTGGCCAGTGAATGGGGTGCGGCGCGCGGTGCTCTTACGCGCTGAGCGCTTACGTCTCCGTCTCTTCCATTGCGCCTACCTCAAAAACCAATTCATACGGTCCAGGAAATTCTGCATGGGAGCCGATGGAGCACCAGGCTTCCCATTTTCCCGGCGTACGCGTCGGCTGGAGCGTCAATTGGCGGCTGTAGCGGGTTTGCTTACTGGTCGGATCGATAAGATGAAAGACAATCGCGGAGTCGGCCAGACGCTCGTCGCTAGTTTCGAAGGAGATCTGTACTTCACCGTCTTCAGTTTCCTCCAGGGTCCAGGCGACTGTATTGTTTTCTCCTGTTCCTCGCCATACCTGACGTTCCGTTTCCTCTTCCTCTTGCTCCTGAGCGGCTAAGCGTTCAAGTTGGCGCGATAATACCGGCGTCGCTTGCATGGGTTTGAGGCGTAGCGAGAGACGATACTCGCCTGGCGGCAACCGGGGAATCCTGGCTTGTCCGCGCGTGTCCAGACGCGCTAGAGCGTGAACGCCAGAGGTTCCGCTGTCTGATTGTACACGGATCGGCAACATCGCCCAGTCCGCGCGTCGATGGCCAAACGGATAGCAGGTGACCAAGACTTGAATGGTTTCCTCATCGGCGTTCCACCGTGGATCGGCGCTGACGGCGACGTATTGGCCTTCGGCATACGCGCCACGGCGTTCCGAAAAGCGCAATTGTCGCAACAGCTGCGCCGCTTCCTCAAGCACCTGCCGACCTATTGGCGTCTGTGACTGGTCTTTATGCGTCATGTTCTTCACTCTTTGTTTCTACTTCACTTTCTGTCTCTATCCCCGTCGCTCTCTCACCTTCCAGCCATTCTTGTTGTTGTAGTTCTTCCCAGGGCTCGGTTGTATGAAACGTGCGCACCCAGACAAGAGTTGGATTTTGCGGTAACCCTCCTGCCGGGCCTATGAATTCGACGCCACTGTGGAGTGGGCACCAGTTGGCTTTGGTGACGGGATGTGAACAGTCGGGGCAAGCGGAGACTTGCCGGAGCGTGCGGTCAAGTCTCCGCGCTCTCTGCAACAGGGTTTCGGCGTCTTTCCAGATTTTCTGGAGTTGTTCACGCTGGAATAGCGGTTTTTTACAGGCCGGGCATTGGACGCGTTCAATGAGATCGCGCTCGGAGAGGTCGAAAAGATTTTTACATTCCGTGCAACGACAGCGTTGCGCCTGTTCGTACACGGGGGGATCAACATCGACAAGAATAAGACGATCGTGCAGGTCTTTGACGACGGTCCCCGGCTCGAATGGCTGTTTGCAAGTCGGACAATGTCCGCCTTCATATTTACCATCGCATTCTGCCGTGGAGCATATCTTATACTCAACCGGCGCTAGACGCAGTCTCATTGCCCGCAGCCCTCCTCTGATAACAACGGAAAGTAAAGCCCCTGCACGAAAGAACCCGTCTGAATTCGCATTTGTGGTCCTTTCACCGCCGAGGCGACGAAGTTCCACAACGTCAAAGTTGTTTCTTCTTTTTTGCGAGAACCAGCGTGAGTGACCGTTTTCTGCACTCGTTGCACAGGGTCCCATGCTTCCAAGCGGTGACGTTCTTCACAGTGTGTAGTGCCGCAAGTGCATTCCCATACACTGAGGGTGAGCGGTCCTTGCATTTCGGCTTCTTCGCCCACTTTCAGATGGGCCTGTCTATTTTGTTTATCGAGAGCGGTCTTGATCAATACATCGTCATCGCGCGCGATGAGTGAAAACGTTGTCCCGGCTGCAACCACGAGGGGGTGCTGATTGGTAAAAAGGGTCGTGGTTTCCGGTGCTTGAACTGTCCACAAGGCTTTCGCCCCAGGAGGAACGAATTGTTGATAATCCTGGTCAGTGACCATGCATTCGGTTCCTTCTTCCGTACAACTAATTGTTAATGCCTCGCCTTCTTCCAGACACAAGCGGTCCACGGGGCGCACGAATTTGTTCGCCAGCATCCAGGCGTCGGACCAGGTTGGCGTATCTTCTCTAAATTGGGGGTCGTGGGAGATGCCGCGGTCCTTTGGAAATCCAGCTACGTGCTCCGCCAGCCAGCGATTCGTCTGTCCGACCGCGGGCTCTAGCGCGCGGACGAGACCGCGTAAAGCGCCTTGCCACCGTTGCGCCCACCCTCCATAGCCTGGCTCCACCGTGCGCCACTTGCCACAGCCGTAAGCGATGACGAATTCCATCACACGCTCCGTGCGTTCTTTGACGCTTTCTTCGTCCTGACGGAGACGATGCAGCAATTCCTCACGCAGCGGCGCTGGAGGAGGGCCGGCGTCCAACGGTCCTAACCAACACATGGTGGTAACGAGCAATAATTCGTCTTCCGCCACGCCAGGGCAAACCGACCGCGCCGCGTTGCCGAGTAAGGTCAGGTGCTCCGGATTGCCGATGTCGAGCGCTCGCCCTTCTCGGCTTGCAAGGATCGTTTCGACTTGTTCGTAGACGCCGCGAGTTTCTTCATCCGTCATGAGTTCGTGTCCCCTCTCGGGAAAATCTTCAGCGTTTTTAACATCCTAGGGCTCCTTGTTGGGCAAGTTATGCCTGCTTCGCGCCGCTCCGCAACTCCGGGCTCTACAGAGAGAGTGAAATTACTCAGAGACGAACAGCGAGAAGCCGATGCCTTTCGCTCTAGAGTCTCGGATACAGGAGGATGTTATGCAAGAGATTCATTCGTGGGGAAAAAAAGCGACGAGCATGGCGCTGGCCGTGACGCTGGCGGCGACAAACCTTGGCGGCGCGTATGCCGGGCAGAAGAGTCCAGAGGCCGATGGTGTTGCAGTGGGCAATTTTAAGGATGTGGCCGCAAAGGTCGTCGTCAACGGCAAAACGCAGTCTTCGACCGCCAACGGTGGAGTCGAGTTCGTTATACCGACACGCGCTCCCCATGAACTGCACCTGAAAGATTTTCATCTCTATGCCCGTTCAGTCGATGTGTTGCTGAAAGGACAAAAGCAAGCGCAACCGACAGGAGTGCTGTCCATCTATCGCAATGAGACACTTCCCCTCAAAGTAGACAGCACGGGCGGGTTTAGCGGCGAGTTTGAAGCGAAATTGCACTATCCTCTTATTGATCAACTGATCGGTTGGCGAAAATCTTCGGAAGGGAAAGGCGAAGCAGATCATTTTGCGCCGATTACGGATCGAGTGCGGGTCACTCTTTCCGGCAAACTTGATAAGCCCTTGACCGATCGGTCCCCGGAAAAAGAAGAGTTGCGAACAGTTGAGGCTAAGGCGACGATCAAATCTCTCAATGCTTCGCTGGCGAGCTTTCTCCTCGAACTGCGGTGGCGGTTTGTCATTATTGTCTATAATCCGAATCTCCAGATTTTGCGTTGTCTCGGGCCGGTCAAGCGGATGTGCATTCAACCTGTTGGCATTAAAGACAACGCTAACGATCCCTTCCCCACTGGAACCGCTTTTCCTCTGCTGATGGATGAAGCCCGTGATATGTGGGAGCGCGCCTGCGTGCGGTTTGATGTGAAAGACTTTGAATACCTGATTGATCCTCAGGCAAAAACCTTGACCGCGTCTTTTGACAATACCTCCCCAGAGTTCCAAGACATGCTCGATGTCATTAACAGCGTTGATGATGAGAACTGTGTGGAGGTCTTTTTTATCGAGTCGTGGACAAATCCTGAACTCTTCGGCGGTGGCGCGACATTCTCTTCAGGAACGGCGAGCGCGAAAATTCTCACGTCGGACCAAAATGACAACGGCATCGATTTCAATCATCTGGCGCACGAACTTGGCCATGTGCTTGGCCTCGGACATCCGGGCAATACGACGGACGGCTTGACTGA
>JBFWZL010000160.1:0-12075 GCA_050185455.1 Binatia bacterium | reverse complement strand
ATTTTATATGGTGGGCCCTATAGAAGAGGTACAAGAGAAGGCAACTGCCCTCCGAGGTCAGGAAACAAAGGAACACAGCCAGTGAAGACTTTGCGTCTGACAGTAGTAACGCCACACGCTACCGTGTTTGATGACGCAGTAGATGCGGTCATCGCGCCGCTCTCAGATGGTTGGCGGGGCGTATTGCCGGGGCACGCCAGCTTTGTAGCGCGTCTTCTACGTGGGGAGATTCTCTTTCGCGTAGGCGACAAGGAACGCGTGATAGCGACAATAGGCGGCGCCATCTCTGTGGACCGTGAGGGTGTGACGGTGTTGACCGGCGTGGCCGCCGTGGACTGTCCATTAGAAAATTTGGAGCGTGCGATCAGTGAAGAAAGCCAGCAACTTGCCGCGTTGGAGCGAGAGGCGGAAAAGCACTTCGACCGGGTCTACCGGCAAATGGCCCACACCTTCAACCACCACCGACGGCGCTACTCCTGAGGAACAACGGGCTCATCGGGCGTCCTTTTGGCAGACGATGACGTACCTGACCTCGTTGGGATGGTTGATCGTGCTCCCCATAGGCATTGGGGTACTCGTGGGACAATATGTCGACAAGCAGCTGCAATCGGGACATTTCTGGACATTGACGCTGTTGGGGGTCGGTATCGGTTGTGCCGCCCTGGAAGTCTATGTGGCAAGCCAGCGCACCTTGCGGAAGAAGGACGAACGGTAGGCGCGCGCTCGCCGCGCCGAACGTTCAGCAAGAGAGCGAACAGTATGCACTTGGAACCTGAGGTTGTTTTCTTCCTTTTTGGCGCACCCGTCACGGTTACCGTGGTGACAACATGGAGCCTGATGGCGGTCCTGTCCGGGCTGGCGATGTACGCCAGCAGCAGCATTCGCGAACGCCCGTCTCAGTGGCAAGCCGTCGCTCAATATGGCTTGCGCTCCTTACAGAACATGTTGCAAGAAGTCACAGGGGAAACAGGAGAAATGTACGTTCCACTTGTGGCGACGATCGCGATCTTCATTCTACTGGCCAACCTGATCAGCGTCTTTCCTTTTCTCGAAGCGCCCACGGCGGACATCAATACACCGGTTGCTCTGGCGACGATCGTCTTCTTTTCCGTCCATTATTACGGCATTCGCGAACTGGGTGGTTGGACGTATCTGAAGAAGTTTGCCCAGCCCATGTGGATTCTGTTGCCGATCAACATCCTGGGCAACCTCACCCGCACCGTGTCCTTGGCGATCCGTTTGTTTGGCAACATGATTTCGCATCAGATCATCGTTGCCATTCTCTTGGTCATCTTGCCGGTGGTCGTGCCAGTACTGTTAGAGATCTTCGGGCTATTTGTCGGCGTTCTGCAAGCCTATATCTTCACGATTCTTACCATTGTCTATATTGGCGGCGCTGTGCGTGCGGGAGGAGAAGTATAAATGACTGCAACAGGATGGTTCTATCTTATTGTCGTTATCGCTGCCGGACTCGGCATCGGTATTGGCGTAGTGTTGCCGGCGTTTGGCCAAGCTCATGCCGCTACGCGCGCGCTCGAAGCTATCGCGCGTCAGCCCGATGAGTCCACCACCATCAGTCGCAACCTCTATATCGGGTTGGCGATGATTGAATCGCAAGCATTGTACGTCCTCATCGTGGCGCTTATCTTGCTCTTTGCCAACCCGTTGGCGGGCCGGATACAGGAAGCCGCGGCGACTAGCAGTCTTGCCTTCTGGCTTCTCGTCACTTCAGCCGTTGTCGCCGTCATGAGCATTACCATCGGCACGATGGCCAGCTCGCTGGGCCAGGGGCGGGTCACGGGCGCCGCGCTTGAATCGATCGCGGAACAACCCGCTGCGCGAGATTCCCTTTCCACGACTCTCTTCATCAGCCTGGCCTTGCTTGAATCCCTGGCGTTGTATGCGCTGATTGTGGCGTTAATTCTCTTGTTCGCCAACCCCTTAGTCGAGCAGGTTTTGCAGCGATAGGCAGAGAGCATGCTCCAGTTTCAGTGGTCTACGGTTGTTTTCCAGATCGTTAATTTCTTCATCCTACTGGCGGTGTTGACTCGGTTTTTCTATCGCCCCTTACAACGAGTGATGCGGCAGCAGGAGGAAGAGATCACCTCCCGTCTGCGTGAAGCAGAGGAACGCGCGCATAAAGCGGATGCTGAGCGCGAACAGCTGGCCGACGCCGCTAAGCGCCTCCGCACGGAAACGGAAGCCGTCCTGGCGAAAGCCAGAGCCGAAGCAGCGCAAGCGGGAGAACAGCTCTTAGCGAGGGCGCGGACAGACGCCGACCGCATCGTGGAAGAAACAAAACAGCGAATGCTGGAGTTAGAACGGACAACCCAACAGCACTTGGAAACAGCCGTGCGCCAGAGCGCCGTGAACATAGCGGCTCGCCTCATGCAGGCGGCCGCGGGTCCTGCCATACACCAGGCTCTGCTCGACAAATTCCTTAAGGAAGGATTGCAACTTGACGGCAACCGCCAGGAGTTGTTGAATCGCGCGTACACACACGCAAACGGGAGTGTAACCGTCGAGGTTGCGTTCCCCTCCTCTCCTGGCTTAGAGGAGCACTTGCGCCGAATCTTGACGACAGCTCTTGGAACAGAAAGCGATCAATTAACAGTGGTATGCCGAACAGAGCCATCGCTCATCGCTGGCGTTCGTCTCCTCATCGGCGCCGTGGTGGTCGATTTGAGCCTCAGTCGCACGTTAACAGAATTGAGTCAGCTACCAACTGCAGATCGGAAGGAGATATAGACGATGAGGTGGGATGACTCTCTGAAAACGGCGTTGACGCGTCTGGAACAACAAGTGGGCCGGGTGCAGTTTCGCCCGCATATCGACGACCTCGGTCGCGTGCAACGGGTGGGAGATGGCGTAGCCCTGGTGAAGGGATTAGATGGCGTCTTGCTCGATGAAGTGGTGATATTCGCTAGTGGAGTAAAAGGTCAGGTGTTTGACCTCGGTCGTGACGTTGTCGGTTGTCTTCTGTATGGACCAGAAGAAGGCATTCACGCTGGCTCCCCTGTGTTTCGTAGTGGGCGACCCGTGGCTATGCCGGTGGGGGAAGCGCTGCTAGGACGGGTTGTGGGTGTGCTAGGACAACCACGCGATGGCTTGGGACCGGTATCCGCCGCGGAAGAACGGTGGGTCGAACAAGAGGCGCCGGGTCCGTTGCAACGGCAGCCGATCCGCGAGCCCTTGTTTACCGGCGTCAAGGTAGTGGACGCCGCAATTCCGATTGGGCGGGGTCAACGAGAATTGCTTTTGGGAGATCGTGAAACGGGAAAGACCAGCGTCGCCCTGGACGCTATTATCAACCAGCGAGACAGCGACGTCGTTTGCATTTATGTCAGCATTGGCAAGAAACGCACTTCAGTCGTGGAAGTGCTGGAAGAACTACGTCGGCACGAGGCGTTGGCACATACCGTCATCGTGGTCGCCGATGCGGCTGAGCCGCCTGCATTACAATATCTGGCCCCCTATGCGGGTTGTACCTTGGCCGAATGGTTCGCCTACCAAGGCAAGCACGCGTTGATCGTGTACGACGACTTGACCCGCCACGCGGAAGCCTACCGGGATATGTCGTTAATTTTACGCCGTCCGCCCGGTCGCGAAGCATATCCAGGAGATATTTTCTCTATTCACGCGAAATTAATGGAGCGAGCGTTTAAACTGAGTGAACCTCTTAGCGGCGGCTCCGTCACCGCCCTTCCCATTATCGAAACTCAGCGCGGCAATATCGCCGGGTTCATCCCGACAAACCTGATTTCCATGACGGACGGACAGCTTTACTTTGACGCCACCCTTTTCGCGCAGGGGCAGTTGCCCGCCATTGACGTTGGCAAGTCAGTGTCTCGCGTGGGACGGGACGCACAACCACGGACCATGCAAGACGCCGCGGCGAATTTACGTATCGAGGTTGCTCAATATGAAGAGGTGAAAGGCTTCGCGCGATTCGGCGCCATCCTTGACGACGCCACGAAAAAGCAAATCGCCAGAGGAGAGCGCCTTGTCCAGGTCTTAGCCCAGCAAGAGCGACATGTTCTTTCACCGCTTGTGCAAATCGCGGAACTCTGGACTATGAAAGTGGGGCTGCTGGATGATGTAGATCCCAGCGCTATCACGGCTTTTGAACAGCGGTTGCGCGCGCTTGCTGGAACCTTCACCCATCTACAGCCCAATCTTTACGCCAGTTCTGGCATTGACACCGAACTAGCGAACGAACTCCGCCGCTGGGTGGAGCAAGCGAAAGTTGAACATTGATAAGGAGCCATAGCCGATGGAAGATGTAGAAGGACTGGCTGCGCGCCGCCGGACAATCGAGCACTTGATCGGCTTACTCGACGCCATTCGCTCGGTCGCTGAAATCGCCTGGCGTCGCGCTGAACAGCGTTTTCAGCCGTTAGCGCTGTACCATACTCATCTGCGGACCGTGCTGACGCACGTGCTTGCGGCGCTGAGTTCCCAAGAGCGGAACACTATCTTGCGTGGCGATGCCGATGGGCGACCGACAGGCGTGCTGTTCGTGACCTCGGAGCGCGGCCTGTGCGGCCCTTTCAACGAGCGGGTGGTGGCCTATGGTCTCCAGCAAGTTCGCACCCTCACCGCGCAAGGCCAGGTCGTCCAGTTGCTGTGTCTCGGCAACCGGGGACGGCGGCTTTTGCAAGCAGCAAAACATTCGCTGTTGTACACCAAGGCGTTACCCTCGCTTGCCATCCCCTCCTACGTCGAGATCGAAAGCATTGCCCTGGACCTCCTCGCTTTTGTCGAGCGGCGGACAATTGGTCGCTTGCTGATAGTATATAATGCTCCGGTCCGTCGGTTTCAGTACGATGCAACCTGCCGCACCTTGTTTCCTCCAGACATCGAGGCGCCGCAACGAGCACCGGAGCGGGTCGTCGTCAAACCAGCGCGCGACCTGCCTACATTGACGACACACCTCCTGACGGAACATCTCTTGGTGGAACTCTATCAAGTGGTGATTGAGTCCGCGCTGAGTGAGCAGCTTGCTCGCGTGTATACGATGCGTCTGGCGACCGAGAATGCTCGTAAACTGGTGGATCAACTCACCTTGGATTATAACCTTGCTCGCAGCCACGCTGTAACGCAATCCTTACTGGAGATTGTCGCCGGATACGACGCGACCACGGAACATTGAGGATCATGAAGGGTAAGACACGCACGCAAGAATCCCAAGCCAATCACGGCACGGTGATCGCCGTACGCGGGAGTGTTGTCGACGCGGTGTTCCCCCACCGCCTTCCAGCGCTGGACACTATCCTACGGACAGGCGAGGATCAGCAGGTTGTGATCGAAGTGGCTGCGCACCTGGCGGTGGACCGCGTACGCGGTATTGCTCTGACAACCACACGGGGTCTGGCGCGCGGCTCATCCATTCTTGATACCGGGCAACCGTTGCGCGTGCCCGTCGGTCCCCACGTCCTTGGCAGAGTCTTTAATGTCTTTGGCGAGACGATCGATAACAAAGGAGAGATCACAGGCGGAGAATGGCGTTCAATTCACCGCCCGCCGATACCGCTCACACAACGCGCGCCAACCTCGGAAATCTTCACCAGCGGCATCAAGGCTATAGACGTGTTGGCTCCCCTCGAACGTGGTGGGAAAGCCGGGCTGTTTGGCGGCGCCGGCGTTGGCAAAACTGTACTCTTGATGGAAATGATCCACAACGTGATGGGACAACATGGCGGCGTAAGTCTGTTTTGCGGCATCGGCGAACGATCGCGCGAGGGCGAAGAGTTGTGCCGGGAAATTGCCGAAGCCGGGGTGTTGGACACCTCGGTGTTGGTCTTTGGACAGATGAATGAGCCGCCCGGCGCACGCTTCCGCGTCGGACACTCCGCGCTCACCATGGCTGAGTACTTCCGCGATGATGCGAAACAGGACGTTCTCTTACTCATTGACAATATTTTTCGCTTCATTCAGGCCGGCGCGGAAGTGTCAGGGCTCATGGGACAACTCCCTTCACGCCTTGGCTATCAACCCACGCTGGGCACCGAACTCGCGGCGCTCGAAGAACGCATCTGCAATACGGTCACCGGCGCCATTACTTCGGTACAAGCGGTGTATGTTCCCGCTGATGACTTCACCGACCCAGCCGCTGTTCACACATTCAGTCATCTCTCTACGTCGATCGTGCTCTCGCGCAAACGCGCCAGTGAAGGGTTGTATCCAGCGATCGATCCGCTACGTTCAGGCTCGAAGATGCTCGTTCCACCCATCGTGGGCGAGCGGCATTATCGCATCGCCCACGCGACGCGAAGCACGCTGGCGCAGTACGAGGATCTCAAGGATATTATCGCTATGTTAGGCCTCGAAGAGTTGTCACAAGAAGACCGCCGCACGGTGTATCGCGCGCGACGGCTGGAGCGGTTCTTGACGCAGCCCTTCTTCGTCACGGAACAATTTACCGGACAAGCAGGGCGAACGGTCAGTCTGGAGGACGCCTTGACTGGATGTGAGCGCATCCTCAGCGATGAATTCGCCAATTATCCGGAGCGATCACTGTACATGATCGGCAGTGTGAACGAGGCGCGACAATCATGAGACTTAAAGTGTTGCTGCCGACAGAGGTACTCCTCGACAAAGAGGTCGCCAAAGTCCTCGCCGAGGCGGAGAACGGTTCTTTTTGCCTGTTACCGCGCCACATCGATTTCGTCGCCGCGCTGGTCCCTGGCCTGCTCTCCTTCACCATAGATGAGGGCCACGAAGAGTTCCTCGCAATAGATGAAGGAATTCTCGTCAAATGCGGAGCCGAGGTTCTGGTATCGACACGCACAGCTGTGCGCGGCCCTGATCTGGGTGCGTTGCGGCTCACGGTGGAAGAACGGTTCCGCCACATTGATGAACGGGAGAAGCAGGCGCGTGCAGCCTCGGCGCGACTCGAAATTGATCTCGTGCGGCGGTTCATGGAGTTAGGGGAACATGGCCGCTAACGAGCACCCATCGCCTGAGAAGCATCGGGTCAATCAAGAGCAGGACCTGGTCCAACAGGTAGGCGCAAAAGAGACCCGCAAGCTGCGAGCACGGCGGGAACAACACCACGCGATCTGGTTTTGGCTGGGCATGGTGGGGTTGGTGGGCTGGTCGGTGGCGATTCCGACCATTATCGGCATAGCCTTGGGGGTATGGATCGATCGCACCTGGCCAAGTCGCTACTCGTGGACGCTGATGTTGCTCTTGCTTGGTATGGCGGTGGGTTGCATGAATGCGTGGTTCTGGGTGCGACAGGAGAGCGGACGTGACTGAACTGGCATTTCATACTGTTCAGCTGATTTTCAGCAAAGGAAAACCAGCATGACGAGCACCGTTCTTCCTCTCATCTGTGCCTTGCTGGCCGGTATAGGACTGGGGCTCTTTTATTTCGGCGGCCTATGGCTGACCGTGCAACGCCTACCGATGATCCGCCATCCGGCCTTGTTGATGCTAGGTAGTTTCTTCATGCGCACGCTGGTAGCGTTGCTAGGTTTTTACGTTGTCATGAGCGGTTCGTGGGCGCGCTTGCTCGTCTGTTTTGCAGGATTCCTGGCAATCCGGACCTTGCTCGCGTCTCGTTCAGCCCTCATGTTCATGACTTCTTCGTAAGCACGAAAGGCGTGAATTCATAATGAACATCACCGACCTCACACCCGATCAAGTTATTTTCTGGCGTTGGCAATTCTTGACGCTGAACGCTACTATTGTCTACACCTGGATTGTCATGGCTTCGCTGGCTGTAAGCGCGTGGCTCGCCACGCGCCGGCTTTCTACGGGTCCCCACATCTCGCGCTGGCAGAATCTTCTTGAAGTCGTGGTCAGCATGATTCGCGAACAGATCCGCGAAATCAGCGATCAGACTCCCGATTCCTATGTTCCTTTTATCGGCACGCTCTTCCTCTTTATCGTGGTCGCTAATGTTCTGACGGTTGTCCCTGGGTATCTCCCGCCGACCGGTTCGCTCTCTACCACTGCGGCGCTCGCCATCTGCGTTTTTGTCGCGGTTCCACTGTACGGCATCGTCCATCAGGGGCTTCGCGGCTATTTGCGGAACTACATTCGTCCCAGCGTCCTCATGCTGCCCTTCAACATCTTGGGAGAATTCTCACGCACCCTAGCGCTGGCCGTGCGTCTGTTCGGCAATGTCATGAGCGGAAGCAAAATCGCCGCGATTCTGCTTGCTATCACTCCCCTCTTCTTCCCCATCGTGCTGCAAGCGTTGGGATTGTTGACGGGAGTGATTCAAGCATACATTTTTGCCGTGCTGGCGATGGTGTACATCGCCTCCGCCACACGCCTGCGACGTGAGCCTGAACAGAGCCCGGACGAATCACCGTCACCTTTCTGAAAGGAGTCACATGGATAACATCACCCTCATCGGCATGGTGTCGATTATCACAGCCGGATTAACGATTGCGATCGGCTCGATCGGGCCCGCTTTGGGCGAGGGGCGAGCAGTCGCCCAGGCGCTCAGCGCCATTGCGCAACAACCGGACGAACGGAACACCATTACCCGCACCCTCTTCGTCGGCTTGGCCATGGTCGAATCGACGGCGATCTACTGTTTCGTGGTCACAATGATTCTGCTGTTCGCCAACCCTTTCTGGAACTACATGGTGACCAAGGCTGGAGGATGAGCCGTGCTCATTGATTGGTTTACCGTGCTTGCGCAGATCCTCAACTTCTTGATTCTCGTCGCTCTGCTCAAGCACTTTTTGTACGGGCGGATCGTGCAGGCCATGGACGCACGCGAGCATACGATCGCCGCTCGGTTGGAAGACGCCGCCACCCAACGAGCCGAGGCTCAGCGCGAAGCGGACGATTGCCGAAAACAGCGCCAGGAGTTGGAAGCGACGCGAAACGAATTTCTGGCGCAAGCCAAAACGGAGGCAGAGGAGCGACGCAGCGAACTCGAACACAAAGCACGGCAAGAGGTAGACCTTCTTCGCGACAGGTGGCAAGAAGCGTTGCGGCAAGAAACGGACACGTTCATACAGGAACTCCGCGAACGAGCCGCCGACCAGGTTTGCGTCATTGCGCGTCGAGCACTCGCAGATCTTGCCAATGTCGAATTGGAACAACAAGTCGTTGAGGTATTCCTCGAAGATTTACAAAATCTGGACGAGGAGCGTAGAACCGCGCTTACCGAGGCGATTCGTGAAGGCGGGAACACTCTCATGGTACAGAGCGCATTTGACCTACCCGACAAAACCCGCCGTAAGTTAATTCATGTCCTTAGGGAGCTGTTCGCAAACGATGCGGAGGTGCGCTTCATAACCGCACCGGAATTGGTGTGTGGCGTCGCGGTAGAAGCGCATGGACAGAAGATTGTGTGGGGTGTCGAACACTACATGGATATATTGCAGCAGCGCGTCACGACGCTGCTAGCGGAGAAAACACGCCACCCAAATGACGAGGAAGAAGAGCAAGAAGAGGAAAACTTAAATCAAGCTAGTGCTGCGTCTCCTCCTCCCTACTAGAGCACTGGCATTAAGATAATGTAGCCTGGATGAAGCGAAGCGTAATCCAGGAACGAACGGAGAGCGGGACAGGAATCCTGGATTCCACTCCGTTCCATCCAGGCTACAGATTAGGGAGTCAGACTAGCCCGAGAACAAACATGAGAGAAAATCAAGGGAGATTGCTCACTGCTCTAGATAGCGTTTTTACCGCTCTGGATAGCGCTCTTGAGCAACGGCACGTTAAACCCTGCATCCAGGAAATTGGAATCGTGCAATACGTCGGCCACGGAATCGCACGAGTAGCGGGACTGCCTAACGTCCAATCGGAAGAATTGGTTCGCTTTCCCGGCGCGCGTCTCGGCATGGCCTTTAATCTTGATCCCTCGGAAATTGGAGTTGTGTTGCTGGACGAAAGTCAGGGGATTCGCGCCGGCGCCGAGGTACAACGCACTGGACGCATCTTGGACGTTCCCGTGGGGGCAGTTTTGCTTGGGCGTGTTATCGATGCGCTTGGTCGCCCCCTGGATAATGGCGGCACAGTCTCTGCCAGTGACCGACGACCGGTCGAGCGAGATGCTCCACCGATCATGGACCGCGCCCCGGTCACCACACCGTTGCAGACCGGCATCAAGGTGATCGATGCACTCATTCCCATCGGTCACGGGCAGCGGGAACTCATTCTCGGAGACCGCCAGACCGGTAAAACCGCCGTCGCTCTTGACACCATTATCAATCAAAAGGACAAGAACGTCCTCTGTGTGTATTGCGCTATTGGCCAACGCAGTTCCGCGGTGGCGAAAGTGATCGACGATCTGAAGCAACGCCAGGCCATGGACTACTGCTGCGTGGTAGTGGCTAGCGGCGAAGATCCGCCAGGGTTGCAATTCGTGGCGCCATACGCGGCTATGACGATCGCGGAATATTGGATGGAGCAAGGACGCGATGCGCTGGTGGTGTTTGATGATCTCACTCACCACGCCCGCGCCTATCGAGAACTCTCGCTCCTCCTTCGGCGTCCTCCAGGACGTGAGGCGTATCCGGGAGATATCTTCTACTTGCATTCGCGTCTATTGGAGCGTTCGACTCATCTGCGTCAAGAAAAAGGCGGCGGCTCGGTGACCGCACTTCCTATCATCGAAACCGAAGCGCAAAACATGGCTGCCTATATTCCCACGAATCTGATTTCGATTACCGACGGGCAAATTTATCTCTCTCCTGATTTATTTCAGAAAGGCATTTTTCCAGCGGTCGGTGTAGGCAGATCCGTTTCTCGGGTCGGAGGCAAAACGCAATTGACGGCGTATCGCGCCGTCGCTGGAGCGCTGCGACTTTCTTATTCACAATTCGAAGAACTTGAGGTGTTTGCGCGTTTCGGTACGCGTCTCGATGACGAAACTCGTAAAACCCTAGAGCGCGGGCGGCGAGTCCGAGCGATTTTGCAGCAACGGCAATATCAGCCGCTTCCCGTTCCCGAGCAAATTGCCGCCTTTGTCGCGGTCACTGGCGGCGTCCTCGACGACCTACCAGTGGCGCTACTCCCTGCCGCCGAACGCGCGATTCGTCAAGCGATAGTTGAGCAGACGCCAACGATCAGCGCGCGCATTCAAGCGGGAGAGAAACTCAGTGATGAAGATCTTGAAAACATACTGCACGTGGCCAGGCAGACAACGGCAATGCTAGAGGGAAACGTATAGCGACATGGAAACCTTAGAAATACTACAGCGCAAAATCGCCACAACGGAAGCGCTGCACTCCATCGTCAAAACGATGAAGGCATTGGCCGCCGTGAACATTCGCCAATACGAAAAAGCAGTGACGTCTCTGCAGGAATACAATCGCGCTATCGAACTAGGGCTCCAAGTCGTGCTCAAGATGTCTCAGGAAGGCGGCGTGACCGCCCGCACGGCGCCGCAGGGGCGCGTGGGAGCCATCGTCATCGGTTCCGATCAGGGCATGTGCGGCGCATTGAATGAACAGATCGTTTCCCACACGCTCGAAACCTTGCGCACCGCTGGCGTTCGCAGAGAAGAACGCACCATGGTGGCGGTCGGACTACGCGCCACCTCCCGGCTGGAAGACGCCGGCGAATTCATCGAGCACGTGTTGCAGGTTCCCGGGTCAGCGGAGACCATTACGCCACTCGTGCAGACTCTCCTGATCACGATCGAAGAGTGGCGGGCGCAACGGGGAGTAGACCGACTGTTGCTCTTTCATAATCGTTTTCTGTCGGGGGCAAAGTACCATCCGCACTCGCTGCAATTATTGCCTCTCGACACCCAATGGTTGCACGCTCTCGCGAAAAAAGCCTGGCCTTCGCCTGTTCTCCCACTCGTCACCATGGATCGAGACCGACTCTTTTCGCGACTCATCCGTCAATACCTATTTGTAGCGCTCGCCCGCGCCTGCGCGGAATCGCTGGCGAGCGAAAACGCTAACCGCCTGGCGTCGATGCAGAACGCCGAGCGGAATATCGTCGAACGTTTCGACGAACTCCAGGCGCAGTTTCATCAGCAACGCCAGACGGAAATCACGGGAGAGCTGCTGGATATTGTCGCAGGCTTCGAGGCGTTGGACGGGTCGCGGCCATAAAACACATAATTATTCCAAATACCGAAAGGCTGCGGGT
>JBFWZL010000159.1:0-12090 GCA_050185455.1 Binatia bacterium | reverse complement strand
TCCGTAGACCACGAGATCTTCTTTTTCATGTAAGAGCGTATCGAACACTTGAATGGTATTCTGATTCCCGGAGAAGACATCAAAGCGCTGCTTCTCGATGTACACTTCTCCTTCTTCGCGCAGTAAGGACTGAAGTTCATCCACCGTATAGGGGCGATTTTTTATCCACAGTGGACGTTCCGGCATGGTTACCGCTATTTTTTTCTGTCCTTCGGTCCCCGCCAGACAGTGTTCCGGATACTTACCGCCATTCGCCAGCAGCTCTGGATCTGACGGCAGGTGACAATCAACCGAACCGGCGATCCGAATTCCCCACTGGCGAGCAAAAGCAGTTAATCGTTCGAGTTGGGGTAAGAGATGTTCCGCGCCGGGTACGTAGAGTTTCCCTTCTGGGAGTATAAAATCTCGTTGCGTATCAACGTCATAAAACAGCGTGGTCTTGGGATTCATCCCGCTCACCCCTTAATAACCGCCATCGGTTTGAGCTTTGCAACTTTTTTGCTAATGCCCGCCAAGTCCACCACATTTACCACATCGGCCACGTCTTTATACGCGTATGGCATTTCTTCGGCAAATGTTCCTTTTCCGCGATAACGAGCGATGACGCCGTCTTCTTGGAGCTCCTTTTCCAGATTCCGCCCACGAGCGGTCTTTTTTGCTTGCGCCCGGCTCATGACTCGTCCCGCGCCGTGACAGGTCGAGCCAAACGTCTCACGCATCGCTTGTTCTGTCCCAATCAACAGGAACGAGTATCGCCCCATATCCCCAGGAATCAGCACAGGCTGGCCCAGTGGACGCAACAGCTCAGGAATGGCGGGATGTCCAGGACCAAACGCCCGTGTGGCGCCTTTGCGATGCACCCACACTTTTCTTTTTACACCGTCAACCATATGCGTCTCGGGCTTGGCAATATTATGGCAAACGTCATAGATTAACCGCATGCCTAGATCACGGGGAGAAATCTGGAAGGTTTTAAGAAAAGCTTGTTCGGCTAAACTCATCATCACCTGCCGATTGACCCATGCGTAGTTGGCTGCGCTAGCCATCCCCGCGAGGTAGCGTTGGCCTTCGGACGAGTTAATGGGCGCGCACGCCAGTTGACGATCTGGAACAATAATGCGGTATTTCTCCATTACCTTACCCATTATTTTGAGCGCATCTTCACATGTTTGATGTCCAAGCCCACGTGAGCCCGAATGGATAATGATCGCGACCTGACCAACTTCCAAACCGAGCGCCGCAGCGACAGTAGGAAGGTAAATCTCTTCTATGCGATCAACTTCCAAAAAATGGTTCCCCGATCCCAAAGTGCCGACTTGAGTCAGGCCGCGGCTCAACGCAACATCAGACAATACATCCGGATCTGCCCCAGCTAAACAACCGTTTTCTTCGATATGGTCGGCATCCCCAGGATGTCCGTAGCCCTGCTTGATCGCCCATTGTACGCCGTCGCGTGCGAGCCGCTTCTCCTCAGACTTGGTCAGTTTTGGAATCGCTCCCTCGGCGCCAACGCCACAGGGAATCAGCGCGAACAGGGCGTCAGCAAGAGCCGGGAGCTTGTTTTGCACATCAGCAGTTCGGAGATTAGTCGCAACTAAGCGGACGCCACAGTTGATATCGTAGCCAACACCGCCAGGAGAAATGACTCCCTCCTCAGCATCGACCGCAGCAACGCCACCGATCGGAAAACCATACCCCCAGTGGATGTCTGGCATGGCCAGCGAATAGCCGACAATGCCAGGCAGATGCGCCACGTTGGCGACTTGTTGCAAGGCTTCATCTTTCTGAATATCCGCCATTAACTCCTGCGTCGCATAGATGCGCCCAGGAACTCGCATGCCGCCATGTTTGGGGATTTCCCAGAGATAGTCGTTAATTTTCTGAAGGGGAACAGTCATAGCAAGAACCTCGAATATAAAAATGCCCGGCGCACCCCTCATCGGAAAGGCGGCACAAACAGCCTGGTTACGTAAAATGTATTACGTAATACGTTTTACGCGTCACGTATTAAACATCAAAAATCACGTGTGCCCGCCAATGATCGTTCTCTTGCGTGACCGCGAGTTGGTGATACGTGACCGCTTTAATCTCAGTCTCAAATTCATGGCGGTTGTAGTCGAGTTTCTCGCCTGTCACGCGAGCGCTCAGGCGGGTCGGATCAATGTTCTCTATTTTTATGTTCACCGCGATAAAACCGTTCTGCAAAAACTCTCGTAGCAAGTGAGACAGCCAGTCATGGAACAGTTCTTCCCAGTCTTCGGCCTGTACAGTCACGAATCTTTCTTCATGTGGTTGTACATTCTCTAAATTCACCATGAAAGAAAAAAGGGCCAGCCCCGCACAGCGAAAGAGATCCGCCGTGGTCTCGGCCTCAACTTCAATACCAAGATCAGCGGTATGCTCAATCTCACGAAAGAACGGCTCAGCCATGCAAGGATTATACGACTGAGGCGTGGGAGAGGAAACGGTCATTCCTCAAGCGTTGATAAGCAGGTCAAGATTGTCGCGCACGGCAGCCAAGGAGGGGAGCACCCAATCCGCCCCGGCAAAATCAAGCTCCCGAGTATGCGCATTAGGAATCGCAACCGCGCGCATACCGGCGGCCTTCGCGGCGCTCACCCCATTGGGCGCATCTTCCAACACCAGACATTCGCGCGGCTCGACACGCAACGCCCGTGCGGCGGCAAGAAAAATATCCGGCGCAGGTTTTCCATGAACGACCTCTTCGCCAGTTACCATCGTCTGAAAGCGGTTGGTCAACCCGACCTCCGCCAATACCGCAGCGACATACGGACGCACGCCGCTGCTGGCAATCGCTTTGTGTAGTCCTTTTTTGTCTATCGTAGCCAACAATGCGAAAAGCCCCGGCATTGGCTTGATCCGTCCATGGAGATGGGTGATTTGATATTCTTCTTTTTCTCTCGCTAGTGCAGTGGGTTGATCACTTAAACTGTAGAGTTTGATCAGCATGTGGGCAGTATCGATCAGGCGAGTACCAAACATTCTATCTATGATGGCTTGCTCAAGCTTAATCCCCCGAGTCGCAAGCACCGTGCTCCACGAAGCAAGCGAGTGGGGTTCGCTGTCCACCATCAGCCCGTCGAGATCAAAGAGTATCGCGCGGATCATTCGCTATCGTACTGGACTAAAGAGAAAACATCACATGGAACGAGGCGTTGGCGTCCATTTAAGAACGTCAATTCGATAATAAATGCCGCCGCCACCACTTCGCCGCGCAATTGACGGGTCAGGGCAATCGCGGCCTCCGCCGTGCCGCCGGTAGCTAACAAATCGTCGATGACAAGTACGCGGCTTCCTGGGGTAAACGCATCTTGATGAATTTCCAGCGTATCGGTTCCGTACTCAAGGGCATAACTTGCATTGAATGTCGCCGCCGGCAGTTTACCGGGTTTCCTCACGACGGCAACACCGCAGCCTAGAGTGTAGGCAACTGCGGCGCCAAGAAGAAAACCGCGTGACTCGATACCAAGCACAACGTCGACTCGACCTCGATATTGATCCGCCATATGGTTCACTGTCTGTTGCCAGGCTGAACCGTGCGCCAACAATGGCGTAATGTCGCGAAACATAATTCCCGGCTTGGGAAAATCAGGGACGTCGCGGATGAAACGTTTCAGATCAGTCATACAACAGCTCCTCCTCGATGCGCAGGAATCTTCACTCGAAACATCGGCCCCTTTCCCCGGGGACTTAACAATCAGTAGCGGGGCGAGGCGTCCTCGCGTACTGTTCGCGATGGAGTCCCTCGCCGAACGGTATTCCGCTCTTGCGGAAGATACTGCAGAGGATTGCGCGCAAGGTTATCTTTTCGCACTTCAAAATGGAGACTGGCGCCAGTGGCGCGTCCTGTCTGACCAACTTCTGCGATGACATCACCCTGGCGAACCATCTGCCCTTCTTTTACCAGATTAACGCGATGGTGAGCATAGACCGTTAAATAGCTTTTGGCATGACGCACGATCACGACATTTCCATACCCCCGGAGCACATCGCTGAAGATCACTCTTCCATCCGCCGCTGCACGCACCGATGTCCCTAAGGGCGCGGCAATGTCGATGCCGTCATGGAAGCTCCCATTCCGTGGGCCGAATTTCGAGGATAGTTTCCCCTCTAATGGCCATATAAAGAAAGAAGAACCGTCCTCCCTCTTTCTTTCTGGAAACGAGGTTCGATCTTCTTCCCATCGTTCCGAAGTTACCCGTGGTGGCGGCGAGGAGGATTTCGGCGCCGCGGCGACTTGTTGTGGTTTCCCTGGAGGAATCCGCAGCATCTGCCCGACGTCCAATTTATCTGGGTCACTAATAGCATTGTAGCGAGCTATCTCTTGCGTGGACATGCCGTGGCGTGCAGCAATGCCGCTCAACGTGTCGCCAGACCGCACTTGGTAATAAATCGCTTGACTACAGGCAAACAACAGACCGCAGCAAAGCGTTAATACTCCAGTGGATCCAACCCAGCCCCATCTCTGTCCCACTTCCACCTCTTACCAACCACACCAATAGCTTCAGCCTGCTATTGTCCCCAGGGTAGGTCGGTTTGTCAAGAAACCGACCTGTTCCTTCGGTCCTCCGTTTAATCATCGGAGAGAGGATTCTTTAATGGGCCACGTTGTCATTCTTGAGCAACGCTCGTACGCGTTGGAGATCTTCGTCGTCTTTTGCCGCACGATCTTCGAGCGCGCCTTGTCGCGAGGAGAGGTCTTCCAAGCGCTGCTCCGTTTTCTCAATATGGTCCAGCAAGGTAGTTAACGCACGGGATAATGGGTCGGGAAGATTTGCGTGGTCAAGATCAATAATGGGTCGCCCTGAAGGTTGATGTTTTCCTCCCTCTTTCACCACTTTGCCGGGAATCCCGACCACGGTGGAATGGGGAGGAACGGAATTCACAACCACCGACCCGGAGCCGATACGACTATGACGACCGACAGTAATAGGACCTAACACGGCCGCGCCTGCTCCCACCAATACCCAATCCTCTAACGTTGGATGACGTTTTCCTTTCTCCAAGCTCGTTCCAGCCAGGGACACGCCTTGATAGAGCGTCACATCATCGCCAATCTCCGCCGTCTCGCCAATGACGACACCCATGCCGTGGTCAATGAACAAGCGCCGCCCGACGCGAGCCCCCGGATGAATCTCGATACCTGTCAGAAAACGCGAGAGGTGACTCACGATCCGCGCAAGCGTTGTACGGTTATGCGTCCACAACCAATGCGCACAGCGATGAAAGATGACTGCGTGAAATCCAGGATAGGCGAAGACAACTTCCCATTTCGAGCGCACCGCCGGATCGCGCTCAAAAACCGCCCGGATATCCTCTTGAATGTATGTCCAGAACATGAACAGCTCTTCGTTATCGTCGGTCAGCCTTAAAAGCGAGCAAGAACCAGAGAAACGCTGAATGGGAGAAACGGAGAGGGAATTTTTGCTTCACCGATTCACCGCCTCTCCCATTTTTCGAGGTTTACCTTTCTTGTCCTTGTAGAGTTTGTACTCAATGCTATCGACTAACGCCTGCCAGCTGGCTTCTATCACATTAGGAGAGACGCCAACCGTTCCCCAACGGTCATGTTCATCACCGGACTCGATCAATACGCGGACAGTCGCGGCGGTGCCGCCGTCATCACCACCTCCGAGCACGCGGACTTTGTAATCATGCAGCACCATCTTCTCTAACTGTGGGTAGAATTTGGTCAGCGCTTTGCGTAGAGCCTGGTCCAGTGCGTTTACCGGCCCATTCCCCTGTGCCGCCGTGTGTTCAACGGCGCCATCCGGTCCTTCCACCATAATGGTTGCTTCGGAGAGGGGCGGCTCATCTTCTTTGCGCTTCTCATCAATGACGCGAAAACCAATCAAGCGGAAATGCCGCACTTTCCCATTGATCGCCTTCTGCATGAGTAGTTCAAAGGACGCTTCCGCCCCTTCGTACTGAAACCCGGTATTTTCCAAGCGCTTCACTTCATCCAAGATCTGTTTGACCGCGGGGTCAGCACTTTCCACATCAAGACCGAACTGTTTCGCTTTATAGACCACATTGCTGCGCCCGGAGAGGTCAGAGACCAGCACTCGCTGCGTGTTGCCGATCACTTCCGGATCGATATGTTCATACGTCTCGCGGTTCTTCTGTACCGCCGCTACATGCAAACCGCCTTTGTGGGCAAAGGCGCTGACGCCGACGTAGGCTTGCCGCTTGTTCGGCTCGATATTGGCTAGTTCGTACACAAAGCGAGACACTTCGGCCAGGTGTTTGAGTTGCGTGGGAGAGACGCAATGGTGACCAAATTTGAGTTGTAGGTTGGGGATTACCGAGCACAGATTCGCGTTACCGCAGCGCTCACCAAATCCGTTGATCGTCCCTTGCACCTGTATGGCGCCGCCTTCAATGCCGGCCAGCGAGTTTGCTACAGCCAGCTCACAGTCATTGTGACAGTGAATCCCTAACGGCGTGGACACTCCCTGTCCCACCGCGTTTGTCGCCGCCAATACTTCATGCGGCATGCGCCCGCCGCGAGTGTCGCATAAAACGATCACATCGGCGCCAGCATCAGCGGCGGCTTTCACACATTCCAGCGTGTACTCGGGATTTGCGGCATAGCCATCGAAGAAGTGTTCTGCGTCAAAAATTACTTCATCAACTCGTTTTTTGAGATAGGCGATGGAATCCGCGATGACCTCCAGATTGGCCTTTTTTGAAATGCGTAGATCATCGCGGACATGGAGATCCCACGTCTTGCCGACAACGGTCACCACCGGCGTCTCCGCCTTGAGCAACAAGCGAATATTGAAGTCTTCGCCCGCGGCAATATTGGCGCGGCGCGTTGAACCAAACGCGGCGATTCGCGCGTGTTTCAGATGGAGTCTCTTAGAAGCGCGAAAAAACTCTTCATCCCGAGGATTCGAGCCCGGCCAGCCGCCTTCAATGTAGGCAATGCCGAGTTCGTCAAGCCGTTCGGCAATCCGAAGTTTATCTTCCAGCGTGAACGCCACATCTTCGGATTGGCATCCATCTCTTAGTGTTGTGTCGTAAAGGGCAATTCGTTTCATAATCGAGTCATTCCACTGGCGTCACAAAAGCGTCGTGCAGGACGCGCACGGCGAGTTCAGTATATTTCGCGTCGATCACCACCGAAATTTTTATTTCCGAAGTGGAAATCATTTGAATATTGATTCCTTCATGCGACAAGATGTCGAACATGCGCGCCGCCACGCCGGCATGGCTACGCATCCCTAAGCCAACGATAGACACTTTGGCGACTCCAGTATCTGACACCACGCCTTTCGCGCCCAGCTCTGGGGACGCCGCTCGCACCCGCGCCAGGGCTTTTTCGGCATCTCCTTTTGGAACAGTGAACGTCAAATCGGTATATCCTTCGGCGCTCGCGTTTTGGATGATCATATCTACAACGATATTATCGGCGGCAATTGGTCCGAACAGTCGCGCCGCCAACCCCGGTCTATCCGGCACATGCTGAACAGTAATCTTTACTTGATCCGGGTCTGACGTGACCCCTGAAACAACGACATCCTCCATGTTCGGCTCCTCACGAACAAGCCAGGTGCCTTCATCTGTCGAAAAACTGGAACGCACATGCACCGGCACCTGATAGCGTTTAGCGAATTCGACCGAGCGGATTTGTAACACTTTCGCACCCAGGCTCGCTAATTCGAGCATCTCATCGTATGAAATGCGGCTCAACTTCTTCGCCTGCGGGCAGATCCGCGGGTCCGCGCTATAGACCCCGTCCACATCGGTATAAATCTCACAGGCGTCAGCACGGGTGGCTGCAGCAATAGCAACCGCAGTGGTATCTGAACCACCGCGACCAAGAGTGGTAATGTTATCGTCTGCGTCCACGCCCTGGAAACCAGCGATCACCACGATATGCCCATCTTTCAAGGCGGACAAGAGCCGATCAGCACTGATGTTTTTGATACGTGCACGTCCAAAGGCGCTGTCCGTTTCGATCTGCACCTGATGCCCCAGCATAGAGAAGGCGGGATATCCCATGTCTTTCAGCGTCATAGCCAAGAGCGCTACCGACACCTGCTCGCCGGTGGACACCAACACATCGCTTTCTCGTTCATCAGGCCGAGCTGAGACTTCCTTTGCTAGCGCCAAAAGACGATTTGTTTCGCCGCTCATGGCTGATACCACCACTGCCACCTGATGACCGGCATCCTTCGTGGCGGCCACACGCTTTGCCACTTCTTTGATTCGCTCAGCTGAGCCGACCGAAGTTCCACCGTATTTTTGAACGATTAACATGACAATCGATTTCTCAATTTTTTCCTATTATAGGGGCAGCCCTAGGAGCTGCCCATTACCTCGTGCTTACCAAGGACAACCCCATGAGGTCGCCTCTACACTAACATTCATGCTTTTCGATCCCCGCTCCCTGGTCCCAGTTACCTATCTTTAAGCGCCTGCACCACTCGTTCGTACCGTTCTCCATGCGGGGTGAGCGTTAATACCCGCTTGTTCTCCTCCAGAATAGAGAACGAAACCAAAAGATATTGCTCTACCATACTAGCCGGAAGAAAGCGAAACCACTCAATAGCCGCCACCCCTGGGCCAGAGAGATACTCCTCTATGCCGATCTCTTCGACTTCCGCGCCTTCGAGGCGGTACAGATCAATGTGATAGAGGGGAATCCTTCCCCTACCGTGTTCAGCAATGAGAGTAAAGGTAGGACTTGAGACCTCGTCCTCGTCGATTCCCAATCCGGCGGCCAATCCTTTAACAAAACACGTTTTCCCTGCGCCCAAGTCTCCGTCCAAGCCAATCACGGCGCCAGGAAAAAGCAGGGAAGCCAGTTGAGTTCCCAATGATTTGGTTTCCTTAGCTGAAGAAGTGTGAATTTCGTGGACCATGCTTATCTCTCGCTGCTATAGAGCTATGCAACCGTTTCAGGAGAATCAAGCAAGTCAGGAGCTTTGGAGGGAAAATTTGATTTTTCTCAACGGACATTTGTGCTTCAAGAGATCTTCACGCACCGAAGTAGTCAAGTGCTGACAAATCCGGCGATCATCTTTAGTTCTGGGGAGCCGGAGTAGCGGTCTGTAGTGGAGCCGTTTCTCGCATTGCAAAGCTCACAACCGTCCCCTGAAGAGCGTGGCCTTCCGCATTTTCCTACCTGGCCAGCAGTTCCGCATTGAATAGGGTTGTTGACATTCTGCAGGGTAATTTGCGATTTCGTGTCGTAATAACGACCGCCAGTCACCTGCTGCCCAACCGCGACCCTTTGGGTTCATCCAGAATCGCAAGCAAGCGGCGATGCGGTGGCGCGCCTCGTTAGCTCGTGACCTCTACGTACCCAACTTGGCTTGAGGGGAACGGAATAGGAAGCCCATCCTCTCGCAACCCGGTCAAGTGAAATTCTATCGCTTCACGGATGGGTTTCTCGGTCTCTTCAATCGTCGCTCCGGTGGCGATGCAGCCGGGAAGATCGGGGACGTAGGCCGAGTAGTTGTTGGCAGTCTTTTCGATCACGATAGCGTACCGCATAAACTCCTCACTGTTTGAGCCCTGCTTGTTTGAAGATGCTGCTGAGGGTGCCCGGTGCGACGTCGTCGCTAGGCTTTCCGGCAACAGTTACCCGCCCACGTTTGGTGTGATGCTTGAACTGTCGGTGGCTCCCCTTCGTAGCGACCAGATACCATCATCATGGAGCATCCGTAACACCTCACTGACCTTCATACAGTCAACATCCCAATGCTGCGAACTTGGAGCAAAGCGGGATTCTTTGTCGCGGGCTAACGCTCGGCGATCACTCGCCGCGACTAGACCGCGCCCGTTCAGGTTTCTTCCGAATCGCCACAGGGCTGCGGTCGGGTGCACCGCCTTTGTTAGGCCGCCGTGCTAGGCTTTGCTTGCGTTTCCCTTCTCGGGCAATCATTTTGGTGATCGTCGATACGAGGTGCGTCGGCACCACCATAACGGTCTGATCACGTCGTCGAAACGCCGCTTCATCTTCGGCTACGGCTTCGTCTTCTGTTTGCGCCTCATAATGTTGGAGTAATTTTCGTACTCTGTCTTCGTTCCATCCGGCAGGGTAGTGTTGCTGTTTCATCGACCTTTCTTCCTCAGTCGCCTTCGGTAGGCGAGTAATGGTTTGCCGCGCAAGTCATAAGCGGTAATGACAAAAACGCTGTCCGGTTGCGGATCACGAACATAAATGACACGTAGAAAGCGGCCATCTCGCGTCTGTCCGAGCGCGACCCGAGAACCATCACGCCCTGGGCGATCTTCTCTTGGATTGTCGAGTACATCTCCAATTTCTTCTTCGTCAACGTCATGGTTGTAAATGTGTGGCAAGCCGGTTTGCGGGTCAATATAGAAGCGGATGTTCACGCCAAAGCAGAATAGAAACCATCACCTCCGAGTGCAAGAGCAAAGCTTCGCTCCGCATAGCTTTACAGGTGCATCGGTTGGGTGCCAACGGTGTAGAGGCCCCAGTCTGTTACCACCATACGGTCCAGGGTGATCTCGAAATGCTTGCACACACATTAGGTACAGCGCGCTGACGAGAGCTGGATTGGTGCGTGATCCGACGATGACGCGAGAAATAGGCAGGGTTAGAGGGTAGTGCTCGGACTTGGTAATCAACCGACCCTCGCTTTCGTAACTCCAGTCCTTGTCCTTTCTTGCTAGCGCTTGGCGAGCAGCGGCTTCGGGAGAGAAGGAATCTATGAGTTGCGAAAGCAAAAAGGACTCATC
Source organism: Binatia bacterium (assembly GCA_050185455.1). Classification (GTDB taxonomy): domain Bacteria; phylum Desulfobacterota; class Binatia; order Bin18; family Bin18; genus SYOC01. The sequence continues at coordinate 1,353 of JBFWZL010000159.1, read as the reverse complement.
CGTGTAAGTAACCTTCAGCTCTTCTGTGGCAGACGCAAGCTCTTCACGCATTCGGTCGATTTCCCGCTGAAGATCAATGAGGGCTGCGCCGCTTGCGATGCGCTGGAGCTGGGCTCGCGGGTGCTTCGTGTAGAGGTCCGGTCGTACCTCCCTCAAGATCTGAATCGCAACATCCTCGGCGCTAAGTCCTGCCGTGTTAAGCGCGACTTTGTCGCAGAGGGGTGGGCTAAACGCGAGCACATCAGTCCGTGTAACGCCGTGCCAGATCGGAAGGATGACTCTGTCCTGCATGATCTCGCGGGCGACGAGGCCGCGCAACTCGTACTCCGGCCATGGCTTCCGTATGAAAGCCGGACTAACGACCACTAGACCGAACGAGGAGTCGGCAAGCCCACGGTCGATTGAACGAGACAAGCTGTCACCGAGCCGCAGGGAGTATTCATCGTACCAAACCGAGACCCCGAGGCCTTGCAGAGCTGCTGCCAAGGGACGAACAAACGTGTCCTTGTCTTCGGACGCATGAGAGATGAAGAGGTCCCAGTGAGGGCGATGCTCATTCATTGTCATCTCAGTTGCCTAACGCCACAAGCGCACCGCGAGCGGCCAGACCGTGGCCTTTCTCGTTTATTCGGAACCGCAAGAGGGCCGCGATGCGGTGGCGCGAAAAGTTAGGCGTCATCAGCAAGGTCCTTGTTCAATTCCTGGAGACGCTTCATCTGCCACTGTCGCACTTCGGGTTCAGTCGCTCCAGAGTCATACGCGGGGGAGACGAGTGGATAAGCTCGTTCGACCGTCATAACAATCACAGACCTAAGGCGACTCTTGGCCCCTTTTGCCCGCAAAAAGGCAACCAACTCCTCGAACTCAGCACCTTCTGAGTAGACGCGGCAGTTGCCTTTGAAACGGAACCCCTTTCGCGCGATCGGGTCAACGACGTTGATCTCAGCAGTCGGTCGCGTGATGAGGTTGGCGATGGTATCGGGCGACCGCACTTCTCCAATCACTAGGTGTTCGTCGTCGAGGACAAAGGTCAGACCCTTGGGTGAAAGATTTGGAGTTCCATCCTTACAGACCGTCGCCAGGAAGCCCAACCGTTGTTCCTCAACCACTCGCTTCATTTTTTCGTTGAGCTTAGCCATATAGATTGCGCTTCTACTGACGCCGAACGTTTGCGATCACGGGCCCCGGCCAGAATGCGGCCCCTCAAGGTTCTGCAGAACCGCCACGGCGATACAGTGACAGTTTCCATCTCAACTCCTCATCGATTGCTGCTTAGTATTACAAAAACAGTATCGATCAGAGAGAGTCGCTGCAAGAGGAGCGTTATCGGCACCGTTGGGTCGCAGGCTAACG
>JBFWZL010000158.1:0-12168 GCA_050185455.1 Binatia bacterium | reverse complement strand
ACCATGGTGGACGCAGACGGCGACCGGCACGGCAACGCCGTGAATGTTGCATTCCGTGTGGAAGGAGTGCGGGAAGAACAGCGATCCGCAGGTTCGGAGGGGAGCGAAAGCCTCCGTCCGGAAGATCGAGTGTATATCACGGCGGGGATGTATGCTGAACTTCCTCCCGCCGCGCACGCTGTCTGCCGACCGATCGGTCGTTTTGCTCTCAAAGGCATTGCCGAGCAGTTGCTGCTCTATGAAGTGCAATGGGAGAGCGTTGATTGCGCTGTACTCGGACCGTAGCCCCCTTGAGTCCTCCTCCCTCCTCCTAGTATCTTTCCCAGCAACCCTTGTGCACGTGAAGATGAAGGGAATCGTCGTAAATCGTGCGGGATCGTCTGACATGTCTATGATTATTTCTCGCAAGTATGAGGTCCTTGGTCCCCTGGGACAGGGCGGCATGGGTGTGGTGTATAAAGTACGCCATGTCGTTCTGGATACCGTCCTTGCGCTGAAGGCGTTACCCGGCGACCTGACTGCGGATCCGGAAATGATCTCACGCTTCTATCGTGAAGCGCGAGTGATGGCTCGCCTGCGACATCCCAATATCGTCCGCGTTCTCGACATCGAACATGACGAAGAACATAAATTTCACTACTTTGTGATGGAGTACATTCAGGGGAAGACGCTGCGGGCGCACATTCAAGAACACGGTAGGCTCCCGCTTCCCGAGGTGCTGACGATCGCGACGCAGGTGGCGCGGGCGCTCGTCTATTCCCACTCTCATACGCCTCCGGTTGTTCACCGTGACATTAAGCCCGCCAATATCATGATCGAAGACGGATCTTCTCGCGTCGTTGTCATGGATTTTGGCATTGCCAAAGAACTGGGCGACGGTGAGATGACAAAACCCGGCGTTGTGCTCGGTACGCTCAAATATTGCCCTCCAGAACAACTACGAAATGAACCGCTTGACGGGAGCGCCGATGTGTATGCCCTGGGTATGGTGATATATGAAGCGTATACTGGAGGACATCTCTTCGCGGGTGTTGATGAAGCCGGGGTGATCGGCAAAGTACTGTACGAATCTGGTGAAAATGAACCGAACTTCACTCATCCCACTCCACCGCCCTTTGCGGCCTTAATAAAAAAAGCCATCACGAAGTCGCGGGAGCGACGTTACCGGAGCATGAAAGAACTGCTCCACGACATCGAAACGTGTTTTGCCGCGCTCAACGAGGACGGTACGGTTCCCTTCGTGGTTCCTAAAACGGAAGGACTGCCCGACCAGAACACTCTTGACGTTCTGGACGAGCAAATTCGTAAGCTTGAGGCTGAACGGCGGCAGCAACTAGTTGCCACTGTGCGGACGCAAACTCAAGACGCACGCACAAAAGCTCTTGCCGCCGGCGCCGAGCGCCTTGCCGCGGTGCTGTTACAACAAGGAGAAGAACAAGAAACCCTCGGCCACAAGTTAGTACAAGAAGGAAATAAAGAAGATGCCCTCGACGCCTATCGCATGGCGCTAGATTTTTTTACAAAGGCCCACGAGGAGGCTGGGGTTGCGGCGGCATTGCAAGCGGCTGAACAAGCGCGGCAGGAGATGCAGACCGCTAAGATCACGGCGGAACGTGTTGGCGCTCGAGAAAAAGCCCGGACCTTCTATCGCCGCGCCCTGGCGATTCAAGCTCAAGCGGATGATCAATGGGAAGCACAAGATTATCAACAAGCAGGAACATTGTATGGTGAAGCACAGGCGCTGTTTTTTGACGCCCAGGAACTCGCTTCTCGTGCAGTGCTGAAAGCTGAGGCCGAGGACGCGAGAGAGAAAATGATCGCGGCGAGAGAACACGCCGTGAAAGCCGAGGCCGAGAAGTTTGCTCGGGCCGTGTTTCTTGAAGCGTCCGAGTATGAACAGCAAGCTGATACCGCCGTGCAACAGGAAGAGTTTTTGCGCGGGTGTGAATCGTATCTCCAGGCCCAATCCGCATATGAGCGCGCCGCGCGAGAAGCCGTGCTCATCCACCAAGCGAGCGCTGCGGTGAGACCTCAAGTAACAACTGGTGCGCCGTCGGTTGCGGTAGAGCCGACCGGAGAAGACGCTTTGGGGACGCCGACACGGGCCGGAGTTGCATCGTTACCCTCTGTAACAGATGGTGCTACCGCAAGACCTAGCGTTCAATCAGAAAGTTCGGAACATGCGGCTGAAGATTACTGGGAAATAGGCGAGCGATCTGAGGCGTCTGAGCGCCGTTTCCCCCCACTGTCGACTTCACCGCGCCAGAACAGAACTCCTCTGCTTGTCGCAGGCGTCTTGGCGATACTGGCTATTATGGGATGGTTTGGACGTTCGTTACTACAACAATCGTCCACTCCACCACCGGAAGTAGCAGCCCCACCACAACCTCCTCTTCAGTCTCCGCCTCAACCGCTGCCGTTGCCTGCTCTGACGCTCGCTCAGAGTAAACCGCTAGAAGAGGCCGTCAAGATTTCCGCGGGAGAATCCGTTGTTTTCGCCGTACAGGCAGCCGGCGCGGGACCGTTTCGTTATCAATGGACACTCGAAGGGAATCTGATCTCACAGGAACCGCAATGGACTTACCAGGCTTCCAAGGATGAAAGTGGAGATCGGGCAAAGACCGTGCGAGTACAGATTTCCGATCAACATGGGCAATCCATGGAGAAATCATGGCAAATAACCGTAATTGCCGCGAATCAACCGCCGCGCGTGATTGCTGCGACGCCGTCAACAGCCACGATTGAGCTGACGAGCGGCGAGGGACAACCCTTTAGTCTTGAGGTGGAAGATCCAGAACAAGGAAAACTCGATTATGAATGGACCGTCGACGGGAAAAAAACCGGGATACAGCCGACCTTCACCTGGAAGGCGCAGGGAGAGGGGAAACATCGGGTAAAGGTTATCGTCAAGGATCAGGCCGGATTGTCCGTTGCTCAGGAGTGGCAAGTTGCTGTCGCAGCTCCGCGTACAACACCGTCGCCCCCGCCGCCTCCCGCGAATGTTGCGCCACGCATTACTCAAGTGCTTCCTACCGACCGTTCCGTATCCGCGCGGGAAAAAGCGACCATCGAATTTTCCGCGCTGGCGCTGGATCCTGAGGGTGAAGAGGTTGCCTATAGTTGGTCCGTTGACGGCAAACAAGCGGCGCAAGGAAATCGTTTTGCCTATGCCGCCGATACGGCCGGAAAACATCGCGTTGAACTTGAGGTGACGGATAAAGGCGGTCTAAAAGACTCTTTCCACTGGGAGGTCCAAGTAGACGCTCCCCCGGCTGCTCCACGCGTGGCGATGTATACTCCACACAAACAGCGTATGCTGCTCTATTCTCATTTATCGCGCTTTTTTGGAGTCGAGGTGGAAACTCCCGGGATGCTCGAACCGCCCATACAATATGCGTGGAAAATTGACGGTCGGCCTGTCGCCGGTCGTGAACTGTTAGAGTTTAAGGATCAGTCTACCGGCGTACATGAAATTGAAGTGAGAGCGACCGGCCCTTCTGGCGCCAGCGTTGCCCACCGCTGGGTGGTGGAGGTGCAAGAGCGTCCGGGCCTGGATGAATTAGAATTTGGCGGGCCGCCGCACCTCGAAATGTTCGAGCTTGATAATGAAGTCAGTACGGATAAGAAACAAATCGTCGTCAAAGGAAAGCTGAGAAACGTGAGTGATCGTGAGGCGGAGAATGTGATCGTGTGGATCTCTGCTCTTAATGGTCAACAAGGGGTGGTTTTTCGTCGCCTGGCGCTACCCACGCCGCAACCTCTTGCCCCGGGGCAAATAGCGACTTTTGCCCTTTCTTTTGTGAATCGCAGCGAGATCTCCGATTTTCGCGTTGAGATTGTCAGCAAATGACTCTTGCTACCCGATGCCGCACTCCAACAGGTATTGATTAAAGAAAACAAATCGCCCATTGTCTCTCTGGGGACTTTACGAGGATGCTTCGCGTAATGGTCGAAAGTGACGGCATACACCTTGGCGAACGCTTCAGCGTTTCCTTTTTACGAACTCTGCGTATTCCTGATGATGGACGAACGTACCCGTTGCCGCCTGGACTCGGCCGCTTCCCACTTCTGAAGGTCGAAGATTATCGGGACCGTGTCCCGGAAATCTGGCGCAAACATGGCGGTGTATTTTTGCCAATGTATCAGCGAGAAGCCTTGTGGCTAGGCTTTCACGCCGCTTCATGGAAGCCGAACGCAGTAAAAATCTCGCTAGGCGGAGTAAACGCGATTTCCGGCGAGCCTGACAATGATGAACTTCATCTTGACCCGCAGAATTATTTTGTGTGTCCGGAGCAACCCTGGCTTGATGGAATCCGCATCGGTCGCGGCGCCATACGCCAATTTGTCGCCATGCCGTTGGGGCAGGGGTATTCGATTGAAGCGGCAATGACCGGGGCCGAAGTTTTGGGCGGTATGCGGATCGTTGCGTTCGAGCCAAACCCTGGCGTTTTTCCTGATTCACCGCCTGTCGAGACGCGGCCGAGCGGCGGTCGTGTCTATTCTCTGAAACAGCATGTGCAAGAAATGGGAATCGGCGCCGGTGGGGTGATGACACAAAAGATTTACGCGGACCCTTATGGGCTTGCTGTGTGGGATCAGCGGAACTATGGACAGGTGTGGGTGCATATCGTTAATAGTTGGTCTTTCCACGAACTGACCGGGATGCCGCCGCCGCCAACGCCGATCGATCCGCAGGCGTACACACAACACGGTCTCCCCTGGTTTACGCTGTATGATGAAAAGAAAAGGGAAATTGCCGCTCCTGGTGGATTTACCGAAGTGAGAACGATAACCGCACGCGACACTGAACTGGGAAAAGGGAACGGAAGCGATGATTCAGTGGAAGTGTCAGAAACGCAGGTGAAAAAACTCTCTTTAGCCGATACCCCTGCGACGCCAACCCGGGCGTCGAGAACCAAGAGAAGAAGAAAAAGCTAACTGTGTGAGAGACCGTGAAAGTTTTCTAAAGGAGGACCATTATGGCTAGGAAGGTCAAAGTCTGTATCGATCGTATTCTCCCGCAAGACCTTGCGCGACATCAACCTGTCGCGCGCATGCGCAGTGGCGGCCTTAATCGTTTCCGTGCGATCATCGTGTTCAGAAAAATGTGGATCAACGGATCAACGCTGCGCGTGCGTTTCATGGGCGGGACTGCGTCGCAACGCGCCCTGGTGCGAGAACAGGCCGGATGGTGGACTGGGCACGCCAACCTGCAGTTTGATTTTAATAATGCGCCGGATGCGGAAATTCGCATCGCCTTTGATCCCACTGATGGCGCCTGGTCGTACATTGGGACGGATGCCCGCCACATTTCTCAGGGACAACCGACCATGAACTTGGGCTTCCTCGATGGTGGAACGGCTGCGCATGAATTTGGTCATGCTATTGGGCTGGCGCACGAACATCAAAATCCCGCTGGAGGCATAGAATGGAATGAAGCAATTGTGCTCCGTGACCTCAGTGGGCCGCCGAACTCTTGGACCCCCGATCAGATCCGTCACAACGTGATTGAGAAGTACAGCGCTGATCAGATTCGTGGGACACAATTCGACCCTGATTCGATCATGTTGTATTTCTTTCCCGCCTCGTGGACAAAAAGTGGAAAAGGAACAAAAGCGAATGAAATTTTGTCGGACATGGACCAGGCATTTATTGCAAGTGAGCAGGCGTATCCTCGCACCGCCGTCCAGGCCACGAAGCTCAAGATCAATGCTTCGCCGACAATGGCGTCGATCGGTCAGCCCGGAGAGGAAGACGTATTTCAATTCTCCGCCGTCTCTGGCGGTCGTCATGTCGTGGAGACCAGCGGAAAAACCGATGTGCTGATGAAGCTTTTTGGACCAAATAGTCAAACGAGTTTAATCGCGGAGGATGATGACAGCGGCTATGGACTGAACGCGCGGATCGCCGCTGAGCTCAGCCCTGGGCAATATTTTGTCCAGGTTCGTCACTATAATAAAGCTGGCGGCACGGGATCGTACGGCGTCAGAGTACGAAAATAGACACTGGAGGAATGGCATGAAACTCGACCTGATGTACACCGCGCGAGCGTTTGCCGAAGCCGGAAACCTGACCAACGCCGCTGAGATTGCCAAAGCGGCGGAAGAGATAGGATTCGACGCGTTGTGGACTCCTGAGAACCAACATGATCCATTTCTGCCGCTGGCGGTTGCGGCGACGGCGACAACACGGATGAAACTTGGAACGTCGATTGCCCTGGCGTTCCCGCGCAGCCCGATGTCTTTGGCGTATACCGCTTGGGACTTGCAGACTTCTTCGAATGGGCGCTTTATTCTTGGGCTGGGAACGCAGGTCAAAGGGCATAACGAGCGGCGCTTCAGCGTTCGGTGGGAATCCCCTGGTCCGAAGCTGCGAGAGGTCGTGCTCGCACTGCGCGCCATTTGGAACTGTTGGCAAAACGAAACGCCGCTCAATTTCAAGGGGCAATTTTACTCCTTTACGCTTATGCCGCCAGCCTTCAGTCCGGGACCAATCACGCATCCACATCTGCCGATTTACATCGCCGGCGTCAATCCGTACATCTGCCGCCTTGCCGGAGAACTAGGTGACGGATTTCATGTCCATCCCTTCCATTCAGCGAAATACTTGCGAGAGTCTGTGCTCCCGCAGATTGAGGCTGGAGCGCACAAGGCGGGTCGGAACCGCAAAGATGTTACTATCGTCTCCTCTGTGTTTGTCATCATGGGAGACAGTCAAAAAGAAATAGAGGAAATGCGCGAGCAGGTGCGCCGCCAGATTGCTTTCTACGCCTCAACTCGCACCTACAAACCCGTGCTGGACGCTCATGGCTGGGGTGACGTCTGTTTGCGATTGAGTGAGAAGGCCGCGAAAGGCGCATGGGCTACAATGGCGCAGGACATCACGGATGAGATGTTGCGCGAATTCGCGGTCATTGGCTCACCCGATGAAGTGCCAGCGATGCTCAAGGCGAAGTACGACGGTCTCCTTGACCGGCTGATGTTCTATCATGCCGACCGTCCAGGCCAACACGAAGCGCGCTGGCGAAAAATTATTGAGGCGTTCAAGATGTAAAGCAAAGAATGCTTTACGGAAAGATCGCGTTGATCACCTCATCGATTGCACGTTGTGAGTCGCTATCGTCCGTCAATGAGCGGGAAACCGCGACGGCGCAGGCGCGTCGGGCAGGAACGCCGCGGCGCATGAGTTGCCCTGCGTAAATCAACAGACGCGTGCTGACGCCTTCTTCGAGGCCGCTGGCTTTGAGGTGGCGCACTTTTTCTCCCAGTTTGGCGAGATCAAGCGCCGTCTCAAATTCTAGCTGACTTTCATGGGCGACGATTTCCGCCTCTTTATCTCGCGGGGGGTAGGTGAATTCGATGGTCACGAACCGCTGCCGAGTGGAATGCTTGAGGTCTTTCAAAATACTCTGATACCCGGGGTTGTAGGAGATGCACAGCAGAAAATCTGGGTGCGCATCCAGGATCTCGCCCTTTTTATCGATTGGCAAAATCCGACGGTGGTCCGTCAGCGGATGGATTAAGACGATGGTGTCTTTCCGAGCTTCGACAATTTCATCGAGATAACACACCGCGCCGATGCGGACCGCTTGCGTGAGTGGGCCATCCACCCACACGGTTTCATCGCCCTTGATCAGGTATCGTCCGACCAGATCACTCCCTGTTAAATCTTCATGGCACGCGACGGTGATCAAGTTGTCCGGCGCTCCCTCTTTTTCTTCTTTCATAAGGGAATAGGCCATATACTCTACGAAACGAGTCTTGCCGCAGCCGGTGGGACCTTTGAGCAGGACCGGCAAGCGGCAATCATACGCCGCGCGAAAGATCTCGGGCTCATCGCCAATGGGAAGATAATACGGTGCTTCGTGTGGTTGTGTAATCATGATGCCGCCATTGTTAGGGTTTCCATTACTTGGTTTGTACTTATATCAATCAATTCGATGGTAATCGCATCACCGATCTTGTTTGCGCTCTTGGCGTCGCTTATTTGGAGCCGTAGTTTTGCAAGAAAACGCTCTCGTACTTCAGGGGGCATACCTGATATTGGGAAGTTCTGGAAGAGCACACGAGCTTGGGCAGCGGCCGGCCATTCAATACGACTGATGCGCGGACCCATGATGTCGTGAGAGCGAAACACGTGTTCGACTGCTTGTTGGAAGGGCGAGAGCGAAGCGTTCACCTGTGGCCCTGGCGGAGAAGGAACTGTCGCTGAAGACGGGGCCACTGCCGAACCGTCGCCGCTAAATTGAGTAAGCACCTGTTCAATCCGCTCTTGAATTGCTTTTTCTGTAGTGAGCGATTTTGCCTTGACCAGTAACTGGCGCGCTCGCGCTGTATCTCCCTTTTCCTGGTACGCGATGCCAAGGTTAAAATACGCCTGGAAAAAATCCGGTTTCTTCGCAATCACGGTCTGATATTCGGTAATGGCGCGATCAATGTTGTTGCTGTACAGATACATTGTTCCTATATCTGTCCGCACGCTTGCATCATCCGGCCGTAGCGCCAGGTATCTCTGATAGTACTCAATGGCCTTGCCGAATTCCTCGAAGTCATAATAGACGTTGCCAACACCACGCAGAGCGTCGAGATCATTGGGGGCTAACTCGAGTACGTGACGATAGGAGGAGAGTGCAGCGCTGCGGTAGCTGGAATCAAGACGAGCGGCGCGCGCCTGCGCCTCGGCCAATGTCTTCCATGCCTGCAGATCTTGCGGCGCGGCATTCGCTTTATCGACAAGATCCGCCAGAATTTTCTTCGCTTCTTCAGGAAGAGCAATTTCAGGATGATCCTGCGGCAAAGCTGAACCGCCAGTGCTGGCCTGTCCTCCGACGCCGGCAGGAGCGGCAGTGGGAAAGGGCTGGGTGCGGAGCACGAACAGCCATATTCCTAGGCCGGTCAGAAGATAAAAGGTGAATACAAAGAGGCCGGGCAGTAAGGTTCGCGTGGAAACCGGAGAAGGGATAGTGGCTGGCCGGTTCGGGGTTGATTGACGCCCAGGCAGCGCCACGCCACAGGCAGCGCAAAAATTTGCTTGCGGAACTGTTTTCGCTCCACATTGAGGACAAAACTGCACTTCGGTCATGAGGGACCCCGCCTCCATCTCCTCGTGTTTGGTTTTTTCTACACGTAGCAGCAATCTCTTAGGGGAGCTAGGTCAGTCTCCTTCTCCATTGGAAGGATAGGTGGATTGACGAATGTTCCTTCCCGTTGACAGCACCAAACCCAGGTGGGTAAGGTGCTCCCGTTCTTGTTATCTTGGAGGGAAATATGGCCAAAAAAGACAGCGCCCGTGATCCACGGCTAGTCGAAGGGAAAAAACTTCTCGAACAGTGGGGCGTGTCGCTGACTCGGTTACGGGACCACAGCTTGACGCTGCCTGAGGTTGAGGGACGGATTGGCCAAAATACGGCGGCTGATGTGGCGCTGGCAGTGCTCTTGGGGGAGTGTTTCGCGCCAGAGGCGGCGCGGCTTTTATGCGATTGGGAAGCAAAGACCCAGGATAAGGCGTTGCGCCGCGCGATTCATCGTTCCCTATACAAGCTTTCACAAAAAGGGATTAAGGCTGACCGACCTGCACGACAACCTCAGCGATCGGTTCTCACGCCGATTGAACCTGAAGGCTATCTTTCGGTGATGGATGGTCGTGGTGACCGTCTGGTGTGGTTGGCGAAAGCGAAGATGGGAGGCGGGCTGCATTATTTGTCCGCGTTGGTGAATGAACCTGAAGGGATGCGATTCGTCGAAGGCGGCGAGGTGACGCGGAAAATGCTCCGCGCCATGCGACAAGATTTGCTCGATCGTATGCAAGTCTCCATGAGCGAAGCGCCGTGGCTGTATTGCGACGCCATTATGCAAGAAGGATATGAACGTGCGCGGGCGCACAACGGCAAAGAGGTGGAAGCCTATCCTGCTTTACGATCGCACCTTACGTCGGCCCCTGCCGTTCCAGTGGAAGTGCCCTTGCCAGCTGCCCTTGACCGGGAGGCAGTCGCGGCTGATGAAAACTTATTGGCTACCTCGACTCAACTTCTGGAAGAACCTGAACTCCAACGCTGGCTGCTCGACTCGGAGCGAGCGAAGCCTTATATCGACCAGATTAGCCAGGCACAAGACAGTCCGCTGGTGTTGAATCGCTATCAACAACAGGATCGCATGCAAACGATTATTGAGAAAGCGATTGGTGAACTCTTTTCTCTGGAAAACAGCAAAGTCTATGCTCGGCGGCTGGAAGAAACGTTGCTCCATTTTGCGCAGTCAGGACGACTCGATGCGGCGCGGCGAGCGCTAGCGGTTGCCGGCGCGCTCAAACAAAGTGCACAAGGCGGGAAAGGCATTCCATTTTGTGAAGAACTGGTGCGACAGAGTATTGCACTGTACTATCAGGTCGAGCGGCAGCACGAACAAGAAGAACGGCCCAGCTCATTGATTATGAAACCGTCGGAGTTCGCCGCGCGTGTGCAAGCGGCGCAACGGCGGAGGATGGGATGAAGAAGCGTTGTCAGTCTCAGGGCGCCATTGTCAGTAAGGCAAGTCACGAAGCATCTCGTTCGTTGATGCTGGCGTGTTGCCGGTATCTTCCCTTACTGATAACTGATAGCTGACTACTGGCAACTGGCAACTGAGAAGGAGGGATGCATGCCTCACCCTTCACCGAGTCGGATCACCCACATGCCTTTGTTAAACTCTGGCACCGTGCTGTCATGTCCAGAGTGTGGCTTGGGTCTTTACCTGCTCATCAAGAAAGTGACTCGTGACGGCTCCTTTGCCGGAGCGGTGAAGCCTATGGCTGATGTGCCCGAATATGTGCGGGGTGGTTCGGGGCCCAAGCGATGTCCTTTTTGTAAAGTGGGAGAATGGTGGTATCCTCCTGGGACGGTGCACACTCTCCAGTATGGATGGGTGGCTTAGCACTGACTTTCGGCTCCCTTAAAGAGAATTGGAGTGGACTAATGCCAAGTCATAGCAATGACATCCAAAACTTTCACGCTCATGTCTACTACGACTCTAACTCGCGTGAAACGGCGGCGCGGGTGCGCGATGCGCTGGCCGCTCAGTTTGAGGTGGAGCTGGGACGATGGCGAGACGAACCTGTCGGACCACATCCACAATCGATGTATCAAGTAAAATTCGCGTCAGAGGAATTTGGCAAAGTCGTACCGTGGTTGATGCTGCATCACGAAGACCTTGATGTATTAATTCATCCCTCCACGAACGATGATGTGAGGGACCACACGGACCACGCCCTGTGGTTAGGAAAGAAATTGGATCTCAATATCGAGTTTCTTCGCCAATTTGCGGCGAAGGCGCAAGAAAGGAAAGTATCGTGAATAACAACTCTCTTCGTTCTTTTCTGTCTCTCTTTGTTATAGCTTACGCAATCTCGTTCATGGGGAATATTTTTCCGCGCACCTCGCAAGCAGCGGATGCCGATACCACGACGAAATTACAAACAGTGATTGCCGGGAGCCATCGTACGGAAGCTGATAAAGCGCGTGATCAATATCGCCACCCGTTGGAAACGCTCACGTGGTTTGGCATCAAGGACAACATGACCGTTGTTGAACTCGTTCCCGGCGGTGGCTGGTATACCGACATTCTTGCTCCCTTTCTCAAAGAGCGCGGCGTTTATTACGCAGCGGGATTCGACCCCGAGTCTGAGGTGGAGTATATGAAGAAAGGAGCGCAACGGTTCAAAGAGAAGATTGACGCAAATACGGAGATGTTGGGAAAAACCCATGTTACCATCTTGGCGCCGCCAAATAAGACCTAGATTGCCCCAGAGGGATCAGCTGACATGGTGCTGACCTTCCGCAACGTACATAACTGGATGGCTGCGGGGCAAGCCGAATCTGTCTTTCAAGTCGCGTATAAAGCACTGAAACCTGGCGGCATCCTCGGTGTCGTCGAGCACCGTGGTAACCCGGATGTGGCGCAAGATCCGAAGGCCGCGTCGGGGTATGTCCGAGAGGATCATGTGATAAAGCTGGCCGAGGCGGCTGGTTTCAAACTGGTCGACCGTTCGGAGATCAACGCCAACCCAAAAGACACCAAGGATTACGAAAAGGGGGTATGGACATTGCCGCCTGTGTTACGTCGGAAGGAGGTTGATAAGGAAAAGCATCTTGCAATCGGCGAGAGCGACCGCATGACGTTGAAGTTTGTTAAACCG
>JBFWZL010000157.1:0-12179 GCA_050185455.1 Binatia bacterium | reverse complement strand
GTACAACGCGTCCCAGAGACTGAAGCGTCCGGACGTATCCATACCTCCGCGGTCACGGTCGCCGTACTTCCAGAGGCTGATGACGTAGACGTTCATATTGACGAAAAAGACCTGCGGATTGACGTCTTTCGCTCATCGGGTCCCGGTGGACAAAGCGTGAATACCACAGACTCTGCGGTCCGCATCACCCATATCCCTAGTGGCCTTGTGGTGTCATGTCAGGATGAAAAATCGCAGCATAAAAACAAAGCCAAAGGTCTGAAAATTCTGCGCGCGCGACTCCTCGACCGCGCCCGTGAGGAACAACAGGCCGCTATCACGGCCTCGCGTCGGAGCATGGTTGGTTCCGGCGACCGCTCGGAACGCATTCGCACCTATAATTTTCCGCAATCACGACTCACGGACCACAGAATTAACCTGACCGTGCATACGTTAGACCGGGCACTCGATGGTGAAATCGATCCGATTGTGGATGCGCTCATTTCCTACCATCAAGCAGAAGCGTTGAAATCTCATCACGATGCACAGCCAAGCGCCAGGGAGTAATTTTTTCCGTCGCAGATGCCAAGCCCTCTCTCCAAACAGCCTCTTTCGGCCACATCGATAAAAACATTACTTGCCGAAGCGGAAGCTCACCTGCGCACGCAGGGGATCGATACACCCCGTCTGGATGCGGAAGTGCTCCTCGCTCACACGTTGATGACAGACCGAGCCTATCTCTTCGCGCGGTTATCTTCTCTGCTTACCCACGCAAGGCAAGAGGATTTCCAACATAGGCTTGAGCGGCGAGCCCGGCGCGAACCACTTGCTTATATTACTGGCACGCGTGAGTTCTGGTCGTTGGATTTTCGTGTCACCCCCGAAGTGCTTATCCCACGGCCTGAAACGGAAATTCTCGTGGAAACCGCCTTACGGCTGGTCACTCAGTCGGCAGTCAACAACCCTCAATCCCCACTTTGTGTGTTGGACGTTGGCACGGGAAGCGGCTGTATTGCGATCACCTTGGCAAAAGAGCTGCCTTTAGCCGAACTCTGGGCTAGTGATGTTTCTCAGACGGCGCTTGCCGTCGCTCTTGAAAATGCCCAGCGACACGGCGTGGACCAACGCATTCGCTTTCTCCAGAGCGATCTTTTTTCCACAATCAACAGAAACAGCCAGTCTTTTGATCTTATTATTTCCAATCCCCCCTATATCTCACATACTGATCTGGCCGTTCTCCAACCGGAAGTGCGCGATTGGGAGCCGCAAGGAGCCCTGGACGGAGGAAGAGATGGTCTGGAATTCTATCGTCGATTAGTAAAAGAAAGCCCAACGTACCTTCGTTCGGGCGGGTATTTGGTTATGGAGCTTGGAGCCGGGCAATATCCCGCCGTTATGCGCCTCCTCCAAGCACAGGGCAACTTCCAAGAGAGTTTTAGTGTGCAAGACTATGCCGGTCTTGAACGCGTCGTCGTTGCACACCGTTGCATAGGGTAGAAATTCACATAAGCTGATAGAAATTGTTAGTGGGTCAGGACAATTGGGGGGAGGAGGAAAAAATGGACAAGATTGTGGTGCGGGGAGGAGCGCCGTTGCGAGGAGAAATCGCAGTAAGCGGCGCAAAGAATGCGGCGTTGCCGCTCCTGTTTGCTACTTTATTAACAGAAGATGAATGTCAATTCGATCGAGTACCGCAACTCGCGGACATCCGCACAACGTTACGACTTCTGCGCGACCTCGGTGTACAATACGACTGGTTGAGTGACCACGAGGTCGTCCTTTCAGCACGCACCGTGCGATGTTTCGAGGCTCCCTACGAGCTGGTCAAAACTATGCGCGCGTCGTTCCTGACATTAGGACCCTTGCTGGCTCGCTTTGGTCGAGCGCGAATCTCCACTCCGGGAGGATGTGCAATTGGGGCGCGACCAGTGAACATTCATTTAGAGGGTATGCACCGTCTGGGCGCATCTATCCGCCTTCATCAAGGCTACGTTGAAGCAGAAGCAAAGAAACTTCACGGAGCATATATCCCTCTCGAATTTCCTTCGGTTGGGGCCACGGAAAATCTCATGATGGCCGCAACTCTAGCGGAAGGAAAAACGATTATTGACAATGCGGCTCGAGAACCGGAGATTATTGATCTCGCCCAGTTACTCAACGACATGGGGGGGCGGATCAGTGGAGCCGACACTGGAATGATCACTATCGAAGGAGTGTCCTCGTTGCACGGCGCGACTCACACAGTTATTGCCGATCGCGTCGAGGCTGGCACTTTTTTGACCGCGGGGGCCATCACTTCGGGGGACGTTTTTGTCCGCGGCGCGCGAGCAGATCATCTCGAGGCCTTCCTCAACGCTTTCACGGAAGCAGGCATACAGTTCTCTACCTATGAAGACGGTATCCACGTCATTGGTAACGGGCGTCCTTCCAGCCTAAACATCACCACCCTCCCCTATCCGGGATTTCCCACGGATCTCCAGGCGCAGCTCATGGCGCTCTTGTCCTTGGGCGAGGGACGCAGCATGATCACGGAAACGATTTTCGAGAATCGCTTCATGCACGCGCAAGAATTAGTCCGACTTGGCGCGGATATCCATGTGCACGGCAATAATGCGGTAATCAACGGCGTGGCCTCTTTGAGCGGCGCGCCGGTCATGGCAACCGATCTCCGCGCCAGCGTCTCTTTGCTGCTTGCCGGCTTAGCCGCACAAGGAGTCACGGAAGTCTCCCGCGTCTACCACCTCGATCGTGGATACGAGCGGATCGAAGAGAAGCTCACACGGATCGGCGCGGACATCCGCCGCGTTAAAGACGAATGAGCAACAAAAACATGGCAAGTACGAGAAAAACCGCGCCCCTCGTTTCTCTACTTAGAACCGACGACCCAGCTTGCCACAAACACTTGCGGAAGCTCTTCACGAGAGGAGAAACAGCAAGCGAGCACGTCGAACGCAGTGTGCGCGACATCATCACGACAGTCAGACGCCAGGGTGATCGCGCCGTGTGTAAGTATACGCGCGAGTTCGACCGCGTTCGCGTCACGTCCCAAACCCTGACGGTGAGCGCACAGGAGATGGATGCGGCGTTGGAGCAGCTTTCACAAGCGGAACGAACAGCGCTTCGCATAGCCGCTCGACGCATAACGAACTTTCATAAAAAGCAACGACAGACGGGTTGGTCGTATCGCGATAACCTGGGGGTTACGTTAGGCCAACGTATCGCCCCACTCCAGCGGGCAGGCATCTATGTTCCGGGCGGCAAGGCGGCGTATCCTTCTTCAGTGTTGATGAACGTCATCCCGGCAAAAGTCGCCGGGGTCAAAGAAGTTATCGTGGTTTCACCACCGTCACCGCACGGATATCATCCCGCCGTTCTCGCGGCCGCGCGCCTCGCCGGTGTGGATGCGTTCTTTCGAGTTGGCGGCGCACAGGCGGTCGCCGCGTTGGCGTATGGCACGCAAACGATTCCTCGGGTGGATAAAATTGTCGGTCCCGGCAACATCTACGTTGCCACGGCCAAACGTTTGGTCTTCGGTCAAGTCGATATTGATATGATTGCCGGCCCCAGTGAGGTGCTCGTCATTGCCGACGAGAGCGCTTCGCCTCGTGACATCGCTGCGGACATGTTATCGCAAGCGGAGCACGATGAGCTGGCCGCGCCTTTGTGTGTGACTACTTCCAAACAGGTGGCAAACGCAGTCATCCAGGCCATTGAGGAACAAATTGTAACGCTCCAACGCAAAGATATTGCCGCGGCCTCCATGCGCCAACAGGGAGCAGTGATCCTTGCGCGCAATCGGGCCGAAGTGCTCGAACTCGCCAATGCCATCGCTCCCGAACACCTTGAATTAGCGGTAAAGAACCCGCGGCAATGGCTACCGGACCTTCACCACGCTGGAGCCATTTTCATTGGCCATCTCTCAACCGAACCGTTTGGGGACTACATTGCCGGGCCGAACCACGTGCTGCCAACGGGAGGAACCGCGAGGTTTTCATCGCCGTTGGGCGTGTATGACTTCCTCAAGCGAACAAATATCATCGAGGCCAACGCTCACGCCTTGAAAACGCTCGGGCCGCATATCGTGCGGTTGGCCGATATGGAGGGGCTTGAGGCGCACGCCCGCGCCGTGCAGTATCGTCTCAACGGAGGCAAACATGCGTAAGGCGGATCTGCACCGCAAGACGAACGAAACAGATATCCACATTAGTCTCAACCTCGACGGGGAAGGACACTATCAGATCGTCACTGGCGTGCCGTTTTTGAATCACATGCTCGAACTGTTTACACGGCACGGGTTTTTTGACCTGACTGTGCACGCGTCTGGCGATGTTGAGATTGACGATCATCACACCGTCGAAGACGTTGGACTGGCGTTGGGACAGGCGTTTCGCGAAGCACTAGGAGACAAAAAGGGGATTCGCCGCTTTGGCGAGGCGACAGTTCCGCTTGATGAAGCATTAATCTCTTGCGTGGTTGATCTGAGCGGACGCCCGTTTCTTGCGTACAACTTGCAAATCAAACAAGAAAAAGTCGGCAACTTCGCCACTGAGTTAATTCATGACTTCTTTCTGGCTTTCTCCAACCAACTGGCGATGAATCTCCACTTCAATATGGCGCAGGGACGCAACCCTCACCATATCATCGAGGCCGGGTTCAAAGCGTTCGCGCGCGCCCTCAGTGACGCCGTGCAATATGATCCCCGCGTGAAAGGCGTACTGTCCACTAAGGGGACATTGTGATGCTGAAGAAACGATGAATAATGAATGCGGTAATGATGAACGGAGAAAGTCTTTCTTCTGCCATTTATCGTTCCGTGTTCTGCATTCATCATTCATTATACAATGGCTAATCTCGATATTCTCCTCACCAAAGTAGTGAGCGCTTTTCTGCTCCCCCCGCTGAATCTCCTTCTCCTCCTTCTAATCGGCATCCTCCTGCTTCCCCGGCGTCCTTACCTTGCGCGACGAGTCTTCATCGTGACGGGACTCTTACTCTATCTTTTTAGCACTCCCATTATCGTTGGTTCGGTCCGGCAGTGTTTCGAGACCGACCCACCTCTCGACCCAATAGCTACGCTACCCACAGCTGATGTGATCGTTGTGCTTGCGGGTGGTCTCTACCGCAAGGCGCCGGAATACGGCGGCGACACGGTAGACGGCTATGTGCTTGAACGGCTACGTTATGCGGCGCGTTTGTATCGCCTGACAGAGAAACCAATTCTGGTGACAGGCGGGAGTTGGCGAGAAGGCGTGCGACCCGAAGCTCAGGCGATGAAAGAATCCTTCGAGCAAGATTTCCATATCCCGGTGCAATGGGTGGAAGATCAATCCCGCAATACGTCCGAGAACGCCCAGCTCAGCGCTGCTATTCTCCAGCAACATGGGGTGCGCACGATTTATCTAGTCACGCACGCCTTGCACATGTCTCGGGCGCGCGCAGCGTTCGAACGCGTAGGCTTACAGGTCATCCCCGCCCCAACCCTTTTTGCCGTTCGAGACAAGATCACCATACTCCAGTTTCTCCCCCAGGGTTCCTCATTTGACGTGAGCGCCAGCGTCTTTTACGAAGCGATAGGGCGGCTATGGTATGCGTGGAAAAAGTAACCGAGAAAAAGCAATCCCTCTTTTTTCCTCTCGCTGGTAAAAAGAGAGACGCGCGAGGCAAAGGGATTGCTTTTGACGGCGGAAGAGAAAGGAATGGTCCTTCAGTTTTAGGCGTTCGCGAAATGCGGCATGACCTCTTCCATCAACATGCGCTGTGAATTGCTCCAGCCTTCATTGTTCTCTAATTGATCGAAAGTCAACACTAAAAGACAACCGAAGCCACCGGTTTCTTGCTGCATCGCCCCGAGTTTATCGACAATTGTCTTGGGCGATCCCACCAACCAACAATAATCCGCCAAGTACTCAATGGTGACATCAGAATCTGGCACTTCGGGATGATGTTTGTAGAGACTGACCATGCCGAACGACTTGAAGAGGGGTAACAGATATTCGCGATACACTCGTCCCAACATGCCATTGATTGCCTTATCCCGGGCCTCTTTATCGGTTTCCGCAATATAGACTTCGCGAGATATTCGCCAATCCGTGCGACTTGGCGTTTTTCCAGCTTTCTCCGCTCCATCCAGCACGGCTTGCCAGTGAGTCTTAAGATAGCTGCCGCTAAGCGCGATGCTTAACGGCATGAAGCCACGCTCACCCGCGAACTTCAAGGTATCAGAACGTGGAGTTAAACCGGCAATACCGATAGGCGGATGCGGTTTTTGAAATGGACGAATATGGTACTTAAGCGTATCCAGCATCGTGTCGATACGATTGACCGTCCAGTATTGCCCCTTGTACTCGAACGGCTCCGTGCTTTCCCAGAGCTTCAACATAATGTCGAGCGCTTCCAAGGTCATCTTACGGTTTTCACCGCCAGCGCCATCCACGTTAAACAATTTCCAATCACTGGGTAAACCGCTGGTGCCAACACCAAGCATAATCCTCCCCTGGGCCATATGATCCAGAAAAGCGACGCGATGCGCCAGTTCAGCAGGATGGTGATACGGGAGCAAATGGGCTCCAGGACACAGTTTGATATTTTTCGTGCGTAAAATCGCTTGGGCAATCAACAGATCTGGAGCTGGGTTTGGTTCCCAAGGGGCGGTGAAATGCTCGCCAATCCAGGCCTCCTGGAACCCAAGTTTGTCGCACAGTTCGAGATGGTCGAGATCCCACATATGACCAGCATGAAAATCCCGTTCCGGTGGGTGTGAGGGCATCATAAAAACTCCAGCTTTCATATTCTCTCCTTCCAAAATAAGCTCACAAAGTCATGAAGGCGCAGACCACCATTTGCACTTGCGGGCGTAGCCCTCGCCGTGTTCCTTGTACCATCCCCGCCATCAGGGAGCAAGGAAAGCGGAGTGATTTCCATCGCAACTACGCTCGCAACAACACCTTGAGTTCTCCGGGTCGAGTGGCATGACGGAGAGCAGCAACGC
Source organism: Binatia bacterium (assembly GCA_050185455.1). Taxonomy (GTDB): domain Bacteria; phylum Desulfobacterota; class Binatia; order Bin18; family Bin18; genus SYOC01. The sequence continues at coordinate 5,212 of JBFWZL010000157.1, read as the reverse complement.
CCTCCGTAAGTGGAAAAATCTTACTCATCAATGGAGCAACGACAATGCTTTTTCGCGCTAACGCTTGCAAGGCAGGAGGAAAGCGACCACACCGTGAACCAATGACAGTGACTTCGTTAATAACCAGAGGAGCCAGTGACAGGGAGTGTTGTTGCGCAACCGTACTCTTCAACACCAACACTCCTCGCGGACGCACGGTCGTCATCGCCAGGGCAAGTCCGGCAGCGGAGCCGGTTGCCTCAACCACGATATCTGCTTGCTCCGACCGCCAATCGGACAACAGCATCGCCTCTATACCAACCTGCCGTAGGATTCGCAGCTTACTTTCGTACTTGCCAATCACCTTCACCCGCGCTCCAGTGAGATGGAGCACTTGCGCACAGAGCAACCACAATTTTCCATCACCAAAGACAACGACATCCGCCGTCGGTTGGACATGTACTTGCTCCAACATTTCAAACGCAGCGGCAAGCGGTTCACTAAAAACCGCAGCCTCATCCTCTACTGCATCCGGCACAAGATGAAGATTGGGCGCCGGAACGGCAAGATATTCGGCAAAGCATCCATCGGCGTTGAGAATGCCCATTACACTCCGGGTTGGACAATGTCGACCTAGGCCTCGTTGACACATCTCACAGGTTCCGCAAGCAAAATTAATTTCTCCGACAACACGTTTTCCGATGAGCTCGGCAGGACCTTCATGCACCTCGCCGACAAATTCGTGCCCGGGCACGCCGTGAAAGTCCATATAGCCTTTCAGGATCTGTAAATCGGTTGAGCAAATTCCCGCGAGGTGAACGCGGACAAGCGTCAGGTGTTCAGTCGCTTGCGGTGTCGGATATTTTTTCTGGAGTTGTAATCGGTTTCCATCCCAAGACAAAGCGTGCATGCGGCGCAGTTCTCCTAAAGATTTCTAGATCATAGCCCGATAATTTCCTGTAAGATCTTATTTTTCTGAGACGCTCTTGTCCAACTCTTGCGCTCTTCCATCTTTTTATGCTCAAATGCTAATATTCTTTATAAATTGTATGAGTAGCACGAAAGATCCTGACCCACTCCCAATACGCCCTTTAGCCTCTCTCCAGGCGCTCCGCCCTTTTCTCTGCCCACCCTCTTTTCTCATGTGAGCAGTCGTAACGGGGTTATATGTTCAGTATTGAGGGGCAACTTGTTCTGACGGTTTTTCTGTTGCTGACGAATGCGTTCTTCGTTGCGGCTGAATTCGCTATTGTCAAGGTGCGGAGCGCGCGTATCGACGATCTGGCGCGGCGTGGGAGCCCCTTAGCCACTGTTGCACGCAAAATTATCCACAACCTCGACACCTCGCTTGCCGCGGCGCAACTCGGCGTCACCTTGGCCAGCCTAGGTCTCGGCTGGATCGGCGAACCAACGGTCGCTCGAGTTCTACAACCACTGTTTGTCACCATCGGTCTGGAATCTTCGGAAGCGGTTCACGGCGTTTCTTTTGCTGTTGCGTTTGCACTCATCACCGCGATACACAGTATCATTGGCGAACAGATGCCCAAATTTCTGGGTATCCGTAAACCCCACGAAGTGGCGCTGTGGACAGCCATTCCCTTCGCCGTCTTTTGTGGCGTGTTCTATCCTATTCTCAAGCTCCTGAATGCCTGCGCCAACGGCTTGTTACGCGTTTTTGGTGTCCACGATGTCAAAGTCCAAGACCTCGCGCATTCAGAAGAGGAACTGCGCATTATCCTTTCCGAATCGCAGCGGCACGGCTCTCTGTCCGCCGGCAAAGTGAATTTGCTAGAGAATATTTTGGACATGGCTGGACGCACGATAATGGAGATCATGAGTCCCCGACCGGATGTGGATTGTCTCTCTCTTAATAAACTTTGGAAAGAAAATCTTGAGACGATTTACCGCACAGGTCATACTCGCTATCCACTATGCGAGACTGACATCGACCATGTAGTTGGCATGGTACACATCAAGGATATCTTCCTACAGCGCACAGAGATCAAAACCTCAGCCGATCTGCTCAAAATTAAACGAGACGTGTTATTTGTTCCGGAAAGCCGGCCGGTCGAAGCGCTCCAACAAGATTTTCAACAACGACGCTTGCACATGGCGGTAGTAATCGACGAATATGGCAGCACCTCCGGCATCGTCACGATGGAAGACGTCCTTGAAGAACTAGTTGGTGAAATCCAGGATGAGTTCGATTCCGAAGAATTGCCAAAACTTGAGCAAACTGCGGACGGCGCGGTGGTGGATGGGCAGACACCGCTCTCGGAAGTGACTGAAACGTTAGGACTTGAACACCTTGAAATAAAAGATGCGCACACGATCGGCGGCTATGTCAATGCGCAGCTGGGCCGTATCGGGCGCATCGGCGATACAGTCGAACTCGATGGCTGTAAGGTCAAAGTCTTAGAAATGAGCGGTCGGCGCATCATGCGCGTCCTGATTGCCCCTTCCCCCATCACCTCTTCCGCACCACAAGCAGCGGCTTCAGACGGTTAAATTTCACCGCTTCGGCAGTAATTCCTTCTCATTAAACAAGGAACCATTGTCTTCTCTGCGCTCAACGGAGAGGAAGCGAAGTCAGCAAATTACGAGTCAGATATTTACCGCACAACTTCTTGCCACACTCTTCGAATAATGCGCACCGCTTCATGAATGTCTTTTGACGAAATCCCATAATGTGTTACGGCGCGAAAACGTCCATCGCCAATGTCGCCAATCTTCACTCCTTCTCGCGCGAGCGCAAACGACAGTCCTTCCGGCGGCGGATTTTGCGGACCAAAGAAAACGAGGTTCGTCTGTACCGTCTCAAGATCGATCTGCATGCCGGGTAGATCGGCCAAGCCTTCAGCAAGTATACGAGCGGTTTGATGATCCTCAGCCAAACGATCCACCATTTCCGTGAGTGCAACGATCCCAGCCGCTGCGATAATCCCAGCCTGTCGCATGCCGCCGCCAACCATTTTGCGTGCGCGCCGGGCGCGAGCAATGAACTCCTTACGCCCGCAGACAAGCGACCCAACTGGAGCCGCCAATCCTTTGGATAGGCAGAATTGCACGGAGTCCGCATAACGGGCAAACTCTTTGACATTGGTGTGCAACGCCACAGCCGCATTAAAAATACGAGAGCCATCCAAATGCACGGGAATACCGGCATGGTCAGCAATTGCCTGCACTTCCTGAAAATATGCAAGCGGCAGGATCGTGCCTCCGCAACGATTGTGCGTGCTTTCCAGGCAAATCACTCCCGCCGGCGCGTAATGAAGATTCGTTTCCGCCGGTCGTATAGCTCTCTGCAGAGAAGCAAGGTCCAGTTCACCAAATCGCTCCGTGACAATAGTATGAAACACGATACCACCTAGCGCCGACGCGCCGCCCGCCTCATAGTTAAAGATATGAGACTGATCTCCAAGAATTGCCTCGGCCCCACGACGGCAATGCGAAAGCAACGACACCAGATTCCCCATGGTGCCGCTGACGACAAACAACGCCGCTTCTTTTCCCATCAGTGACGCCGCTAATTCTTCGAGACGATTTACGGTCGGGTCTTCACCCATGACATCATCACCAAGTTCCGCCCGATGCATGGCTTCACGCATCGATGGACTTGGCAAGGTTACCGTATCACTGCGGAGATCGATCATAGAAAATCCTCACCCTAGCCCTCTCCTATACGCGGGAGAGGGGAAACTGACACCTGTCAACAGACTACTGATAACTTTTTCCTATCTTCCCCGCAGCCGTTCCGTTTCTCTACGCTCTCGCTTCGTTGGTCTCCCAAAACCAGGTATGCGCAACGGAGGTGGAACAAAAAACGGTCGTTCTTCACGTGGCGGCGGAGGCGGAGAATGATCTTCATAAAGAAGACGCGCTTCAGAAGCCGGACCGCGCCGCTCGGAGAGCGCAATCACCGTCACTTCCTTCGGTCCACTAGGATGCGTAAAGGACAGTTTATCATTCACACGCACGAGTTTATGCGGCTTCGCCGCATGTCCGTTCGCTTCAACCTTGCCGCCATCACATGCATCAGCAGCAAGCGAGCGCGTTTTGTAGAAACGCGCCGCCCAGAGCCATTTATCGATACGGACCGCGTCCCGACCTTCTGCTTCCATGGGCATCTCGTTATCCTCCAAAGGCTTCCAGCACCGCCTTCACGCCTTTATCGTAGTCTCCATCGAGGGCCGTGGGATAGAGGATGACATATGAGGCTCCAGCTTTTTCAAATTCCTCAACCTTTTTTTGACATTCCTGAGCAGTTCCTATGGCGGCAATTTCTTCAGCCATCCGATCAGAAACTGCGCTCGCCGCCGCGTTCGCATCACCTTTGGCCCATGCAACAGTGATGGCTTCGGCTTCCTTTATATACCCCTGCCTGACAAACAAACGATTATAAAATGGCATCCGCCCATAAAATGAGAGCGTGCGTTTCACGGATCGCAGCGCCACCGCGCGGTCAGAAGATACACAGCAATGCATAATTAACGCGATGGCAATCTCAGAAGGCTCTCGGCCTACTTTATGCGCGCCTTGAGTAATGCCATTCACGACCTCGTGCAGACCGTGAGGCGCGTAGTTGAGCGGCAGACTACCGTCCGCAACCTCGCCCGTGAGCACCACACTCTTGGGAGAGATGCCAGCGACGTAGATAGGAATCTTTCGGTCAGCACGTGGAATCGCCAGACCGCGCGCGACCATCTGCGCCAGAGCCTCATGCTCGCCGCGGAAGACACTTGACACAGTCGTCACATATTCCCTGAGGGCCGTCAACGGTTTACCCATGGCGATGCCATACGCTTTATTCGTCGGTACATGGCTCGTCCCCAGTCCTAGCATAACGCGACCGGGTGCAAGCTGGTCGATCGTCATGACGTGCAGCGCAGCCAGCAACGGGTGACGGAGGTAGAGATTCGTGATGCCCGTACCCACTTGAATACGCGACGTCTTTCCCGCGATATGTTGGGCCAAGGCGAGGGAGTCGGTCAGCGATTCTGTTACGAGAAAATTGCGCAACCCTTTTGTTTCCGCCGTCTGCGCGTATGAGGTTAAACGGTCAATCGAGCCTGGAGCCATATTACTCATGATGAGCATACCTGGAGTTTGCATAGGTTTCCTCTTCGAAAAATTACAAAGCTACAGTCTTCAAATCACATGAGAACGATCTCTGCAACTCAACGACAACCCAGGCCCCACAAGATTGCTGAACTCTCAGCAACGTGGTAGCGTC
>JBFWZL010000156.1:0-12198 GCA_050185455.1 Binatia bacterium | reverse complement strand
GGACCACCCATTAAGGTGCCAGCCGACGCGTCACCGGAGTTAATGGAAGAAAAACGACAAGAGCTGGAAAACGCGCTCTTGTCCATTACTGAGATTGCGGACGCATCGTTTACCTCACCGCAAACAACGACTCAGACTCAATCCTCCATGCCGAAGCGCCTGCCGCCGCGAACATCAACCTAAACGCCTTTACCTTTTATTGTGATCGTCGCGCAAGTTCTCTACAATCTGGTTCTCACCACCCTCACTGTTCCCGCGTTACCCGTCGCGGGACTAGCGCTCCTTCTACGTTCACGATATCGACAGGGACTGACTCAACGTCTCGGATTTTTGCCACAAGAAGTACTCCGTCAAGTAGAGAACGCACGACCGCTTTGGGTGCATGCCCCTTCAGTCGGGGAAATCCTCGCGACGCGGCCATTCTTGCAGGGCCTGAAACAGCAGTTTCCTGACGCCCCACTCCTGCTCTCCGCCTTAACACCGACAGCATACACGACAGCGCAAGAAAAAATTCCCGAGGCTGACGTTATCTTGTACTTCCCGCTTGATCACCCATTCATTATCAATCGCGTGTTGCACCACATCAGTCCAGCGGCGTTTTTCTTCACGGAAACCGAAATGTGGCCTAATTTTCTGCTGACCATGGCGCAGCAGAAAATCCCGACCTTCTTAGTTAGTGGTCGCTTTTCGCCACGCGCGTTGACGCGCTATCGTCTGTTAAGTCCCTTATTTCGCCTGGTCTTTCAGAGCCTCACTCAGTGTTGTATGCAAACGAAGAACGATCGGGAGAGACTCATCGCCGCCGGCGCCTGCGAGAAAAAGGTTGTTGTCACGGGGAACTTCAAGTTAGATGCCGCGAACACAGGCAACTTACACGGGTCGGCAGTACTCCAGGAAGCTGGACTGGCGACCCGACCGCTCCTGATTGGAGCCAGCACTCACCCTGGAGAAGAAGCGTTTCTCTTGCGCATCTTCCGACGTTTGCAAGCATCGGTCCCTAATGTGTTGCTGCTTCTTGCCCCCCGGCATCCACAGCGCTTCCTAGAAGTCGAACGCTTGTTACAGCAAACTGGTTGCCGTTATGTCAAACGAAGCCAGCTTTCTGTGGCTTCGGGCGCTACCGAGATATTTCTTCTTGATACATTGGGAGAGCTTGCTTCCTTCTATCACGGTGCGACGGTCACGTTTGTGGGCGGTAGCCTCGTCAAAGGCCCTGGCGGCCATAGTGTGGTCGAGCCCGCCTTGGCGCAGACGCCCGTGTGTTTCGGCCCATACACTTGGAATTTTTCTACTATCGTCGAACAGCTTCTGCAGGCGGGAGGAGGGTTTGTCATCCGTACCGAAGAGGATTGTTATCGACAACTTCTCCCTTTTTTCACTGATGCGCAGACCTCCGAAGAAGCGGGACGTCGAGCCTACAAAGTCATGCAGCAAGGCCAAGGAGCCGTACAACGCACTTTGGCGGTCGTCTCAGAAGCATTACACACGCCGCCACCGATCTTGCCCTCCGCCTCCTCACGTGTGAACTCATAAGATGACGTCTCCACAGCAGGTAATCTACACGATCTGGCGACGCCAAGGCTTCCTCGGCAAACTGGGCTGGTTCGCGCTCGCACCGGTCTCGTGCGGATTTTCCCTCATCGTGCGTGGACGCAATCAGCTCTATGATCGACGTTGGTTTACCTCGACGCAGCACCCTTCACTCAAAATCATCAGCGTTGGGAATCTTACCGTTGGCGGCACGGGCAAAACTCCCATGGTCTTATGGCTCGCGCTCGCACTTTCCGCCCGAGGCCACAAGGTAGGAATCCTCACAAAAGGATACAGAGGGAGTAACACTGAAGTCACAGCAGTCGGCACGCATGGCCGGCCGATCGCCACACCAGACGAAGTAGGCGACGAAGCAGTCATGCTGGCGCGCTTATTCCCGGGAGTGGTCATTGCCGGGCGCGACCGAGTCGCAGGCGCGAAATTCGCGCGTGATCAATTCGGCCTCGACATCATCATTCTTGATGACGGTTTTCAACACCGTCGCCTCAACCGCCAGATCGACCTTCTCCTGTTTAATGGGCAAAGAGCTCTGGACAACCGCTGGCTTTTGCCTGCAGGTCCATTTCGTGAACCACTCTCAGCCGCTCAGCGAGCGGACATTATCCTGGTGACGAAAGGTAATCGCTCTGGCAACGCAACCACTCTCCAGTACAGCGGGGAAGCTCCCGGCAACAATAAACCCATATACTATGGAGATATGAGACCGCTGGCGCTCGTCAGTTCCGAACAGCGAGAATGGCGCGAGTGGCCGCTCAGCGAATTAAGCGGAAAACGCATCCTGGCGCTCACCGGGATTGCGGATCCCACATCTTTCTATCACTCTCTCCAGGAATGGGGAGTTGAAACCGCTGAAATCATAGAGTTTCCGGATCATCACCGGTATTCTCAGACGGACTGGCACACGATTTCAGCGGTCGGTCGGAAAGTTGATCTTATCGTGACGACCGAGAAGGACCTGGTAAAACTGGAACGTTTCCCGTTCGCGACGAGAAAACTCGTCGCGCTTCGCGTCCGTTTAGAAATTGGACAGGAAGAAAGACTGCTTACGGATATTGAACGCCAGCTCATGAAAGTTGAGTAATACGCCTATGGCTGCCCCGTTTCTGATCAAAGCAGTAACCGCACTACTTGCGGATATTCCAGCGGAAGGAAAAATCTTGCTCGACGTGAGCTGTAAGGAAGGCGACGTGCTACGATCGCTACAGCCGCGCGGGTTTATTCTCAGAGGAACGAATTTCGAGCCTTCTGGTCCTGGATTGAACGGCATTCCCATTGATTACGGCGTCGATCTGCTCAAACGCTTACCATACGAGGATGCGAGTTTTGACGTAATCCTGTTGGTCGAAGTTATTGAGCACCTGGAAAACCATCGCGTCGCGCTAGGCGAACTCTCCCGCATTCTAAAACCCAACGGCGATTTGATTCTGACCACCCCCAATATCATGCGCCTGAATTCACGCCTGCATTTTTTCTGGAGCGGATATCACAAAACAAAGAGACGTTTCATTCCTTTTGACACCCCGCTTGAGCAGGCCCATCGTTTCCACAACTATCCGATAGACCTGCCAATTTTGTATTACTTGTGTAAACAGAACAGTCTGGAGTTGGAACGTATCGAGAGCAGTAAAGTCAAGGTGTACTCTCGCGTCCTCTTTGCCTTATTTGGCCTGCCGGTTATGGGGTATACGTGGTATACTTTGCTGCTTCGCGAAAAAAACGCGACCCAAAAAGAAGAGAATCGTCGGCTCTGCTCCTGGCTACTGCATCCCCGCATACTTATGGAAGACAATTTGGTCATGCGGTTCCGGAAGCAGGCGTAACGTTGCCGAGACATAAAGACCTATCCAAAACGAAGCACTGTATTGAGCGTGCTCATTCTTAAAGATGTCGATAACAGGTGACGGGATTTCCCCAATCACGATTTTCCAGGACACAGACGAGGATGCTGTATTTTAGTGGAATTCCGCTGGATTTTTGCTAAAGTCTTCTCTAGTCTGTTCCTATTTTAAAGCTATTTGAGAAATTTTTTCCGGGAGTTAGCAGTAGGAGAGAAGAACATGGCGCTCAGTAAGGAACTACTCGATATCCTGGTGTGCCCACAATGCAAAGGCGAAATCGAACTAACACCCGCTCAGGACGGTTTGGTCTGCCGGGCCTGTAAACTGTGCTATCCAATCAAGGATGACATCCCAGTGATGTTGATTGATGAAGCAGTCAAGATTAACTGAGGAATCAGAGCCTGGGTGGAACAAGTATGTCCAATGCGTCACGCCTTTTGGTGGTGCAGACCGGCTTTCTCGGCGACGTTGTCCTCACAACGCCCTTGATTGCCGCTTTACGCGCGAGGCTGTCACCTGAATCGCTTACCGTTTTGACGACCCCCCAAGCTCGCCCACTACTTGAGGAGCATCCAGCCATCGATCGGGTGCTGGTGGACGCCAAACGCACCGACAGCAGGGGCCCGCTGGGTTTACTAAAAACAGCACGACAATTGCGGAGTGAAGGTTTTACCCTCGCAGCCGCGGCTCACAAATCGCTTCGCACGGCTCTGATGCTGGCTCTCGCGGGTATTCCACAACGGATCGGGTTTCGCCAGAGTCCAGGCTGGTTTCTCTACCATCGCACTGCGTCCCGCGACCGCGACCGTCATGAAGTTGAACGCATCTTGTGCCTTATGCGCGCATTCGGCGTGGAGCCGGAAGACTGCAACCGCCGCCCTTTTGTCACCTACGGAAAAGCCGCTGATGAGAAGGCGCAGGCTTTGCTGCACGCAGCTGGGATTCAGGAGCAAGACCCGGTTTTCGTCATTTGTCCAGGTTCAGTCTGGGCCACAAAACGATGGACGGTGGAAGGCTATGCCGCTCTCGTGCATAGGCTAGAGCAATATCATGGTAGAGTGTTGATTTGCGGCGGACCAGATGACGCATTAATTGCACAAGCGGTATATGAACAATCTGGAAGACAGGGGGTCGATCTCACTGGGAAAGCGGATCTCCAGGCATTCATGGCGCTCGTGGATCGCAGCCGTATCGTTATTAGTAACGACAGTGCACCAATGCACATCGCGACCGCGTGTAATGTTCCTGTCGTTGCGATCTTTTGCGCCACGACTCCTAGCCTAGGGTACGGACCATATAGTGATCACGCTATTGTGGTTGAAAAGAAGGACCTCTTTTGCCGCCCGTGCAGCCGTCATGGCTCCGCCGCGTGTCCGCGAGGGACGGAAGAGTGTATGCGCTTAGTCACGGTCAATGAAGTAATGGCCGGGGTGGAGCAGTTGCTGCTGCGCTCTGGCAATCCTGAAGCGAACCAGAAATTTAGAGCCCTGCTAAGAGTATGAGGCGGAAAGCGAAGTCAATGTCTTCTTCCTCAAACGTCCATAATCTGCAAATCCGCTTCCAAGAACTGAATGTAGCTACCTCACGAGATGCGGCCATCTTTGCCGCGAGAGGAAAGCGGGCCACAGTATGGCGACTGCTGTTTAGTCCTTTCGGGGCATTTCTACAAAGCTATATCGGCCAGAAAAAATGGCGAAACGGGATTGCTGGCTTGGTCGACGCGATGTTCGCCGCGTATGAAGTCTTCGTACGATACGCTAAGCTGTGGGAAATACACCACACGACAGAAACCATTCCTCCGCCACACACGTGAAGAGCACGCCTGTTCCCCTTGGATTCGTCGAAGTGCGTCCCCCTGGACAAGTGTGGTGGATCAAAAGAAGCTGGGAGCAGCTTCTTTCGTCAGAGTTCAGCTTCTTTCGCGGTGTCCCGCCCACCGCCTCAGTGCTCACGCCAGCTGGAGGCCGAGGTTCTTTATATCGGCTTCCGCTCGGAGATGGAGGATATGCGATTGCGCGCCGTTACCGCCGCGGAGGACTGATTCATCACTTTACTCGCGACTTATATTGGGAGCGTCCATTCCGCCCACTTACCGAATTGATAGCGACGGAAGCCGCGCGTCAACGAGCGATTCCCACCGTTGAAGTCTTGGCCGCAGGCGTCGAACACGTCGCGTTTGGTTTCTATCGCGGCTGGTTGATCTCTCGTGAAGCCGAAGGATTCATTAACCTGTGGGAGTGGTTGCGCAGCAACCCGTCAGCGTCGGCACGGCAACAAGGCATCAAAACCGTCGCGCAGATGACTGCACAGTTACATACTGCGGGCATTTACCACGCAGATCTTAATCTGACGAACATTCTCATCACACCTCAAACGCTGCAATCGCAAGTCTTCATTATTGACTTCGATCGCGCTCGGGTGTTTACAGGGCCCTTATCAAGTCGGCGGCGGAAGAAGAATTTGCGCCGGTTGCGTCGTTCCCTTCGCAAACTTGATCCGCAAGAACAGTTTTTTTCTTTAACCGATCTTGAGATTTTTTGCGACGCGTATCACGCCCGTTGCTCTTCCTAGCGGACCAGTGCTCTCGTCAAGGGAGCAGGACAGAACCAGCTCACTCTCCATAACCAAAATCCGGACGCGCGGATACGAATCCTCCACAAAGACCGCCGTCCTTGACATTCCGAGCTGAAGCAGAGAAAACGTTCGAGGCTTATGAAGGGCCCCATTTTTACCGCTGATGGTTGCTTTGCCCGTGCCTTCTCTGCCAACATTCTCTCATCCACAACGTATCCTCATTATTCTTTTGGGAGCCATTGGAGACGTGACCCGAGCGTTACCGCTCCTGACACGTCTCCGTCAGGCCTACCCGACTGCCGATATTGCCTGGGCGGTTGAACCGGCGGCAGCGGCGCTTTTAGAAGCCCATCCAGCGTTGAATGAAGTTATTCTGTACCGCAGGACCCAAAGCCCCTTTACGTTCTTCCCTTTCCTCAGCACTATCCGACACAAAAGGTTTGATCTCGTCCTTGACCTCCAACGGCACGCCAAAAGTGGTATCGTCAGTTGGTGGTCACGCGCGCCAGTGCGGCTGGGCTTCCACCGAGCCAATACGAAAGAGGGAAACTGGCTGTTTAACACCCATACAATCGACCCGATTCCAAATTTTTCGCTGAAGTTAGGACAATATTTGAAGTTTGCTGAGGCCTTGCATCTCCCGGAGAGCGAAGTTCGTTTTGATCTTCGCCTTCGTCCAGAAGAAGAACAGAAAATCGAAGCTCATCTGGGAGGCGCCTCGCATCCATTCGCTGCTTTTTTTCTCGGCTCTCGTTGGCCGAGTCGATTTTGGTTTGCCCAAGCCACCGCCACGGTAGCGCGGACACTTATTGACGACTATGGTGTGGGAGTCGTTTTGCTTGGCGGGCAGAGTGAAATGCCTTTCGCTCGGGAGATAGAAACTCAGGTAAAGAGAGGAATGACGAACTTGACTGGTCAAACGAGTCTGCGCGACCTGATTGGTATTTTCCAACGCGCGATCTTCGCTATGGGACCAGATTCGGGTCCAATGCATATCGCCGCGGCAACCGGAATTCCAGTCATCTCGCTGTGGGGAGCCACAAGCCCTCTTCGTTCAGCTCCCTGGGGCTCCGAAGCCTTCGTTTTGCAAGGAAAAACGGCGTGCAGCCCTTGCTACGTACGTCATTGTCCGATCGAGAGACGCTGTATGCAAAAGATTACACCAGAACAAGTGCTAGCGGTTATTCGCCCAGTGTTAGAACAAGAAGGAATTCTGAAAAAGGCAGAGATCCAGGAATCATAAGCGAGGAAAAATACTCCTTATTACGCGCTTCGTTGCTGCTCCTAATAGCCCATATGCGGCACTCAATACTCGATACTTGTCACTAGTCATGACACGCCCTAATATTCTTTTTCTTCTTATTGACTGTCTCCGAGCAGACGCAATCATTGGTCAACGGCGAGGGGCACATACGCCAACGCTCGACCGGCTGGTTCGTTCCGGGTTTGCTTTCACTCAAGCTGTCGCTTCGGCCTCCTCAACCACCCCATGTGTTGCGAGTCTCCTGACTGGCGTCTATTCGTTTGTCCACGGCATCCGTTCGATTTTTGGGCTTAAACTCGATCCCAGCGTCCATTCCCTTGTGGAGATTTTCCCAGAACACGGATATCACACCTACGCTGAAGTCAGCGGGCCCCTGTTTCCAGAGACTGCCCTTGACCGTGGGTTCGATTTATACCAATTCCGCGAGGCGGCAGCATATCTGTCAAGTTCATGGGGTACGGATTTACGCCAACGGCTGCGGGGAGGCGCGTTCAAACCACCGTGGTTTCTCTTCCTTCATTTATGGGAGTTACACCACCATCGCCACATACTCCCGGCGTTCCATAGTCGAAAATATGGCCGTAACCGCTACGAACGCGCGCTTTCTTCTCTAGACTCGGAGCTCGCGACGCTTATCGAGGCGCTCCCCCAAGACACAATTGTCGTGCTCCATGGCGATCATGGGGAACGGGTGGTCAAAACAGACGCTCAATATCGTCTCTATCGGTTCATACGGGATGTGCTCGGCAGGAAAACTCGCAAACGAGAAGGTCATGAGATGGATGTGTATGAAGAACTGATTCGGGTTCCTCTGGTCTTCACACCTCTTAGCGACATCGAAGGGTTGCCTTTGCGGCCAGGAGGGCGAGACCCTCAACTCGTTCGCCAGATCGATGCACTGGCGACGCTCCTCGATCTTATAGGCGCTCCGTTGCCGGTAAACATTCACGGACAGAGCCTTAAGACCGTGTTCCTTTACGGCGAGCAGCTCCAGCTCGAAGCATATTTGGAGGCGTTTTTACGTATACGATCTGATCCGCGAGACCGACGGGTTGGGTGGCGTACTGAAGAGTGGAAATATATTTACGCTCCGCAAAACGCCAACCTTCCTGAAGAGCTCTACTTTCTGCCCGACGACCCACAGGAACGAAACAATCTTGCCATGCGCCGCCCCGACAGGGCGCTGACCTTACGAAATCGGATAGAAACGCTCCAACGAGGCGCCGTCACCCCTAATCCAGGTACAGTTATGAGCGATGAAGAGAAGGCTGCAATCGAAAAACGACTCACCGATCTGGGATATATGTGAGTCGTAAATATGGCTAAGAACGCCATGCCTTTCTCACAACTTATTTCTTTCTTTTGTGCTCCTAACCAGTCAGCGCTCAAGCAATTGGTCGTAAGTAAGCCAGAGTATTGGCCGCGGACACACATACTCAAGCGAGACAAAGGCACAACCGTCTCCCTCGTCTATGCGCCAACAGCGGCCATTGTGATCAAACACCATCGTCTGCTTACGTGGCGGCGTTGGACGGACGCATTCGTACATGGATCGCCAGCGCAGAGAGCTTGGAAAGGCGCGCAATTACTTGAGCAGCATGGATTTCCCATCCCCCGCCCATTGGGCGTTTTTGAGAGGCGAGTGGCCGGGTTCATCAGGGAAAGCTGGTACTGCAGCGAGGCGCTGTTGACGCAACTACCCCTTGATTTGTATTGGCAACGTCGGCGAGGACAATGGTCGTTCCGGCAACGACGTCTCTTTCTCCGCGCGCTCGCAAAATTTTTGCGCACTTTTCATGCCGCCGGTCTCTATGCTGGCGACATGCGGGACGCCAACTTATTGGTCGGAGAGAGTGAAACTGCACAGTGGACATTCTATCTTGTCGATCTAGACCGGGTTCTCCATGTGGCTCTCTTGAGTCAACGGAGACGACTTAAGAATTTGGTCCAGCTCGAACGCACCCTTGGACGCCAGCTGCAGGCTGGAGATCGGATTTTTTTCCTGCACTGCTATCTTGGAGACCCGTTGCCACCTCCCGCAGCAAGGAAACAGCTCATTCAACAGCTGCTGCGGTTGCGTAAGAGAAAAGATCGTGAATATGCTCGACGCAGACAAAAACAGCGGCGACAACAGGCAAGAAACCTGCAGACTGTAGATAACCTTCCTGTTGCTTCGACCTCTTCTGCTCTCGTAGGCGGCGCGGCTCGAGCGCCGATTTCCTGTTGCATCATTTGTTTTAATGAAGAAGCTAATATCCGTCGCTGCTTGGAAAGTGTGAAATGGTGTGACGAAATTGTCGTCGTCGACTCCTTCTCTACAGACCGTACCGTAGAAATTTGTCGAGAATACACGAGTCGCATTATCCAACGCCCCTGGCCGGGCTATGTGGAACAAAAACGGTTTGCACTGGCGCAGACTACGTATGAATGGGTCCTCAACGTCGACGCCGATGAAGAAGTGTCTCCATCCTTGCAACAAGAAATCCTTTTTGTGTTACAGCGGGATGATCCCTCCGTGGATGGCCTTTCCATGCCTCGGTTAGTCTACTACCTAGGGAGATGGTGGCGGCGCGGTTGGTATCCGGGGCGCCGGCTGCGGTTATTTCGCAAAGCAAAAGTGCGGTGGGGTGGTGTCGATCCTCACGAAAAAGTTTTGCTTCGTGGGCACGAGGACCATTTGCAAGGAGATCTGTATCATTACACATACAAAGACATCAGCGACCACCTCCGGGCCGTAAACGGCCTTACGAATGTTGCGGCTCGTGAACAAGTATTACGGGGAAATCATTCAAGCATAGCAGATCTGATCCTTCGTCCTTTCTGGCGTTTCTTGCGTTTTTATTTTCTACGCGGCACTGTCACTTACAGAGTCCCTGGTTTTTTTGTCGCGGTTACCTCGGCTTTCTATGTCTTTCTTAAATACGCCAAACTCTGGGAACAAACCTGCTCCAACGAGCAATCGATTGCTCAAAATCCTTCACGTCGATCCGGAGAGGGCTTGGGGAGGAGGAGAAGCGCAGGTTTCGAGCCTGACAACGCACCTCCTCAGGTCCGGTCATCATTCCGTCGTCGCAGCTGATCCTCTTGGCGTTCTCTCCTTGCGACTGCGTGAAGCCGGACTACCGGTTGTCCCCCTCCGGATCCGGAATCATCTCGATTTACGAGCGGCTTTCCACCTACGCTGGCTAGTGCAACGAGGTCAATATGACATCGTTCATTTTCACACGGCCAGAGCTCACGCACTTAGTCCTTGGCTCCATGGCCTGAAAGGTAAACGTCTCGTCACCCGACGGATGGATTATCCTCTGCGCACGGGAGCGATGACCCGTTTTTTGTACCTCCACTGTGTGGATATGGTCGTCGCCATTTCCCAAGGGGTGTACGCTGCTCTTACAGAAGGAAACGTACCGCCCTCTAGAATCCGTCTTATTCCAAGCGGCGTGGATACCATGCGTTTTGCACCTGACCCGCTTGCGCGCGAGCGTTTACGCTCGCGATATAGTATCGATACACGAAACCCTTTGGTAGTTTCGGTCGGCGCTTTGGTTGAACGGAAAGGTCACGATTTTCTCTTAACCGCAGCTCGTTTCCTCAAGGAGAAAGGATATCATCTTCACTATTTGATCTGCGGAAAAGGTCCATTACACAAAACATTGGTAGATCAAGTCCAAACTCTTGGTATCGTTCAAGAAGTTCAGTTGATCGGTTTTTGCCCGAACGTTCCGGAATTCCTTGCCGCAGCCGATTTTTTTGTCCACGTTCCTCATTATGAAGGTCTTGGCGTTGCTATTATTGAAGCGTTAGCCGCAGGGTTGCCGATAATTGCCAGTCGGGTTGGCGGCATTCCGGAACTTATCGAAGAGGGCAAGACAGGCCTGCTTGTTCCTCCTCAAGATGCTGAATCCCTCTCCAGGTCTCTTCTTCACCTTCTCGAAAATCCTTCTTTCGCACGTCAACTAGGCAAGGCGGGACAAATGTTTGCCCGGAAGCATCTTGATGCCCGTACCATGGCGCAAGCAAACGAGGCTTTATATCTAGAGTTATTAGCCGATACCGCCTAGGAATCTATGAATTCTTCATGAAAGATGAGAAGACAATAGCAAAGTTTCCTTTTCTAAATGCCTAGGGCACAGAATGGAACGCCCGATCGGGCGGAAATGCCCACACCCAATTTCTTCAAATTGTCAAGAGTCTCAACAACAAGAGTTCCTGAATCCACTATCACATGGCAACATTGCCCGATTTTTTCGTATCGTTCCGAGCTATGTATTCGTGAGATAAATTTTTCTTTTATTTTTCAACACCTTAGAGAAGCCATCCCGAAGGAGAAAAATGGCACTTCATTTGCTCAAAACCCCAAGTCAGATGCCCACAACACATTCGGATAAAAATCCCAAAGATCGCCATTGGTATGTCGTGTATTCTAAGCCTCGACGGGAAGAATTTGCGCAATTACATCTCCAGCGGAAAGGATTGGAAGTTTTTTTTCCAAGGCTTTCCCTCCCAAATCCCCGTCCCCGACAGGGTCAAATTGTTCCATTATTTCCTAATTATCTTTTTGTCTGTCTTCAATTGCCAGAAGAATATAATTACGCCTTATGGTCCCCAGGGGTGAAGACAATTGTCAATTTCAATAACACTCCAACACCAATTGATGAAGAGGTTATCAATTTTCTTAAGGATCAAGCAGACATAGAAGGAGTAATCAAGGGACATTCTAACTTAACCACTGGCCAAGAAATCCGGATCAAAGGAGGACCGTTTGACGGGCTCATCGGCATTATCCAAGATCCACCGAACGCGCGCGGGCGAGTGAGTATATTAATGCAACTCCTCAACCGGCAAGTCAAAGTGGAGGTCCCTGTATATTTTGTAGAGAATAACCGAGCTTTGCCCAGCAGGAGTGAAGAGTCCTAATCGCTACCGCTCTCCGCTTGTTGATGAGTACAAAAGAGCGACTATCACCTGACC
>JBFWZL010000155.1:0-12259 GCA_050185455.1 Binatia bacterium | reverse complement strand
GCAGTTCTTTTCACAGGGGGGGAGACTCTTGTTGAAGAGCATCCTCCTCCTGTATCGTATATCTATCTCACCGGTGCTTGGATCAACGTGTCGATTCTACCCAAGCTGTTCGGCATATGCCTTAGAAGCAGTCGAGAAATATGGAGCGAGTAAAGGCGCTTACCTGACTGTCCTACGGCTGGCCAAATGTCATCCTCTACATCCTGGTGGATTCGACCCAGTCCATTAGTCGTGAACAGTCAGCCGAAATCGTATGGATAAAAGAAGCCTTCTTGCCATTGCTCTTTCCATCCTCATCTTGGTTGGTTATCAAGAGCTGATCTCCTTTTTGTACCCTCCTTCGCAACAACCGCCTCAACAGCAACAGATGGAAAGTCATCCGTCCCCTTCACCTTCCTCGGACGTTTCTCGTTCGCCAGCAGAAACGATTAGACAGACAGCACAGGCACGAGAAACACCGACTCCACTACAAACGGCTGAGCCTGCGGTTCAAGACCTAACGGTCGAGAACGATGTATACTCGGCTGTGCTCACCTCTCTTGGCGGGAGATTGAAGAGTGTCCGTTTAAAGCATTATCCAGGAGATAGAGGCAAAGACAGTCCGCCGCGGGAAATGGTGACAGCAGGAACCGATGGTGAACTCCCTCTCATTTTTAGACTAGAGGGAGGAGATATGACTCTGAGCGATGAAAATGTCGCGTACACAACAACATCGGGAGAAAACTTACAACTTCAAGGCGAGTCCCAAGCAATCGTTGAATTCAAAGGGAGAACGGCAAACGGCGTCCAGATTACCAAGACGTTTGGGTTTTCCGGCGACACCTATGGAATCACGCTTACGGTCAGGGTCGAGAATCCTCCAGCAACCGCGAATTTTGCTTCTTTAGTGTGGACCCATGGACCTGAGCCACATCACAAAAATTCCTCCTACTATCATCCTGGACCAGTTGCGTTGATCGATCGCAAATTTGTTTATGAATACGCCACCGCTCTGACAAGTCAAGAAAAAGACCTTGGCCCAGGCCGCATTCGTTGGGGAGGCTATGCTGATACCTATTTTCTAGCGGCCCTTATGCCCCTTGAAAATGAGGCCAATCATCTGTTTGTCAGCGATCTTAAGGGAACGGCTCTTATACGCCTTACAATTCCCTGGAAACGGGAACCAATATCATACGAGATTTATGTTGGACCAAAAGATTTCACGGCGTTGAATGCCGTGAATCCCGCGCTTGATCGCGCAATAGATTTTGGCTGGTTTCATTTCATTGCTCGCCCACTGGTCCATTTACTCCGCTTCTCTCACTCTTATACAGGAAATTATGGAATCGATATCATTCTCCTTACCTTCCTTGTGAAACTTGTGTTTTTCCCACTCACGAACAAAAGCTTCCGCTCAATGGCGCAAATGCGCGAGGTCCAGCCGTTAATGGAGCGTCTTCGTGAGCAGTATAAAGACGACCGCGAGAAGCTGAACAAAGAAATGATGGAATTATACCGCAACCACAAAGTCAACCCACTTGGCGGTTGTCTGCCGATGCTTGTACAAGCACCGGTTTTTATTGGACTCTATCAGGCCTTAAGCAGTGCCATTGAGCTGCGTCAGGCCCCATTTTTGGGATGGATTCAAGACCTTTCGATGCCGGACCGCTTAGGCTCGCTCGACCTCTGGTTTATTGAACCTCCAGGTGTGCCTGTACTCACCCTACTCATGGGAGGTACAATGCTCGTGCAACAAGCACTAACACCAGCAATGGGAGATCCTGTTCAGCAAAAAATGATGATGCTCATGCCAGTAATTTTTACGGTTATGTTTGTCAATTTTCCGTCGGGTTTAGTCCTCTATTGGTTGGTCAACAACGTGTTGAGCATCACTCAGCAATACGCTTATCAAAAGGGCTTGGTATAAATACCGGGAGGAGAAAAGAACGCAATGAATTCGGTCGAAGCCGAAGGCAGAACAATAGAAGAAGCAGTAGCTGCCGCGCTTGCGCAGCTTCAAGTCGAGCGGGAACGGGTTGAAATAGAAGTCTTGTCCCAAGCAACGAAAGGCTTCCTCGGAATTGGCGGGAAAAAGGCTCGCGTCCGCGCAACGCTGCGGGTCCCCTTATCTCAGCAATTAAAAGAGCCCGTAGCACCCACGCCCCGAAGGGTAGAAACGCCGAAAATAAGTGAGCCAAAAAAGGGGGTTTCTGAAGAAGACGAAACTGCACTTCCTTCTCGTGAACAAGGGGAAAAAGCGGGTGAAGTATTAAAAGAAATCTTGCGGCTCATGGACATGGAAGCTTCCATCGTTCTTGAACAACGCCCAAACGAGCTCGTCCTAGTTCTGACCGGAAAAGACGGAGGAATATTGATCGGTCGTAACGGACAGACCTTAGACGCTCTTGAATACGTGCTGAATCGTATTATCACTCGGAGTGAAGAATCTGAGACCCATATTGCGCTTGACGCCGAAGGCTACCGCGAGCGTCGTCGTAAAAACCTCGAAAATCTGGCGTTACGCCTGGGAGAACGCGCTAAGAGACGGAAAAAGCCCGTAGCGCTGAGTCCCTTGAGTCCAAGGGACCGTCGGGTTATCCACCTTACCTTGGAAGGCGATCCGTTAGTAACGACCAAAAGCATGGGGCGCGGCTATTTCCGTCGGCTCTATATCGTTCCAGAAGAGGGGTTGCGACGAGAGCGAGGAAGAGGCGGTCCGCGCATGCCTTCAGGCGACTCGTAATCCTCACATTGATCGAAAAGCTATTTTTTCCTTTCATGCATCGTGTATGAACGTGACACTATTGCAGCTATAGCAACTCCTCCTGGACAAGGGGGAGTCGCCATCATTAGAGTCAGCGGACCTGAAGCTGAGGACATCGCTCGTAAGGTCTTCTTTCCTCGTCAACAAGTGGACGTTCTCCAATCTCATCATCTCTACCTTGGCGCAATTATCTCGCAAGACGGACAAGCCCTCGACGAGGGACTTCTTACCGTCATGCAAGCCCCTAGAAGCTACACCGGAGAGAATGTGGCTGAAATCCATTGCCACGGAGGTGGATTTTTAGCTCGCTCTGTCCTAGCCCTGGTCCTTCAACAGGGAGCGCGATTAGCTCATCCTGGGGAATTTACCAAACGCGCGTTCTTGAATGGAAGGCTAGATCTCTCTCAAGCTGAAGCGGTCCTTGATCTCATTCAAGCCAAAAGCGAACACGGGCTGCATCTCGCATGGGAACAGTTATCCGGCCATCTTTCCAATATCTACAACACCATTAGAGAACGGCTTTTACGCTTAACTGCCTACGTGGAAGCGTTCCTTGATTTCCCTGAGGAAGATATTCCTGAGCGAGCTCAAAATGAGTTACAGGAGGAGCTTCTGGTATTGATTGACGATGTCGCTGCTCTGGCTTCAACCTTCGCGCAGGGTAAGGTATACCGAGACGGGGTACGCACGGCAATTGTCGGCAAACCAAACGTCGGTAAATCAAGTCTTCTGAACCTGCTAGTTGGAACGGAGCGAGCTATTGTTACTGCCGTACCAGGCACGACCCGTGACGTGCTGGAAGAAACTGTTATCGTTGGCGGCGTTCCATTGGTGTTGTGGGATACCGCAGGTTTACGACAGGCGAGTGATGAAGTCGAACGCATCGGTGTCGAACGCGCGCGCTTAGGTGTTCGGGAAGCAGATCTTGTCTTGGCTGTTTTCGACGCGTCGCGTCCTTTTGATCAGGAGGACGAGGTTGTACTGACAACCATTCTTGGGAAACAATATATTCCCATTATCAACAAGACAGACCTGTCTGCACTTTTTTCGTTTCCATCATTGGAGAAATTTCCAGCTTGTAAATTTCCGGTGTCTCTTTCAGCCAAAACCGGTCAAGGAAGAACCGAACTGGAATCGCGTATTCAAGAAGCCGTTTTGGGCGCAGTCTCACAACAAGAACAATTCAGTAAGGTCATAGTCTCCAAAGTGAGACACAGAGACGAGCTTACAAAAACAAAACAAAATCTCAAAAATGTCCTTTTAGGGATTCAAACTGATCTTCCACTCGAACTTGTTGCCATTGATTTGCGAGCCGCGCTTGATCATATTGGCGAAATTACGGGGCACGTGACATCGGAAGAGATTCTTGACCAGATTTTTCGCGAATTTTGTATCGGCAAATAAAGGAACGACAATGAACTACGACGTAATAGTTGTAGGTGCAGGGCATGCGGGTATCGAAGCGGCGCTGGCCGCCGCACGCATGGGCAGTAAAACTCTTATGCTCACTATGAACCTTGACCACATTGGCCAGATGTCCTGTAATCCGGCAATTGGAGGTATCGGCAAAAGCCATCTAGTGCGAGAAATCGATGCACTTGGCGGGGAAATGGCCAAAGCGATTGATGAAACCGGTATTCAATTCCGCGTGCTCAATACTCGCAAAGGACCTGCTGTCCGTGCAACTAGAGCTCAGGCGGATAAGGCATTCTATCGTCAGAGAATGAAGCGGGTGGTAGAGGGAACAGAGAATCTTTCCGGGCGTCAAGGTTGCGTTGAGCGACTCCTTGTCGAGGGTGGAGAAGTAAGAGGAGTAGAGACACAAATTGGCGAGATGTTCTTCGCCAGGAAGGTGATTCTCACAACAGGCACATTCTTGAAAGGACTGATTCATATCGGGTCGAAAAACTATTCAGCTGGACGTGCGGGAGACTTTTCTGCTGAAGGATTGAGCGGAAATTTGCTTGGATTAGGATTCCGTATTGGACGACTGAAAACTGGGACTTGCCCTCGCTTAGACAGTCGCACGATCAACTATGATATCTTAGAACCACAGTATGGAGACGATCCTCCCCCACCATTTTCCTTTTCAACCTTGCGGATAGAGCAAAGCCAGCTACCCTGTCATCTGACCTACACCAATGCGCAAACTCATGAGGCTATTCTGCAAAATTTAGAACGCTCCCCTATGTATTCGGGAGTCATTCAGGGACGAGGCCCACGCTACTGCCCTTCTATAGAAGACAAAGTTGTTCGCTTCAAAGAGAAAATTCGTCATCAAATCTTCTTGGAACCAGAAGGACGCAACACAGTAGAAGTTTACCCCAATGGGCTTTCCACTAGCCTCCCGTTAGATGTCCAAATCCAGATGGTCCGTTCTATAAAAGGATTGGAAAACGCGGAAATCATGCGCCCAGGTTATGCCATTGAGTACGACTACGCCGATCCGACACAACTTTTCCCCAGTCTAGAAACGAAACTGATTCGAGGACTGTATTTCGCAGGGCAGATTAATGGGACTACAGGGTACGAAGAAGCAGCAGCTCAGGGGTTAATGGCGAGTATCAATGCAGTTCTCAGTATCCAGGGAAGAGAACCGCTTCTTTTTAATAGGAACCAGGCTTATATCGGCGTCCTGATCGACGACCTTGTCACAAAAGGCGTTGGCGGGGAACCATATCGCATGTTTACTTCGCGCGCTGAGCATCGGTTACTACTCCGAGAGGACAATGCGGACCTTCGCTTGCGGGAATTTGGCTATCGCATAGGTCTTGCTGATCATGGAAGTCAGAAAAAAACAGCAGAAAAGAAAAAGAACATCGAAGAGGAAATCCAACGGCAGGAAACTTGCCGTTTGCCGCCAAATGATTTCCTGAACGCTACGCTTGCTTCCGTTGGCAGTGCTCAAGTAAAAAATCCAATATCCCTGGCGCAGTTATTACGTAGGCCGGAATTCACTTTCGAAATGATTCAGACTATTTGCCCGCCTCCTCGCTCTTTATCACGAGAAGAAATGGCAGAGGTGGAAATCGTGATCAAATATGCTGGTTATATTCAACGGCAAGAAGACGGAGTTGCACGGCTTCGTCACCTAGAAAAGGCCCGGATTCCCCAGAATCTTGATTATGCACTGATCTCTGGACTCTCTCGCGAGGTCCGAGAGAAGTTAGCCACAATAAATCCCGTTTCTCTGGGACAAGCCGCCCGTATTCCAGGTATTACTCCTGCCGCCCTTTCCCTTCTTGCCATTCACCTCAAGCGCGCGGGAGCAGCTTAAACAATATGCGCGTCACTCACGCCCACATTCATTTCCTACACGAGGGAGCTAAAAATCTTGAAGTTGAGTTAACAGATGAAGCTCTGTCCCAATTTTCCATTTATCTTGAAGAATTGCTTTTTTGGTCACCGAAGATCGATCTTATTTCCCAAACTGACCCAGCATTGATTATTCGCAAACATTTTCTTGACTCAATTGCCGTGATCCCTTATCTCCAGAAGGCTGCTTCTATTCTCGACCTGGGGAGTGGAGCAGGATTTCCTGGTATTCCTCTAGCAATCGTACTTCCTCAAACTTTCGTTACTTTGATTGAGGCCAGGAGAAAGCGGGTCAGCTTTCTTAAACATGTAGCGAGGAGAATTGCCGCCAAGAATCTGGCAATTCGAGAAGGCCGTGTGGAAGAGCTGACAAGAGACTCTCCTCTTCAAGAAGCCTTCGACGTCGTCATCACACGCGCTACTTGGAAGATATCAACCCTCCTTAAATTCGCTTGCCCATTTTTACGGATGAGAGGGAAAGTTCTTGCTATGAAAGGGCCACGTAGCAACGATGAATCTCCGGAACTAAGCGTGGTTGAGGGAGAATTCATTCCCATAAACTGTTACGACTATGTCCTCCCATTTGGGTCCGAGCAGCGGCGCCTGCTCGGTTTCTGCAAAAATGTTCCACGTGATACATGACGGTGAAACAACCCATACATGGCAAAAATGTTCCACGTGACACATGACGGTGAAACAAATTCGCTATATTTCGTGTTGCACGGAGAATCATCGTGGCCTCGTCCAAGGATACGCTCTCTCCTTTTTTTTCTGGCTTCTTTCTTGGTTTACTGGTAGGTGAAGGACATTTTGGCGGAGACGGCAAACAACCTCAAATCACCCTACGCATGCACGTTAGACACGAAACCTTGTTACGTTGGCTCGACGCTAACATCCCAGCAGGGAAATTGTATGGTCCCTATAACCATGGAGGGCGGGAATATTTCCAGTGGATAGCACGAGGAAAACCGCTTAAGGATTTTCTTATCCCCCTCCTCGATTCCTTGCCACTCTCTACTATAGATCCACACACCTATGAGCGGTACAAAGCAATGAAGGACCGTTACAAACTATAAACCGCGCCTTGTAAGAAATTTCAAGAAAAAAAGTAAATTTTCTTACCAACTCATTTCCTATAGGGCGCTTTTCTTCTCTCGTTGCTTATGGTAGGGAAGCGGCGGTGGCTAGGGTCATCTGCATCGCCAATCGTAAAGGAGGAGTGGGTAAAACCACGACAGCAATAAATCTCTCCGCCGCTCTTGCAGTGGGAGGAGCACCTACTCTTTTGGTAGATTGTGATCCACAAGGGAATGCCACAAGCGGCATCGGTGTGAAGACGGACCCAGAAAGTCTTACTCTTTACGATGTACTGCTTGACGAATGCAGCCTACAAGACGTCATACATAAAACGGTTATTGAACAACTTGATGTTTTACCTGCGGACCATGATTTGATTGGCGCGGAAGTGGAGCTCTTAAATATCGAGAATCGAGAATATCGGCTCAAAACACTGCTCCGTCAAATCAATGAACGATATCGCTACATTGTCCTTGACTGTCCTCCATCTCTGGGTTTACTAACCGTAAACGCCCTTACCGCCGCCGATAGTGTGCTTATTCCTCTCCAATGCGAATATTACGCGCTCGAAGGTCTGAGGTCGCTCCTCGAAACTGTTGAGCTTATTCGCGAACGCTTGAATTTTGACCTCGCTATCGAAGGATTACTCTTGACGATGTTTGACCCGCGTAACAAGCTCTGTCGCCAAGTCGCTGACGAAGTGCGGCAGTTTTTTCCCCGGCAGGTCTTCAACACCGTCATTCCGCGCAACGTACGTCTCAGTGAAAGTCCAAGTCATGGGATGCCGGTAATTCTCTATGATCCATCCTGCCGCGGCGCGCAGAGCTATATTGAACTGGCGAAAGAAATCACGGGGAGTGATAAACCGACAAGGGAAAATCACAATGAGTGAATCCGCTCTCGGACTGAAACGCCGCGCGTTAGGCAGAGGGCTTGGCGCGCTGATTCGCGAAGCGCCGTCGCCGAGCGCGCCTTCCCCCGAGCGACGCGTCTCCATCGCCGACATCCATCCCAACCCTCGCCAACCTCGCCGGTATTTCGCCGAGGAGCGTATTGCCGAACTCGCCGAATCCATCCGCCACCAAGGCATTCTTCAGCCCCTGGTCGTGCGCAAGGTGGACGACGGTTATGAGTTGATTATCGGAGAACGGCGCTTCCGCGCCGCGCAACGCGCCGGTCTCGACCGTGTCCCCGTGATCATCAAGGACGTCGGTGACGCGGAAAGCCTGGAGATGGCGTTGGTGGAAAATATTCAACGTGAGGAACTCACGCCGATCGAGGAGGCGCTCGCCTACCGACAGTTGATGGAGGAATTTCAGTTAACCCAGGAAGCAGTCGCGAATCGGGTGGGGAAAAGTCGCCCGGTAGTAACCAACCTACTGCGAATTCTGAATCTCCCTGAAGAAATCAAAGAAGAAATCGACCGCGGAAATATTTCTGTCGGCCATGCCCGCGCCTTGCTTGTCTTAGACATGCCGGAACAGCAACTAGAAATGGCGCGTACGATCATGCGGCAGGGGCTCTCCGTGCGTGAGACAGAAACCTTGGTCTCAAGAAAACCTGAGACGCCCGCTGTTTCCGCTTCTCCGCCGATCTCCCCTAGTCCGCAACCGCCACAGCGGATCGACATCCATATTCATGTGGCCGCACTCGAAGAGGAACTGATGCGCTCACTCGGCACCAAAGTGCGTTTGTTGCCGAAAAAGAAGGGAGGACGCATTGAAATTGAATACTATTCCAACGAGGAACTCGAAGGGCTTGTGCGTCGTCTCAAAGGACAGTAAAAGAGGTATCCGCATTCTTCGGACTGCATCTCCGATGCAGATCTAGGAGTTAGGAAAGGTTCGGAAACAAAGAGAGGAGATCAGTACGCGTGTTGTCGTTTCCAGATTGGACATTTCTCTTCCAGATTATACTCTTTCTTGGTCTTTGGACCTTTCTCCGCCGCTTTCTGTTCGAGCCGAATTTTTCAATTTTACGAAGTAGAGAAGAACGCAGCGCGGGAGCGCTGCAAGAAGCCAGCAGAGTAAGGGCGGAAGCGGAAGCGCTAGGGGAGCAGTATAAGGCCCGATTGACCGAGGCAAGAATGGGAGCGACGCAACAAGTCGACGCTCTTTATCGAGAGGCGGAAGCACAGGCGCAGAGCCTTATCGATTCCGCGCGTACAGAAGCGACGCAGACCGCGACGCGTATGCGAGAAACCTTACAAAAGGAAGTTGCGGATGCGCGTCGGGCGCTCGAGGAGCGCATCCCTGATTTTTCGCGCGAAATTGCCCACAAGTTGCTTGGGAGGTCCTTGACGTAGATATGAAGAAACATTTAAACAAGGCGGTCGGCTTCGTTGTATCCACATTCTTCGTTATCTGGCCGCTTATCTCGTGGGCAGTGGAAGAAGGACATGGCGACCACGTGGAAGGCGGCTCGCCGCTCGCTACTCTTGTTTTTTCCGCAATCAACTTCCTGTTGTTTATCTTCGTATTACGTAGGTACGCCCTACCTGCAGTGCGAGAGAGCCTAAAGAACCGGCGTGCAACAATAGAACAAGCACTGAACGAAGGAAAGAAGGCAAAAGAAGAAGCCGAAACCCTGCGCTTGGAGTATGAACAGAAACTTGCAGGACTTGCCGCCGAACAAGAGCAGCTGCGTCAACAGGTGTTGGCGGACGCCGAACGAGAGAAGGAAAGAATCCTAGAAGAGGCGCGAAAAATGGCGGATCGCGCACGCGCCGAAGCGCAACAGATTGCTCAACGAGAAGTAGAAGAAGCACGACGGATATTGCGTCAGGAAGTCGCCAACCAAGCCATCCGTCTGGCCACCGAGCTGGTTCGTTCGCGCCTGACGCCCAGTGGTCAAAGCCAACTTGTGCAAGATCTCGTACGAGAGGTGAATACGAATGCCGGGAATAACGCGGTACGCTAAGGCCCTCCTCGGTCTCGCTCAGGAACAGAATCTTATGGAATCCATAGGAACTGAGCTCGCGAAAGTTGCCGACGTGCTGACGGAGCCTACTCTAGCGAAGACCCTGTCCTTGCCAAACCTTTCACCAAAAATACGAAAAGATATTGTCGGTCAATTAATCAAGGCCTTCTCACCTAGCACCCTTTTGGGCAACTTTCTCCGTGTTCTCGCCGAGAACGATCGCCTCAAAAACTTCCATGACATCGAGAAGGCGTATCAACAATTACTTGAACAGCAACTGGGCCGCGTACGCGCGCGGATTCGCGTCGCGATGCCGATAAGTACTGACGAATTGCAATCCTTGGTTGATGCATTTAGTCGACTCACGCAAAAAACAGTCGTGCCCACGGTGGAAATCGACCCCGAGTTGCTTGGCGGCGTTGTCGTGGAGATCGCGGGGAGAGTATACGACGCCAGCCTCAAAACGCAACTACAAAGGATCGGAGAATCGCTCGTTCAGCACCTCTAGGTTTTCACTCTTAACGTCAACACCAATTATGTAAGGCGAGGAAACGATGGAACTGCGCGCCGCTGAGATCAGCGAAATCATCAAGCGACAAATTCAAGGTTATGACAAACAAGTAGAGCTACGAGAAACCGGCACGGTGCTTTCCGCCGGCGATGGCATTGCCCGCATCTACGGGCTTGAAGCAGTCGCCTCGGGGGAATTGCTCGTTTTTCCGCATGATATCTACGGCATCGCCCTCAATTTGGAAGAAGATAATGTCGGCGCGGCGGTTTTTGGGGAAGTGCAAGCAATTAAAGAAGGAGACGAAGTCCGACGTACCGGTCGTATCGCGGAAGTGCCGGTTGGAGAGGCGCTGCTCGGTCGTGTCGTGAACGCGCTGGGCCAGCCTATCGACGGCAAAGGACCTCTCGATACAAAAGAGACTCGACGCATTGAAATCAAAGCGCCAGGCATCGTCTCACGCCAGCCGGTGAAAGAACCATTACAGACGGGCATCAAAGCGATTGATTCAATGATCCCTATCGGCCGTGGACAACGTGAGCTGATTATCGGCGACCGACAAACCGGTAAGACCGCCCTCATCATTGACGCCATCATTAATCAAAAGGGCGGCGACGTTTTTTGCATTTACGTTGCGATCGGCCAGAAGCAATCGACGGTCGCGCAGGTCGTCGACCGGCTCGCGCGCGCCGGCGCGATGGATTATACGACCGTCGTCGTCGCCAGCGCCTCGGCTGCGGCTCCGCTCCAGTTCATTGCTCCATATACTGGCTGTACAATAGGAGAATACTTTCGTGACAGCGGTAGGCATGCGCTTGTCGCTTACGACGATCTGTCAAAGCACGCGGTCGCATATCGTCAGCTTTCGCTCCTCCTCCGTCGCCCTCCGGGCCGCGAGGCATTCCCAGGAGACGTGTTTTATCTGCACTCTCGCCTCCTCGAACGCGCGGCAAAAATGAGCAAAGAGCAAGGAGGCGGCTCTCTCACGGCGCTTCCAGTGATCGAAACTCAAGCGGGTGATGTGTCAGCATATATTCCAACGAACGTGATCTCAATCACGGATGGTCAGATCTTCCTAGAAACCGACCTGTTTTACGCTGGCGTGCGGCCCGCCGTGAACGTTGGAATTTCGGTCTCCCGCGTGGGCGGCTCCGCTCAAATCAAAGCGATGAAACAGGTCGCCGGCTCTCTGCGCCTGGATCTCGCACAGTATCGAGAAATGGCGGCGTTCTCTCAGTTTGGCTCTGACCTTGACGCGGCTACGCAACGCATGCTGAACCGTGGGACTCGTTTGGTCGAGATCCTCAAACAAGGCCAATACCAACCCCTGTCCGTCGAGCAACAGATCGTCATCATCTATGCCGGCACGAATGGCTATCTTGATCACCTCCCGGAGTCTGCTCTGAAGAAGTACGAAACTGACCTCATCCGCTTTCTTGAAAACAGGCATCCGGACATCTATGAGGACACTCGCACCAAGAAAGAATTGACGGACGATCTAAAAACACGCCTCAATAGTGCGCTTGAAGAGTTCAAGCAAACCTTCGCTGCTTAATACGTAAAGAAGAATTTTTCGCTGGAGAGGCATTCACTCATAGCAATTAATCACTGTCAAGCAATGTAAATCCACATGGCTACTCTGAAAGCAATTCGTAGACGCGTTGCCTCGGTGCGCAACATTCAACAGATTACCAAGG
>JBFWZL010000154.1:0-12327 GCA_050185455.1 Binatia bacterium | reverse complement strand
TTCACAAATGGCTGTGACCTTCTATAGGGAGGAGGAATTCTTGGCTCTGGAATACGTCGTTGGCGGCGCTCTGTCGTTTCTTCTAGCGGGTTTTTTAGTTTTCGCACTCCTGTGGCCGGAGCGGTTTTAGCAATACACTAGAAGACAAACGGTAGTTCTCGCTTGTAAAAGTGCTTTCCGCATATGAGAAAGCATGAGGGGGCAATAATGTCGGCCAATGGTTGGCTACAGATTCTTCTTTACTCTCTGATGATTCTGGCGGTGACCAGGCCGTTGGGCGTCTATATATTCCGTGTCTTCGAAGGAGCCCAGCAGCCACTGCCGCGCTTCTTTGGGCTAATTGAGCGCGCGCTCTACCGGCTCTGTGGGATGAAGCCAAAAGAACAGCAGACATGGACGGAGTATACTCTGGCATTGTTACTCTTCAGCGCCTTCACGCTGCTAGTGACGTATGCCATCGAACGGCTCCAGCAGTTTCTTCCTTTGAACCCACAGCAATTTGGTCCGGTTCCGGCTGACCTCGCCTTCAACACGGCAGTGAGCTTTACTACCAATACCAACTGGCAAGCATATGCGGGTGAATCTACCATGAGCTATCTCACGCAGATGGCGGGACTAGCTTGGCACAATTTCACCTCAGCGGCTGTCGGTATGGCTACCGCTATTGCCCTTGCCCGCGGGTTAACATACCGCTTGCGACCTGGTGATCCCAGGACAATCGGCAACTTCTGGGTCGATCTCATCCGCGCAATCGTGTATGTGCTGCTGCCCATCTGCATTCCCGTGGCGCTGATCCTCGTTTCTCAAGGCGTCATTCAGAACTTCTCCCCTTATGTGGATCTTTCCACTCTGGAAGGGGCTAAACAAACGTTGGCGCTGGGTCCGGTGGCTTCACAAGAAGTCATCAAAGAACTCGGCACGAACGGCGGCGGGTTCTTCAATGTCAACAGCGCCCATCCTTTTGAGAATCCAACGCCGCTCACAAACTTCATCGAAATGGTGTTGATCTTCGCCATTCCAGCGGCATTGACTTACACCTATGGCCGCATGGCGCGGGATCAAAAGCAAGGCTGGGCCATCTTCGCCGCTATGGCAGGGCTGTTTTTTCTGGGTGTAACGACTGCCTACTATTTCGAGTCGACCGGCAATCCGGCGGTTCAGCGTCTTGCGGTAGATCAGGCGGCGGGGAATATGGAGGGTAAAGAGGTCCGCTTCGGCGTCGCCAACTCGGCTTTATTCGCGACGATTACTACGAGCGCCTCGTGCGGCGCGGTCAATTCCATGCACGATAGCTTCACGCCGCTGGGCGGGCTCGTCCCGTTGGTGAATATTCAGCTCGGCGAGGTCATATTGGGCGGCGTCGGCGCAGGGCTGTACGGCATGCTGATCTTTGTCCTGTTGACGGTCTTTATTGCCGGCCTGATGGTCGGTCGCACCCCCGAGTACCTTGGCAAGAAGATCGAAGCCCGGGAGATGAAGCTGGCGATGCTCTACCTCCTTATTTTTCCGCTCTCAATTCTGTATTTTTCTGCGTGGTCTGTTGTCGCGCCCTACGGCGTTTCCTCCTTGAATAACGCTGGTCCCCATGGGCTGAGCCAAATCCTCTATGCTTACACCAGCGCGACCGGCAACAACGGCTCGGCTTTCGCCGGACTCAACGCCAACACGCCTTGGTACAACATCACTCTCGGTTTGGCTATGCTGATCGGTCGCTTCTTGATGATTATCCCCGTGCTGGCGATTGCGGGTTCTTTGGTTGGCAAGAAAGTCGCGCCGCCAGGACCGGGAACTTTCCCGACAAATGGGGCGCTCTTCGTCGCTCTTCTGGTCAGTGTGGTGGTCATCGTTGGAGCGTTGACGTTTTTCCCGGCGCTGTCGCTCGGACCGATCGTCGAACATTTCCTCGCGCAAACTGGAAGGGTTTTTTAGTATGGCGGACTCGCGAAAGAAAGAACTGTCCCTGTTCGAGCCCGAAATTATGCGACAAGCAGTTCTCGATAGTCTGCATAAACTGGCGCCGCGGCGTATGATGAAAAATCCCGTCATGTTCGTGGTCGAGGCGGGCAGTGTCCTGACCACGTTACTGTGGGTGCGCGACTGTGTTGCTCCTGGAGCGAACGCGACGCCATTGTGGTTTACCGGTTCTGTTAGTCTATGGCTGTGGTTCACCGTTCTTTTCGCTAATTTTGCCGAGGCGGTTGCCGAAGGGCGCGGCAAAGCTCAGGCCGCCACCTTGCGGAAGATGCGTCAAGAAACTACTGCCCGTCGACTCGTCGATGGGCGAGAAGAACTGGTTCCTGCTTCCACCCTCCGCAAAGGCGACATTGTCGTGTGTGAAGCGGGAGACCTGATTCCCGGAGATGGGGAGATCATCGAAGGCATCGCCTCAGTCGATGAATCCGCGATTACCGGAGAATCAGCACCGGTGATTCGCGAAAGCGGCGGTGACCGATCCGCTGTCACTGGCGGCACGAAAGTGCTCTCCGACCGCATTGTCGTACGGATCTCGGCTGATCCCGGGGAGTCATTCATCGATCGGATGATCTCTCTGGTCGAAGGAGCTTCTCGTCAAAAGACGCCTAACGAAATTGCGCTCAATATCTTGTTAGCTGGCCTCACCCTTGTTTTCTTGTTCGCCTGCGTGACTCTGACGCCGCTTGCCTTGTACTCTGGGGTCGAACTCTCCGCTACGGTAATCGTGGCATTGCTGGTGTGTTTAATCCCCACCACGATTGGCGGGCTGCTCTCGGCCATTGGCATTGCCGGCATGGACCGCCTGTTGCGTAAGAATGTCCTGGCCATGAGTGGTCGCGCTGTGGAAGCGGCCGGCGATGTAGATACGCTGCTCCTGGATAAGACTGGGACCATTACACTGGGTAACCGCATGGCGACTGAGTTCTTCCCCGTCGGTGGGGCGCGTATGGAAGAACTGGCCGACGCCGCGCAACTAGCCAGTCTGGCGGACGAAACGCCGGAAGGACGTTCAATAGTCGTGTTGGTCAAAGAACGCTACGGTTTGCGCGGACGCGAGGTAGAAAACATTGGCGCGCGCTTCATTCCGTTCAGCGCCCAAACCCGCATGAGCGGGTGCGATCTCAATGGACGAATGATCCGCAAAGGCGCAGTCGAGGCGGTCGCGACTCATGTCAAGACGCAGGGCGGCAGGATTCCGACGGAGGTCGACGCGGTCACGCATCGCATTAGTGATACTGGTGGGACGCCGCTTGCGGTCTCTGATGGCGCTCGCATCTTGGGCGTTATTCACTTGAAAGACGTAGTGAAAGGCGGCATCAAAGAACGCTTCGAACGCTTTCGCGCGATGGGGATTCGTACGGTCATGATTACTGGCGATAACCGCCGCACGGCGGCGGCCATAGCTCGCGAGGCTGGCGTCGATGATTTCCTGGCAGAGGCGACGCCGGAAATGAAAATGCGGCTCATCAAAGAGGAACAAGCAAAAGGTAAGCTGGTGGCAATGACGGGCGATGGGACGAACGACGCTCCTGCGCTTGCCCAGGCTGATGTCGGCGTCGCGATGAACACCGGCACCCAAGCGGCTAAAGAAGCGGGGAATATGGTTGATCTCGACTCGAATCCAACGAAGCTGTTAGAAGTGGTTGAAGTGGGAAAACAGTTGCTCATGACCCGCGGCGTGTTGACCACTTTTTCCATTGCAAACGACGTGGCCAAGTATTTCGCCATCATTCCCGCCCTTTTCATCGGTGTGTATCCGGAGATTGCCCCACTGAATATCATGCAGCTGGCCTCACCCCAAAGTGCGATCCTCTCAGCGGTAATTTTCAATGCCCTCATCATTATTGCCTTGATCCCGCTGGCGCTCCGTGGCGTGCGGTATCGCCCGTTGGGCGCGGCGGCGTTACTGGCGCGTTCCCTACTCATCTATGGAGTTGGCGGCGTATTGGCGCCTTTTGTCGGCATCAAACTCATTGACCTGATTTTAGCAGCCCTTGGCTTGGTGTAAGGAGCGCTTGCCATGTTGCGGATCGCCCTACGGACGACAGTCGTCACGCTTATTCTGACGGGAATCATCTATCCCTATGTGGTCACGGGTCTCGCCCAGCTCTTGTTTCCGTACCGCGCCAACGGCAGCCTGGCGACCGACGAGCGCGGGCAGGTGGTGGGCTCGGAGCTTATTGCACAGGGCTTTGCGAACCCGGCGTACTTCCACCCCCGACCCTCAGCTGCCGGCTACGACGCAACCGTGTCCTCGGGCTCCAATCTTGGTCCCACCTCAAGGAAACTGCGAGAGCGGGTGGCGCAAGATCTTGAGCGACTCAAAAAAGAAAATCCGGAGGCTCCAGGACCGGTTCCCACAGAATTGGTGACGACTTCCGGGAGCGGACTTGATCCTCATCTCTCGCCACCATCCGTGTTCTGGCAAGTCCCGCGTGTGGCGAACGCGCGAGGAATCGCGCCGGAAAGAGTAACCGCTGTGGTGGAGTCCGTCGCTGAGGGCCGAGATTTCAGCTTCCTGGGAGAGCCGAGAGTCAATGTATTGTCTCTCAACCTCGCCCTTGATCGCCAATTTGGTCGCCCCGCCCTAGCACGGACACAGTCAAAGAACGGGAAATGAACGACGGACGCCCGCGAGCCGAAGATTTTTTGGAACTCGTTGAACGCGCCAAGCGTGGGCGCCTTAAGGTATACATTGGTCCGGCGGCCGGCGTGGGAAAAACCTATCAAATGCTGGAAGAAGCGCATGCCCTCAAAAAGCGTGGGGTGGATGTTGTGTTGGCGTTTATCGAAACGCACGGGCGCGCGGACACTGCCGCGCTGGTTGTAAACCTTGAGGAGATTCCACGCCGTCGCTTTGCGTATCGCGGTGTAACCGTTGAGGAAATGGATCTTGACGCCGTACTTGCCCGGAGGCCGCAAGTTGCCATTGTCGATGAACTCCCACACACAAACGCGCCGGGCAGTCACAATAAAAAACGCTACCAGGATGTGCTCGAACTATTGGACGCTGGCGTCAACGTGATCTGCGCCATGAATGTCCAGCATCTAGAGAGCCTGAACGACTTGGTGAGACAAGCAACCGGCGTCACGGTGCGGGAGACCGTACCGGATTCTTTTCTGAAGCAGGCCGATCAGGTGGTGAACCTCGATCTTGCGGCAGAGGATCTCCTCGATCGCCTGCGCGCCGGGAAGATTTACGGAACGGAGCAAATTGCCTGGGCGCTACAGCATTTCTTTAAGCCGGAGAATCTTTCCATTCTACGGGAAATCGCGTTGCGAGAGGTCGCGGAAAATGTTGATCGTTCAGTGGCCGCTCAGATTTCCGATGGGGAAGCCGCGCGGCAAGCAGCAGCAAGTGATCGAGTGATGGTGTGCCTCTCCTCGCGTTCACCTTATGGCGCGACCCTTCTTCGTCGCGGCTCCCGCATGGCGGGACGACTCAATACGGATTGGTACGTGGTATTCGTTGAAACGCCGCACGAAACGCCGCACCGGATTGACGCTGAAGCGCAACGCTCCTTGATCGAAC
Organism: Binatia bacterium; assembly: GCA_050185455.1. Taxonomy (GTDB): domain Bacteria; phylum Desulfobacterota; class Binatia; order Bin18; family Bin18; genus SYOC01. The sequence continues at coordinate 6,821 of JBFWZL010000154.1, read as the reverse complement.
ATGAACAAAAAGCTCGGGAACTTGGCGCTCAGGTTGCCCGCCTACACGCGAAAGATCCGGTCTTGGCGTTACTAGACTTTGCTCGTACGCATGGGGTGGCGCATATTATCGTCGGACGCTCCCGCCGACCCTGGTGGCGGCAAGTGCTGGGACAATCGATCATGCTCAGATTGGCCAGAGAGGCGGAGGGGTTTGATGTCCATATTATCTCGCTCGAAAGCGAAGAGGAGCAGGCGTGAACCTACGCACTAAGCTTTTACTTGCCCTTGCGCCTCTCGGCTTCGCCCTTGCCTTGGTGTGCGCTTTTTCCGTGGCGACTATCTCCTCCCTCAGCACCCACTCACAGACCATTCTGCAGGACAATTATCGCAGTGTGTTGGCCTCGCACCGGATGAAAGATGTGCTTGAACGTCTGGAGGACGGTAGCGCATTTTTTTTGTTGACTTCAAAAGGCGACACAGCGCTCGCAAAAGCGATGCAATACCGCCGGCAATTTGAAGAGGAGTTAGTTGTTCAAGAAAATAACATTACCGAATCCGGAGAAGCCCAATTGACCCAACGGCTCCGCGCGCGCTGGGCACACTACCTGGAAAAATTTGCGAGGTTAGCCACGCGCCGCGAGCAGGGCGCGGGAGAGGATTTCTATTTCACGGAACTTGAACCAGCTTTCCAAGCTGTGCGCACGACAGTAGACGAGATTTTAGCGAAAAACCAAGACGCGATTGTCCACAAAAGCGAGCAAGTGCGCCGCACAGCCGAGCGGATGAACGCCGTAATGATCGGCGGCGCCCTGGGCTCACTGCTCATTGGTCTCTGGCTTTCGATCCTGTTGACGAATCGCCTCCTCCGTCCACTTTCGGTGTTGAGCCGGACGACGCGACGGCTTGGCGGAGGGGATTTTGCCGTTCGAGTCGAGGCTCGCGGTTCGGACGAACTTGCTCAACTTGCGCAGGATTTCAACGCGATGGCCAACCGGCTTACCGAATATCGTAACAGTTCGCTCGGTGAACTCCTGCAGGCGCAGCAAGCTTCTCAGGCGGCGATCGATAGTTTACCTGATCCGGTGGTAGTGTTTGGCCTTGCCGGCGACGTGCGGACAGTCAACCGCGCTGCGGAAACGCTTCTGGGTCTGCTCATTGAACCGGAAACCGTGCAAGACCCGCTTGGGAAAATTGACCCTCCTGTTCGCGCCACGTTGGAAAAGCTCCGTACGCACGTTCTTAGTGGGAAAGGACCCTATATTCCCAAAGGGTTCGAAGAAGCAATCCGCGCGTCATCGAGCGAAAGCGAACATTATCTCCTCGCCCGTGCGACGCCGGTCTATGAGTCAAGGGGCGGCATTGTCGGAGCCACGGTCGTATTGCAAGATGTCACCAAGCTACGACGATTTGACGAGCTCAAGAATAATCTTGTCGCCACGGTAGCGCACGAATTCCGCACCCCGCTAACGTCGCTGCGCATGGCGATTCATCTCTGTGTCGAACAAGTTGTGGGACCGTTAACGGAAAAGCAAATGGATCTGTTGTATGCGGCTCGAGAAGATTGTGAACGGTTGCAAGGAATGGTTGACGATCTCTTGGACCTTTCACGTATTGAAGCGGGCCGCATTGCTATGAATCCACAGCCAATTTCCGCGGTGGCGCTCCTTGAAGCGGCGGTTACGGAGCATCACGCCGCCGCCGAGGAACGAGGGGTGACGCTGCGCATGGCGACGCAACGGTCAGACGAGGAAGTGCTCGCCGACCCAGAACGGATTGGTCTTGTGTTAACGAACCTCATTACGAACGCCCTTCGTCACACGCCCAAAGAGGGGGAAATTCAGGTCCGTGCACTATCAGAAAAAGACTCGATACGTTTCGAAGTAACCGACACAGGGAGGGGAGTCCCTCAGGAATATCAGCAACAGATCTTTGACAAGTTCTTTCGCGCGCCGGGCGAACCCACTGGCGGCGCTGGACTAGGGCTCTCAATCGCGAAAGAAATCGTCCAAGCGCACGGTGGCGAGATTGGCGTCGAGAGCGAAGTCGGGCGCGGGAGTACGTTTTGGTTCGCGCTTCCGCGTATTACCCCGCAGAGTTCTGAAGAGGGGTTGTTGTGAACTGAAAAGCCGGCTTCCTCTTACTCCTCATATCACTCCTCATACTTCTTCCGTTTGCGCCACAACGTCGAGGCATCAATGCCAAGAATCTGCGCCGCTTCTTCCAAGGTGCTCGTTCGCGCCAGCACGCGCAGGATATGCTCTCGTTCAACCGCATCCAGGGTATAGTCCCCGCCCAGGCGCGGTTCAGCGACAATGTGTGCGGCGATACGTTCCGGGAAGGCTTGCGGTTCTATGACTTGCGCAGGCCAGAGGATGACCGCCCGTTCAATTGCATTCCGTAATTCACGGATATTTCCTGGCCACGGATAGGCTAAGAGTGCTTGCGCGGCGGCGGGAGAAAGTTCAAGCGGCGCTCGCCGAGCGTTGCGCGCAAAAAAAACTAGGAACCACCGGGCGAGACGGAGAATATCTTCCGGTCGCTCTCGGAGCGGCGGCAAAGCAATCTCAATCACGTTGAGACGGTATAAAAGGTCCTCACGAAAACGACCACTCTTCACATCGGCTTCAAGATCACGATTTGTAGCGGCCACCACACGAACGTCCGCCTGTCGGGTTTTGTGATCCCCGAGCCGTTCAAACTGCTTATCCTGCAGAAACCGCAGCAGCTTTGCCTGCAACCCTGGAGCAATTTCGCCAATCTCATCAAGAAAAAGCGTTCCGCCCTGCGCCATCTCCACGCGCCCCGGTTGATCGCGAACAGCGCCGGTAAACGCGCCGCGCATATGACCGAAAAGCTCACTGGTGAGAAGTTCTTCAGAAAGAGTGGGGCAGTTTACTACCACGAACGGTCCTGAGGCGCGTTGGCTTTGTGTGTGTAGCAAACGCGCAATGACGCCTTTGCCCGTCCCGCTTTCTCCACGAAAGAGCACGGGCGTGTCCGCCCGCGCGGCGCGCGCGACGATATCCAGCACGGCGCGCATTTCTGCTGACGCTGTTTCCGCATCTACTTCAGGGAGGGCTTCTTGCAGCTGTCCTTCGAGATCCCGAATACGATAGGCAAGTTGCCGTTGTTCGGCAAGTTGTTCGACAATGAGACGAATCTGTGCGGGAGTAAAAGGTTTCGGCAAATAGTCTTTGGCTCCACGCTTGATGGCGTCAACCGCGGTATCCACCGTTGCGTATGCAGTAATGACAACGATTGCCAGATCTGGAGCTTCAGCAAGAAGACGGGGAATAAGCTCGAGGCCATTCGCCTGCCCAAGGCGCAGATCAAGGAAAGCCAGGTCAAACGGCTGGTGCGCCAATGCGGTCAACGCAGCGTCTGGCGAGGCTACGGCCGTCACTTGACACCCGATACTTTCTAAACAAGTTGAAAGGGTGACACGGATGTTTTTCTCATCATCAACGACGAGCACATGGAGGCGGGGATGATCCGACATAACGTACGGAATCCTTTGTGAATCTAGATTGCAAATTCGAGGGCGTTGCTGATTATTCTTTCCAGCTTATCGCGTCAGCCTTGGTCTTCTCCATGAATGCGGTCCAATTCAGTCGGTCAAGCCGAGTCTATCCGTGTGTCTCCTTTTTCTTTCTAGCAATATAAGCGGCAAATGTATCGAAGGAATTCAGCAACGTAGAGGGGACTTCTTCCTCTTCAATAGTAGCGTCGATGTGGAAGGCGGTGCGATCCAGCAGACAAGACAGTTCCTTTCGCTCTCACAGCTTTTGGTGGAGAAAAAAAGACAGAAATGGGAAAGTGCCGTAAGACGAGATGCCCAGATAGGGCGTCTCGTCTTACGCCTATTGTACGTTGGGTGATTACCCAGCCGTGGCGTTGTGCGCCTGAGTCGATGACGGGGGAGCGTCGAGTTCTTTAATTTTGTTTTGCAAGGCTTCCAGCAGATCTTGGTAGGAAGATTTATTGATGATGCGGCTGAATTGGTTGCGGTAATTCCGCACCATGCTGACGTTCTCCGCGACGACATCGTACACCAACCATTTCCCGTTGATGCGATGCATCTTGTAGGTCACTGCGAAGGCCTTGTTTTGAGCGGGATCGAAGATCCGCGTGTCCACCTCGGCAAACTTGTCGTCAACGCGCTCCTGATCGTAGAGGAATTCGACATTCGCTGTGTAACGATCCAGCATGCCACTGTATGTCTTCTGCACAAACTCAGTAAAGAGCTGAATGAATTCTTTCCGTTCTGCTTCCGTGCGTTGCTGCCAGTAAGTTCCGAGCGTGCGCCTGGCGATTTCCTGAACATCGAACTGAGGTTCCACAACTTCCCGGACTTTTTGGACACGCATCGATAGATGTTCCCTGCCTTGGTACGCCGGATTTTGTAGAACTAACGTAGCGCGCTCAATCGTGGTGCGAACAGTTTCTAACGGGGATTCCACCGCCCACGCGCTGAGAGGGAAAGCCAGCAACGTCATCCAGATTCCTGTTCGCAATGCCGAATGCCGACGATTCACAACATTCTCCTCTTCTATCTTTGGTTCTCTTACTAGGGTTATTCTTCAACCGCTTGTTCTCGTCGTTGCATGTAGCCGTCCTGCACGGCTCCGTATAAATCTAGAGAATAACGATCGACATCTTGGAAGAATTCCAAGTTCATCGAGCGAATGTTCACCGTGCTCGCAACCGTGGTGCCGCCTTTAATCGCAATGACTTGAACCGTTGACAAAAGATAATTCATCGGGTTAAGAGCGCTGTCGACGACGAGCCCGGCGGTGTCTCGCACAGTTGAAGGACCATAGAAAGGCAACACCAAATAAGGACCATTCGCTACGCCATAGACGGCAAGCGTCTGTCCAAAATCTTCCGGACTCTCTTTCCAACCGAAGGCTGCATCCGCAACATCAAGGAACCCTACGCAGCCGACGGTCGTATTGACGAGGAAGCGACCGACTTCTCGGCCAGCGCCTTCGATTTTCCCTTGGAACAGATTGTTGGCGAGCCGCTCGGCAATTCCCAGGTTCTTGAAGAACCGTTGTACCCCTCGTTGCGCTGCGTCCGGCATAACCGAGTCATAGGCAGTAGCCACTGGCCGTAACACATATTCGTCAAGTTTGAGATTGAAAGTAAACATCGCCTGGTTAAACGGTTCCCAGGGATCCTCAATTTGCATGTACGCTTCTTCTTGCTGCGCCTGGATTGGTGCTGTATATGCCCCAAAACTCAGAACACCAGCCAAGACAGCAAGCAAAAATTTTCTTGTCACGCCTTTGCTCCCTTCTCTACTCTCCCAGAGGTTTCTCTGACATCGGTATCAAAACGGATAATTGCTCAATCTTTACTACCCCTCTCTTAAAAATATCGCCTGCTTTTATCGTCTCTTTATGGAAAATCGTTACTCTGCCCATTTTGATTCACATTGCCGAAAATAAATTGTGAAATGAGTTCCTGAATGTCTACAGGGGACTCAGTCTCGCGAATCAGCCCTCCTGGTTCAAGCTTCTTTCCCGTTTTGCCAGGGGAAATTTCAACATAGCGCTCTCCGATCAATCCTTTGCTTTTGATGGCGGCTTTTGTGTCCTCACCGAGGGATATATTGTCGTCGATCTTCAGTTTGACTCGTGCTTGGTAGTTATCGAGAGCAATTTGTTCGACGCGTCCGATCTCAACTCCAGCGAGTTCAACCACGGCGCCGGTCTGAAGCCCGCCCGCTGTCGTGAATGTCGCCTGCACCGTATAACCTTGGCTACCAATAAGATCGACCTGTCCAAGACGAAGGGAAAGGTAAACAAGAATTGCTATTAAGCAGAACAGGGTGAATCCGACGAAAAGTTCAAGATCGAATGTTTTCATGTCTCTGTTAATTGGCCGTCATCGGACCTTCCGTACTACCGCTGAGGAATTGCTGCACGATAGTGTCCTCTGAGGACTGAATCTCTTCCGGCGTTCCTGACGCGATAATTTTGCCTTCATGCAACATAGCGATGTGTGTGGCTAAAGAAAAGATCTCAGGAATTTCATGGCTTACAATGACCGCGGTGAAATGTAAAAGCTTATGCAAGTCAAGAATGAGCTGATGGATGGCGTTGACTCGAATCGGGTCGAGACCGGTTGTCGGTTCGTCAAATAGCAGAATCTCCGGCTCTGAGACCAGGGCGCGGGCTAGCGCCACTCGCTTGCGCATCCCACCGGAAAGTTCTGAAGGATATTTTTGTTCAATGCCCGGTAGCCCTACTTGTCCGAGCCGCTCATGCACTTTCGAGTGAATTTCGGCTGCGCTTGCTTTCGTTTTTTCTTTTAGTGGAAAAGCCACGTTATCGAAGACATTCATTGAATCGAATAACGCCCCACTCTGAAAGAGCATGCCGAAGCGGTGGCGGACTTCATCTAAGGCTCGGCCTCTCAGGCGGGTGATCTCGATGTCGTCAATCCATATTTCTCCTTGGTCCGGATGCATCAGACCGATGAGGTGTTTCAGCAAGCAACTTTTACCCGTGCCGCTCTGTCCGATGACAGCATAGATAGAGCCGTCGGAGATTTCCAGATTAAGCCCGTTGAGGACATGCTGGCTACCGAACGATTTGTGGAGATTGATAATACGAATCATGCAATCTTTTTGCGACACGCTGCAACGAACGCCACGCTCATGGTCACATTCCTGATTGTTTCATTCCTATCCGTTCGCTCTGCGTTTGTCGAAGGGTGGACCGTGTATGAGACTACATGCTGTCTTACAGCACGGTGCCAAGAAAATAATCCCAGACAAGGATGAGAACGGAACACATCACCACCGCCTGAGTAGTCGCTCGACTTACGCCCTCT
>JBFWZL010000153.1:0-12341 GCA_050185455.1 Binatia bacterium | reverse complement strand
AGCGCCAGTGAATTGCGATAGAGGCGGCGGTCACCCCGGCCTTACCATTCAATCCAGCTTGATTCCCGCCACGTACCGTCGGGAATCGTTTCCAGCCGGTTGAGAAACGCCTTTTCCGAATCGTTTTGCAGTTTGCGCATGACGGCTTTGATCGTCTCGGCGCCATAGCGAGCGATGAGCGCCAGCAACCGCTCGCGCGCCACGTTGCAGCCCGCGATTTCCGCGTGTAGGTCGAGCGCGACCAGTTGCGGCATGCGTGAACGGCGCGAGTACTCTTCTTCCAAGTCGTGGCGGAGCTTCCCGCCTTCAACAATTTTAATCGGTGGGATACATCCGGACTCCCAATACACATCCACAGCCATGGGATTAAACCCGCCCGGCGCCGTGCCGCCCATGTCCCACTGGTGCAAAGTGTTCCCCACCCAGCAGAACAGCTTCCCTTCCCAAAACACCGGTGCGATCAACGCCACATCCGACTGATGAGTAGCGCCGATCCAGGGATCATTCGTCAAAAAGATATCACCGTCATGAATGCCCGGATTTTCCGCGCGATATTCCATGGTCCACTTCACCGCTGAACCGGTGGCGGAAGAGAGATATTGGAGAAACGGACCGAAGAACACAAAGTCGCCATTCTCATCCATCAAAGAAGGATTGAAGTCATGCCCGTAGGCGCAGCTGGGCGAACCGGAAATCTTCATGATCGTGTTGCCATGCTCAACATTAATGTTCCACATAGCGTGACGCACGACTTCGTAGGTGACCGGATTAAGGTTCTCCGCAGTCGCCGTATGCAATTGGAGACTGGGATGGAGGTGCAGTTTCTTGGGTGGAATGTAGGGATAGGTGCGGCCATCCCATTTGATCTCAGTGTGGGACACGAAATCCTCCTTCTCTGCATATGGCATGTGGCTGATAGCTCGCTCACTACGTTCGCTTTGCAGCCCGCTCGTTACACTCGCTTTATGGCATATAGCAAAAGAAGTCTTAACCATAGAGTGAGCGTAGCGAATGAGCCATTAGCCATAGAGCGAGCAAGGCGAGCGAGCCATCAGCGAACTTCCTATCCAATTGAGATGATGAAATTCCCGTACTCGTCGAGTTGTCCAGCGCTACCAGGATGCAACACGAGCGTCGTCTCCGGCATTTCGATAATCGCCGGGCCTTCAATGTTTTGGCGAGCAGCCAGTTTGGCTCCGCTGTAGATTGGCGTTGACACAAAACGTTTCAGCTCACGCCAATAGACACTACGTTGTCCGGCAGCAGCGTCACCGCCCTCGTGCGTTTGACGCGAGAGCGTGGGACGGGTGATCGTCCCAATCGCCGACACTCGAAAGACGCCAATCTCCATGCCTGCGTCTTGGAACGCGGATCCTTTGCCGTACAGGGATTCATACTTGCTAGCGAACCCTTGCATCAGACGATTCGTATCGTCTTGCGTCAGCGTCCTCCCAGGCACCGGAACTTCGACACGATGAATCTGCAAACGAAATTTCATATCAACCGAGCGCAAGAACCGGATATCCGCGTCAACGATGCCATCTTCTCTCAGCTGCACGCGTCCCCTGTCTTCGAGTTCAGTAAAGATCGTGTTGATACGGTCAGCCTCGAACGGCGCGATCAACAACTCGGCTTTCTCATAGACGTGCAACACATCAGCGGATTGAATGCCAAGTGCGGACCAGGTGGACGCAACCGACCCAAGGGGAATAACGATCGTTTTGCAGCCCAGTTCCCGTGAGTACGACACCGCGTGCACCGGTCCGCCGCCGCCGTAGGCGTACACGACAAAGTCGCGGGGATCGAGCCCGCGTTGCACGGTCATTTGCCGCATGAGGTCGGCCATGTGAAACTCAACGATCTGCACCGCGCCGCTGGCCGCCTCCACCACATCCATGTGTACCCGCTCGGCAACCTGCTGCATGGCGCGGAGAGAGCTGTTCTTATCGAGAGTATATTTGCCGCCCAGAAAATTGTCGGGGTTCACATAGCCAAGGATGACATTGGCGTCGGTGATCGTGGGTTCCTCACCCCCCCGGTTGTAACAGGCGGGACCAGGATCGGCGCCGGCGGATTGTGGTCCAACCTTCATCGTGCCGCTGAGTTCATCAATCCAAATGATGCTGCCGCCGCCGCTGCCAATCGACTGAATATCGAGTTGTGGCATGAAGAATGTGTACTGATGAATCGTGGTTTCCACTGAAGCGAGCGGCGCGCCGTCACTAATGATGCCAACGTCAAAGCTCGTGCCTCCGACATCGGAGGCGATGACATTTCTGTGCCCCAGGGTGTCAGCAAGAAATTTCGAGCCGATCACGCCGCCAACTGGGCCAGAACCGATAGTGAACAACGGCTTGCGCGCCGCCTCGTGCGCCGTCGCCACGCCGCCGGACGCTTGCATGATCAGCAACGGATACTGATAGCCGAGCTGTTTCGCCCGCTCTTGCACACGTTGAATGTAGCCGGATGAACCAGGACCGATGAAGCAATTAATGGCGGTGGCCGCCGTACGCTCGTACTCTCCCGGTTTGGCGATCAACTCATGCGCGCAGGTCACAAACAGACTAGGAGCCATTTCTTGCACTATTTGCCTCACCGCCAGTTCATGTGTTGGATTGACAAATCCCCAGAGAAAAGAAATCGCAATGGCTTCGACTTTTTGCTCAAGGAGATTCTGAATTGCGGTACGCACCTCATCAACGTTCAACGGCAAAAAGATCTCGCCTTGCCAATCCACCCGTTCGCTGACCTCTTGAATCAACGCGCGAGGAATGATGGGCGTCGGCTTCTGATGGCGAGAGACATGGAGGAGTCTTTCGATCGGCAAACCAGCCGATCGCCCAACCGAACGCATGATAATAAGCGCATCGCCATGTCCGCGAGTCGTGATCAGCCCGGTTTTGACCCCCTTCAGTTGGACAATCGCGTTTGTGCCAACGGTCGTGCCGTGGAGGAGGAGCCTCGTCTGCTGCATGAGCTGAGCCAGGGTCAGGTCCAACTTTTCAGCAGCAACTTCGAGAGCGTTAAAAAAACCTTCGGCGAAATCTTTCGGAGTGGACGGGCTTTTAGCAATGGTGATTTGCCCGCGCTCATCCATCACGACACAATCGGTAAAGGTTCCTCCGGTATCGATCCCACAGAAATACGGCATGCGTTTGCCCTTCTTGAGCCGGGACCATATTCAGCCTGCCCTTGTCGTCGCGGCTCCCAGCGGGCATTAACTACGGGAAATTTCTTCGCGAGGCAAACGCAGGGGCGTTAGCTCTCATGGGGAGGAACCTGAGTGGCGCAACGAAACGTACGAACAGTCCAAGGTCGCCCAGCTTCGGCCTTTTTCCGCCGAGTCGCATTGCATGGCTGGGATGCCGATCACTTTACGTTCACTTACAAATATCCCGTGCTGCGTCGCTGGTTGGCGGCGCGTATCGTCTCACGGAAAAAGATTCTCGCCATTGGTAGCGGCAGAGGAGAATTAGAAAGGGACCTCGCTCGACTCGGTCACCACCTCGTCAGCCTCGACTTTTCGTTTGCCATGGTGCGCGCGGCGGCCATGTGTTACAAGTTGCAAGCAGTCGTGCAAGCCGACGCCCACGCGCTTCCTTTTGATGTGGCGAGTTTCGATCTCGTACTTCTCCCGGAATCGCTCGGTTACTTGCAAGCGGACGTTGCGTTTCGCGAGGCGGCGCGCGTCTTGAAAAAGCGCGGGCGACTGATGATAACGACTTATCCTCCCCATTTGCCCGCTCATGCCGTCTACAAAAAACGTTCTCTTGGCGAGATCGTTGTCTTGCTGCACCAGGCGGACATGGTCGTCGATCAGTATAGGTTCTTGACGATCAAAAGAGCCGGTATTGGAGAAGAGCTTGCGGAAGAAGAATCTGATCTTCTGTACCTGTTGGCGAGAAAGAGAGGTCCATCAAGGAAGTAAGGACGAGAGCCCTCCCGCTCTCGCTGAGAAATATCTATGCCGTCTACAATAAGAACAATTCTTAACCGACTATCATCCCAGGCAAATTCCAGCAGGCAAATTGCCCACGTCCCACGGATCGCGGCTCGGCCCCTTGATCGAGCGGAAGAACATAGACACGCGAAGCAAGATTCGCCGTGTCAGCATTGAGCAATTCTCGATCAAGAAGATATCCGGCAAAAGCGATGGCGCTACCGTCCGGCGCTACGGGTGGGTGCGATAGCGCGTATTGATCGAAAAACGACATCATTAAGGTCTGCTCTCGACTCGGTAGAAAACGGATGAGTTCCCGTTTCTCCCCTGCGTCCCGCTCCTGGAGATTCCAACACAGATGACTGCGCTGCGCATCGATACTGAGATAACATAGCGCATCACCGCGTGGTGACCAGAAAAACCCGGAGGTAGGTTCGTTCACCCATGGCTGGATGCGACCAGTATCCAGGTCAACCACTTTTACCGAGGAAAAAAAGGCCGATCCGGCGCTGGACGACTCCCCAAAAGCGAGATAGCGTCCGTCAGGCGACCAGAGGGCGGTCAGCATACCCGACGAGACCCCCAGAGGCGCTTTGTCACCCGCCTCCACGTCAAACAGGAAAAGCGTATTCTCACCCGATTCATTGCTCTCCACGTACGCGAGGAAATCTTCGCGCGGCGACCAGGTCGGCACCCGAAATTCGCCAGGCGTAGTCGACACCTCACGCAGGATACGCCCGGAGTCCGCCTCCAAGATAAGTACGCGCGCCGTGGGAGGAAATTTGCGACTGTCGCGGACATGAACCGCGAGACAGTCGCCGCGCGGTGACCAAGACCAAAACAACGGGGCTCCACTTACAAAGGATTTCATTTTTCCCGGCTTGTCCAATGAAGCCGTCTCCAATGAGAAATGTTGGTCGCCTCGCTGCACCAAAGCGGCAAACGTCGTGGCGCGCGGCGACCAGTTACCATAAATAGGCATGCCGCCGGCAAGGTTGGCGAGTTCCCAGGACTCGACGCCGTCAGACGAAACGACATACAGCAGCGTTTCCAATTTCGAGTTTTCCGACCCGCGCATACCAAAACAAGCCACGCGGCTATGATCAGGCGCCCAGGTCGGCCAGGCATGAGCAAGCCGCATGCGCTCCTCTTGCTCTTGCCCCCCGCTCTTACCCTCTTCCCAGCTCCAGGTGAGTTGATGCGACCGCGCTTCAGTTAATACTCGAGTAAAGATATTGTCGCCGGAGCCGGTATAGACTAACCGTGAAACGATCTGCTCTTCGGTACTAGACATACGTTCCTTTTCGTTCACTCTCGCTTTGCTCCCTCAAGCACTTCGATCGATTTTTTCCGAGCACGATCACGCCGTAACAAGACGTAGAGCGCACCCGGCCCACCATCGTAAGGCCGAGAGGAGGAAAACGCCAGCACGCTACGAGCAAGTTTGCCGCGCGTCAACCAGAGCTTCAGACGATCTTTCAGGACAGGCACTTGCCCGGGCGAGTTCCGCCCACGGCCATGAACGACCAGCACGCAACGAAAGCCTTTCTGCACGGCAGTGTTGAGAAATTTTTCAACTTCGAGTTGCGCCTCTTCCGCCTTCATCCCATGAAGGTCCAACGCCGCCTGACGGGAAAAGTCGCCTTGGCGCAGCTTGCGTACCAGAGCACCGTCCAGCCCCATCACACATCCTTCAACATATTCCTCAGTATCCGTGATGTCGAAATCCGCGCGTCCAGCCACTAAATCATAGAGTTCGGCCAAAGCTTCATTTTCTTCGACCTCCGCCCGCCGCAGCATTGTGGGTGGCGGATGGGAGACACGCACTCGGCCATCTTGTTTCATCCGAGTGACGTCCTGCATCTCCTGCCAGAAGAGATCTTCCTCATTCACTTCTTCTTTGGGAGGTGGCTGCGGCGCTACTGGTGGTTTCGCAACTGGGGAGGGCTTCTCTGGCAGTTTGATGGTCTTCTTCAGGTTCCGGAATGGCGCATTGAAGCTGGACGACATGCAGGGATGGTACCGTGTGTCAGCAGCCAGCACAAGCAAGCAGGACGCGGTGCGTCCGGTCAAATGCCCAGTTGCTGCAGATACTGTGACAAACGGCTCCGTCTACTGCGCTCGGCAAGCCCGGCGTGTTCACAGCGTTCAATATACTCGGTAACAAGCCGATGAAGAAATCCTAAGACAATTTGGCTGCCTCCCTGGATCTGTTCGGAAGTCGTCCCACCGCCGGAGAGCACGATCAATGGTTCGAGACATTCCGGACTACCCATAAGTCCTAACAGGCAATGTTCAGCGTTATCCAGATAATCATGCAGAAAACTGGCTTGATGTGGTTGATGGGTCAAGTGATAACGAAGCTGTCCACTGCCATACGCTACCGTACGAGCCGCGTCTTGGATCATCAAGCGAAAGAGGCGGTGATCCTGTTCAGAGGGCGCGACAGCGGCAATATGTCGGTAGACGCTCAACTGAAAACTTCCCAACAGTAAATCACCGCCAACCACAGCCTCGGGATAGGTCTCGACACTATAAAGTTCCTTCAGGGCTTGCTCAGCGCCGACACTGGCGCGTTTCAGCCCTTGCCCTCCCGTTAAAGCGCGTTTGCGCAGCGCCTCAATATGTCGCGCCTGATCGATAATTTGGCCGCACAGATAGCTTTTGAGTTCAAGGAATTCTTGATTGATTGAATAGACCCATTGCGACGCCACCCCCATCGATACCGTCGCGCATTCTTGTAAAAAAGTACACAGTTGCGCCATAGCAGCTTCAAGCGCTGTCGGCAGCGACGCATTCGCGATAGCGTCCCATTTGATTTCCACCGCCGGCGCCCACCGCCGCGTTTTCGCCTCTTCATACAACGCTGCAACATTGTCTGACCACACGTCACTTTTACGGTTGATCGTATAGCCAAGGTCAGGCAACTTCCCCCACAGCTCGCAACCGCGCGGCGCCATGCTGTAGTTATTGCGAATCATCTCTGGCAACCGATCATATCCATAGGAGCCAACGTTGCAGTCTTCGTAGGTAAGTCCACGAGTAGGATTCTTGGGAAAGAGACGCACTCGCTCGGTGTTGGGATTGAGCCAACGGAGCGTCAGGTCCCCGCTCATCACCTTTTGCGTGAGGTTAAAAAGTTCAATATCCTCAAAAAAATCTTTCTCGAGATAGAAAGCCATTATCGGTTACCTTAAACAGAAGGGGTGGATGAGAACAAATTGGATCATTGAGTCATTTTGCCATTGAGTCATTGAAGAATTGCACTGGTGAGCAATTAAGGTGTTCCTCAATGACTCGATGACTCAAAATCGCCCAATGACTTACGCCGCCAGCACGCCGGCTTCTTGGAGCGAAGCGCGCGTCAATTCAAGCGCATTATGCAACTTGCTCCGCTGGCGTCGCTCGCTCAGGCCGCATTTGTCCAGACGCTCGAAATATTCCTCGATCTGCTTCATCTGAAAGAGGGCGGTAATCTTGGCGCCTTGCTCGATGTTCTCTTTCTTCAACCCTTTACCGGCAAGCACGATGAACGGTTCGGTCACTTCTAGCGCGTAGCCGCCGCCGAACACCATATTTTCCGCTTCGTCGAGATGCTTATGAATGACTTCACGCTTCTCGGGAAAGTGCCGCATCACCCATTTGAGGTGCTGCACCCCATAGCCAACATGCCGCGCCTCGTCTTGCATGATGAGGCGGAACATCTTCTTATCCGCCTCTGTCGGCGCGATGTATTCACTGAAACGGAACAGGGTGAGCACAACGCCTTCCCCAATAAGATGGAGAGGCAGCGACATTTCGACGAACGAGTCGGCGTCGCGAATGTGCTTTAGGCTCATCTCATTCTGCGGACTTGCACGCATGAGACCGTAGCCGGTGGTGAGCGCACGCTTACGGAACACTTCTGCGTGCCGCGCCTCGTCCATCACCTGGGTCGCCATGAAGTTTTTCACTTCCATGAAATTGTTATTGAGCTTGCCCATCCATTCCGCCGGCACATCAGTGGCGATCATTTCGACTTCCGTCAAGAACGTGAGCAACTGCGAGTAGGCTCTGCCGATTTCATCAGGCAACTCGGCCTTCGCCAGTTCCTGCCACGGCACCTCGAGCGTCGCGTTCCATTGCCGCGTCATCGCCTCTTCGTAATAGCCTTCCGTGTTATAGGCCCACACCTCGCCTTTCTGACTCACGGCGGCTTGCAGGTCCGGCAGCCCATTCGGCAACTCAGCGCCGCGCGGGGCGAAGCTGCGATTGTCGCGCACGAATTCGGGCATTTCGGAAAAGCTATATGCACCTTTATCCAGATCCCGCAACGTCAGCCCACGACGAGGATTCTCCGGTGTAGCGGCAAGCTTCTCGGTCTTGGCGTTCATCCACGAGAGGTCGAGGTCTCCTTTGAGAGTACGCCGCCAACGATCAAGAAAATTTTTGTCCTCGAAGAAGTCCGTCGTGCTGAGGTATGCCATACGCTGCTCCTCGTCAGTCCGAGTGTTACGCCGAAGCGTTCGCTCCGTGAGCGGTGGTTGCAGGAAACGTTATCGTGAGAGAATGTGCCAAGTCGAAAAACTCTTGAATACTTTCTTGAAAGCGAAACAATTTATCGCGGTTGTCAGGATCATCATACAACACCTGCAACCGTTCGCCGAAATGCGTCAGCGTGTTGAGCGAATGCGTCACGTCAGCGCCGTTGTGGTGACGGATATTCTCGACCATTTCGATCCACGCGGCGAGGTCGCCTTTCAGGACGAAATCAATCTCGGTGAGATCAAAGTCGGCGACTTCTTTTACTTCGTGGCAATCGAAGACTTCAAACGCCAGTAGATACCGCCACTCCTGATTATTCGAGCCGACGATATGAACGCCAAAAGTCGTATCGACAAAACCAAGGCGGCGAAAACGAGCCTCTTCTTGTTGCATCAAAGTTTGTAGCGCTTGAAAGAATTGTAGAGAAGGAAAAACCACGTTCACGTGTTTGTCTCCCTCCGGGGAGAAGTCTGAAGTTCGTCTCGGAGTAAACTGAATTTAGATTCAGGTTTGCACGCAGCGGACAGGCTGTCAAGGGAAAGAGAGGGGGCAGAGCAGCTGCCCGGCAATTATCTATGATTGGGAGCACGGCGCATCACACCTCACTGACCAGAAAAGTGAAGTATTTCTCAAGCGAATATCCAGGTCAGACAGCGCCCGCGCCCGCTTCGCGCTTCGCGCTTTATAACCAACTGATTTAGTTTGACAAGAAAAACATCGTCCTGGTATAGTGCGTCCGTTCGGGTCCGAATCCAGCTATCCGAGTAACACCCCATCTCAGGAGGTTCCTATGCACAGCACCATCTCCCGAATAATCCTAACCGCTAGTTTTGTCTTCTGCCTCCGCAGTCTCGCCGAGGGCGGGCCGCCGAACCCGACGGCGAGCGACGCCGGGGGCAACACGGCGGGTGGAACAGGCGCGCTCCTCAACGTCCTCTCCACTAGCTTCTCCAACACCGCGTTCGGCCGCTCGGCCCTCGAAGCTAACACTTCTGGCCTCTTCAACACCGCATTCGGGCGCAATGCCCTCGACAACAACACGACCGGCACCGATAACACCGCTTGCGGCGCCCTCGCGCTCGACAACAACACCACCGGCGGCAACAACACCGCCAGCGGCTCCGATGCGCTCCGCAGCAACACTACCGGCGCCGACAACACCGCCACTGGCCGCGCCGCGCTCTTCGACAACACCACCGGCTTCCAGAACACCGCCACCGGCGCCTGGGCGCTCTTTTCCAATACCGGCTTCCAGAACACCGCCACCGGCACTGAAGCGCTCCGCAAAAACACCACCGGCTTCGTTAACACCGCTACCGGCTACCGGGCGCTCTTCGACAACACCATCGGCATCTCCAACACCGCCACCGGCGCCTACGCACTTGAGAACAACACCACCGGCATCTCCAACACCGCTAGCGGCTATGCGGCTCTGCGCGCTAACACCATCGGCATCTCCAACACCGCCACCGGCGCCTACGCACTCACTGCCAACACCACCGGCTTGCGGAATACCGCGGCTGGGGCAGAGGCGCTCACGGCCAACACTACCGGCAGTAATAATACGGCGCATGGCTACCGAACACTTGCCAAGAACACCACCGGCGCCAACAACACTGTCAGCGGCTTTAACGCCCTACGCGCCAACACCACCGGCGCTGGCAACACCGCCAGCGGGGTAAACACCCTTCTTTCTAGCACTACCGGTGTCCGCAACACTGCCCTTGGTTTCAATGCGCTGCGCGCCAACACCACCGGCCGCGATAATACGGCGCTAGGGCGGGATACGTTACTCGCCGTCAAGGCGGGCATTGGCAACACCGCCATTGGCTGGGGCGCGGGGGCAAACTTGCAGAACGGTCAGCAAAATATCTATGTAGGACATCCAGGCGCGGCTAGCGAGTCGAATACCCTGCGTCTGGGCAACGATCTCCAGACGCGCACCTTCATCGCGGGGGTGGCGGGCAAAGCCATAACCGGCAACACCGTGCGCATCACCAATGGAGGACAATTAGGCGTGCTCCTCTCCTCGGCCCGTTACAAACAAGACATTCAGCCGATAGGAACCTACAGTGAGAAGGTACGGCGGCTTCGTCCCGTCACCTTTCGTTATAAAGACGAGCCCACAGGACCGCTGCAGTATGGGTTGATCGCGGAGGAGGTGGCCCAGGTGTATCCGGAGTTAGTGACGCACAACACCGAGGGGGAAGTAGAAGGAGTACGCTATGAAGAGTTGACGCCCATACTCCTCAATGAACTCCAACTTCAGCACAAGCAATTACAAACGTTCTCTCAGCAGCTAGCCGAGCTGAAGGCGCAGAATGAGTCGTTACGAGCGGCGGTGGAACAAATGCAAGGACAGAAAACGGCCTCTGTACAACAATGAAATCGTCGCGCTTCGGTAACAGTGCTTTGGGAACAGGGCTCTGCGTCATAGGCGCGATCTATAGCGCGAACACTTGAATCCGTGTACAGACGCATACACTGCCGCTTATTTGGATTTGGAGACGTGGACCCCTTGCCGTTATTTTCCCCTCACTCTGTCCCTCTCTCACACAAGGGAGAGGGAATCCGAGGGCAATTTCTCTGTACAACTGTACACCGCCGTAGTAGTTCATCTCGTTAAAGATGAGGAGTTGTCATTCTGAGTCGGAACGGAGTGGAGGCGAAGAATCTCATGCAACGACAGACGCATAGCGAGATTCTTCGTCGCTTCGCTCCTCAGAATGAGATAGCCTGCCTGCTCCGGGTCCATTTCGTAGCCCTCTTTGCGGCAACATTCCCTAAATTGCTCAAAATTGCGTCGATAAACATCGTAGTGAAATACGGCAGCGCGAGGTAACTGAAGCGTTTTTTCGCCACATATTCCATGGTTTCGACGCTGCCAATGCCAGGAATCCAAATCGGTGGGTGTGGCTTCTGCACAGGCTTGGGCCAGATGTTGATGTAACGTAGGTTGTAATGCTTTCCTTCCCACGAAAACACGCCATCTTCTGTCCAAGCTTTGATGATTAGTTCATGCGCTTCCCAGAACCGTTCGCGTGCGTAGGTCGGGTTGACGCCATAGGAATAATATTCGGGACCATGACCGATCACCTGCCCAGAAATGATTCGTCCGCCGGTAATCACATCAAGTATGGCAATCTCTTCCGCCACGCGGATAGGGTGGTCGTACAGTGGCAACGCATTGCCAACAACGGCGATGTGAATTTTCTTGGTCGCCCGCGCTAGACACGCGGTAATCAGATTAGGAGACGGCATATTTCCATAGGCGTTTTGGTGATGTTCGTTGATACACACTCCGTCAAACCCAAGCGCTTCCGCCTATTGTAATTGATCGAGATATTCATTGTAGACAGTAGTGCCGCGATGCGGATCGTAGTAGATGTTCAGGTACGTCACTCATGCCGTCTTATGATGTTGATCAAAGTCATCCGATAGATACGGCCACGGCATCAGGTGGAACATGAAAATTTTCATTCCGGAACCCCCTTCTTGCTGAAAGGACTATCGGTCAGACATACCGCAGCCTCAAGAGAGGAGTAAAGAGCATCGAAAGCTTGCGGCAATGAGCCTTCAGCCTGCATTTGCGAGAATTGCCCCTTCCGCTCATACTCTTTATAATTACTTACTATGGTGGTTGTGGGCGGCTGGCGGCTGAGTCTATCTTCTCTGTTTTTCTTTCTGTCTCTATCTCTATTCCTGTCTTTTTTCCTCGGAGGCTGTAGTTCCCTAGAGCAGCCGCGGCCGCCTTCTCTCCCAAAGGCGATACGAACAGTTCCCTCTTTTCCTTCACAGACTGCCAGTATCGTGCAAACCGGCTTAGCGTCGAGGTATGGTCCGGGCTTTCATGGAAAACAAACCGCGAACGGCGAGA